>DATAPF010000340.1:0-51560 GCA_036265355.1 Kofleriaceae bacterium | reverse complement strand
TCGGCGGTGCGCGCGTAGTGGGTGCCGTCGAGCTGCCACTCCTCGGCGATGCGCAGGTGATCCTGGAAGCGGCGCAACAGCGCGACCGACGGCATGAGCCCGCCGGTGAAGAACTCGCGCGCCATCCAGTCGGCCGCGCCGGCGTCCTCGAACGGGTAGGCGTGGCGGCGGTGCGCGAACACGTGAACGAAGAGCGCGCCACCGGGCGCGAGCCAGCCGGCGATCCGGCGCAGCAGGGCCTGGTAGTTGCGCATGTGCTCGAACATCTCGATCGACACCACGCGATCGAACGCGCCGGCCGGCAGCTCGAGCGCCCGGACGTCCGCGGTCCGGACCGCGACGTTGGCCAGGCCGCGCCGGCGCGCCTGCTCGGCGATGTGATCGCGCTGCGAGCGCGAGTTGGAGATCGCGGTGAACCGGCTGCGCGGGAACCGCGCGGCCGCCCACAGGGTCAGCGAGCCCCAGCCACAGCCCAGGTCGAGCACCGCCTGGCCATCGGCCAGCCCGGCGCGCGCGGCGGTGAGCTCGAGCATCGCGGCCTCGGCCGCGCCGAGCGCGTCGATTCCAGCCCCGGCTCCAGCCCCGGCTCCGGTCTCAGCCGGCCAGTAGGCGCACGAGTACTTGAGGTGCGGCCCGAGCACGCGGACGAAGAACTCGACCGGCACCTCGTAGTGCTGCGCGTTGGCGGCCTCGGGCGCGATCGCGATCTCGCTGCGGCGGAGCTCGGCGGCCAGCGCATGCCGGTAGCCCGGGGGGCGGCGCCCCTCCTGGTAGAGCCGCAGCGCGCACACCGCGCGGATCCCGGCGCGCAGCACTGGCTCGGGCACCCGGCCGGAATCGAGGATCCGCTGCAGCACGCCGCGCACTGTACGCGGCGCGCGGCGATCCGTCACGCCGCCGACAGCGTCGCCTCGCCCCGGCGCCAGTTGCAAGGGCACAGCTGCTCGGTCTGCAGCGCGTCGAGCACGCGCAGCACCTCGTCGGGGTTGCGGCCGACCGACAGGTCGTTGACCGAGGCGAACCGGATCACGCCCTGGGGGTCGACGAGGAACGTCGCGCGCAGCGCAACGCCCTCGCGCTTGTCGAGCACGCCGAGCGCGTGCGACAGCTCGCGCTTGAGGTCGGCGATCATCGGGAATGGCAGCTCGCGGAGGTCGGGGTGCTGCTGGCGCCATGCGAGGTGGACGTACTCGCTGTCGGTCGACACGCCGAGCACCTGAGCGCCGCGGTCGGCGAACTCGCGCTCGAGCTGGCCGAACGCGGCGATCTCGGTCGGGCACACGAACGTGAAGTCCTTGGGCCAGAAGAAGTAGACCTTCCACTTGCCCTCGTAGCTCCGGTCGGACAGGGTCTCGAACTCGTGGCCGTGCTCCAGGCTGACCACGGCCTTGGCGGTGAAGGCCGGAAAGGGATCTCCGATGGTGAGCATGGTGATGTCTCCTTGAATGCGCACCATGCCGCCCTGCGTCTGAACCGCCAATCGCGTGACGCTATCGATCTGATACGCGCGCCCTGTCAGGAAGTTCGCCGAGGCGGCGTCGCCGGCTGCGCGCGCCCCGATCGGTGTCGCTCGCAGCCGGCGGGGCAGGGTACAGTCGGACGGTGGCGACCATCATCGGCGGCATCGGCACCTCGCACGTGCCCACGATCGGCATGGCGTTCGACAAGGCCAGGCAGGCGGATCCGAGCTGGGCCCCGCTGTTCGCCGGCTACGAGCCGGTCGCGCGCTGGCTCGCGGACCGGCGGCCCGACGTCCTGGTGTTCTGCTTCAACGACCACGCGACCACGTTCTTCTTCGATCGCTATCCGACGTTCGCGCTCGGCGTCGGCGACGCGTACCCGATCGCCGACGAGGGCACCGGGCCGCGGCCGATCCCGCCGCTGCGCGGCCACGCCGCACTGGCGCGCCACCTCGCGTACGCGCTGGTCGCCGACGAGTTCGATCTGACGATCTTCCAGGACGTGGCGCTCGACCACGGGCTGCACTCGCCGCTGACCATGATGTGGCCGAGCCAGCCCGACTGGCCGGGGCAGATCGTGCCGCTGGTGGTCAACGTGCTGCAAGACCCGATGCCCACGCCCCGGCGGTGCTTCAAGCTCGGGCAGGCCCTGCGCCGGGCGATCCTGTCCTACCCGGAGGACCTGCGGGTCGCGATCGTCGGCACCGGCGGGCTGTCGCACCAGATGATCGGCGAGCGCGCCGGCTTCAACAACGAGTTGTGGGACCGCGAGTTCCTCGACCTGATCGACCGCGACCCGGAGCGCCTGGCGGCGATGACGATCGACGACTTCCGCCGGCTCGGCGGCAACGAGGGCGCCGAGGTCATCATGTGGCTGATCATGCGCGGGGCGATCGCCCCGACCGCCCGCAAGCGGCACGACAGCTACTACCTGCCGATGACCACGGCGATGGCGGTCGCGCTGTTCGAGTGACATCCTCCGGCCATGGCGCCCTACATCTTCGATCTGGAGCGAAGCGCGCGGGGGCTGCGGATCAATCGCTTCCTGCACTCGCTGATCGAGCCGGCGGTCCGCCGGCGGTTCGCCGAGGACCCCGAGCAGGCGATGCGCGAGGCCGGGCTCGACGACGCCGAGCGCCGGATGCTGCGCGAGCGCGACTGGCGCGCGCTGATGGACCACGGTGCGAGCTTCTTCTGCCTCGAGAAGCTCGCCCGGGTGACCGGGGTGTCGAACCCCGAGATGGTGGCGGGGTTCCGCGGCGAGACGCTCGCGCAGTTCCTCGCGACCCGCCGCGTGCCGGGGGCACGATGAGTGGCGCGAAGAGTGGCGTGATGACCGCGCAGCGCGCCATTGCGTGCCTGTTCCTGCGCGGCGGCACCTCGCGCGGGCCGTTCTTCCACCGCGCCGACCTGCCGGCCGACACAGCCACCCGCGATCGCGTGCTGCTCGCCGTGATGGGATCGCCGGACCGCCGGCAGATCGATGGCCTGGGCGGCGCCCATCCGCTGACCAGCAAGGCCGGCATCGTCGCCCGCGGCGCCGCGCCCGACGACCTCGAGTTCCTGTTCGCCCAGCTCCAGCCCGAGGGTGACACCGTCGACACCACGCCCAACTGCGGCAACATGCTCGCCGCCGTGGTGCCGTTCGCGCTCGAGACCGGCCTGGTCGCGCCGCGCGGCGACACCAGCACGTTCCGGGTCCGCACGCTCAACACCGGCATGGCGTGCGACATCACCGTGCAGACCCCGGGCGGCCGGATCCGCTACGACGGCGCGGCGCGGATCGACGGCGTGCCCGGGACCGCCGCGCCGATCCTGATCAACTTCCTCGACACCGCGGGCTCGGTGTGCGCGGGCCTGCTGCCGACCGGGCACCCGGCCGACACCGTCGAGCTCCCCGGCCGCGGCGCGCTGCGCGTGACCTGCATCGACAACGGCATGCCGATGGTGGTGGTCCGCGCCGCCGACCTCGACCGCACCGGCGACGAGAGCGTCGCCGCGCTCGACGCCGACACCGCGCTCAAGGCCGAGCTCGAGGCGCTGCGGCTGCGCTGCGGCGCGGTGATGGGCCTGGGTGACGTCACCGCGAAGAGCTATCCCAAGATGTGCCTGATCGCGGCGCCGCGGCACGGCGGCAGCATCGCGACCCGCTGCTTCATCCCGCACGTCTGCCACGACGCGATCGGCGTGCTGGCCGCGGTGACGGTGGCGACCGCGTGCGTGCTCGACGGCACGGTGGCCGGCGGTCTCGCGGCCGTCCCGCCGGGCCGGGTCAAGACCGTGTCGGTCGAGCACCCGACCGGCGAGTTCAGCGTCGAGCTCGAGCTCGACGGCGCCGGGGCGGTCGGGCGGGCTGCGCTGCTGCGCACCGCGCGGCTGCTGATGCGCGGCGAGGTCCTGGTGCCCGGCGACGTGTGGCCGGCCACCGCCCCGGGGGCCCGGTGACCGCGCCCGGCGATCCGCGGCAGTGGCGGATCGGCCTGATCGGCTACGGCGAGGTCGGCCGGATCCTCGCCGAGGACCTGCGCGCGGCCGGCATCGCGCACGTCGCCGCGTGCGACGTCAAGCTCGGGACCGCCGCGGACCGGCCGCTGCGCGACCACGCCGCGCGCCATGGCGTCGAGCTGATCGCGTCGCACGCCGCGCTCGCCGGCGGCGCCGACCTTGTCGTGTCGGCGGTCACCGCGAGCCAGACCGTGCCGGCGGCCGAGGCCTGCGCGCCGGGGGTGGGCCGGGGCACCTGGTTCCTCGACTTCAACTCCGCGTCGCCGGGCGCCAAGCAGCGCGCCGCCGCGGCGATCGACGGCGCCGGCGGCGCCTACGTCGAGGCCGCGGTCATGACCTCCGTGCCGCCGTACCGCATCCGCGTGCCACTGCTGCTCGGCGGTGCGCGGGCGGCCGAGCTCCTGCCACTGCTCACCGCGCTCGGCTTCTGCGCCCAGCTCGCCAGCGACCGGCTCGGCGTCGCCTCGGCGACCAAGATGTGCCGCAGCGTGATGATCAAGGGCCTCGAGGCCATGGTGATCGAGGCGTTCACCGCGGCGCGGGCCTACGGCGTCGAGGCCGACGTCCTGGCATCGCTGGCCGAGACCTTCCCGGGCATCGACTGGGAGCGCCAGGCCGGCTACTTCTTCCAGCGCGTCGTCCAGCACGGCCGCCGGCGCGCCGAGGAGATGTGCGAGGCGGCCGAGACCGTCCGCGAGATCGGCCTCGCTCCCTGGTCGGCCGCCGCGACCGCCGAGCGCCAGGCCTGGGTCGCCGACCTCGTCGAGCGCGGTGAGCTCGGCGGCGGGGCCGCCGCCGACGACGACTGGCGCGCGTACGCCGACCGGATCCTGCGCCGCCGCGGCGGCTGAGCGCGGGTGACGCGCTGGACCCCCGGCTCGTTGCGCAGCGATCGAGCCATCCGAGCCTGCGTGGCTCGCCGCGGCCGTGCTGAGGTACCAGCGCGCGCTGCGTCGGGGCCTGACGCTGCGCTCCCCTCATCCTGGGCCTGGCTTGGGCCTGGGCGGGAGCGGAACGAAGCGCGAGACCCGTTTCTGGTACTCGCGATACGCCTCACCCTTGCTCCGCAGGGCCTGGCTTTCCGTCGGTGGAATCCCTGTGACCCCGAAGATCGACGCCAGGATGATCGCCTGTCCGAGCAGCCCGAAGAGATTGAACGGGAACGGGAACGCCAGGCCGTAGACGGCGTGGCCGAGCCAGACGCACCACTCGAAGAAGTAGTTGGGGTGGCGCGACCACGCCCACAGGCCGGCGTTGCAGACCTGGCCGCGGTGGGCCGGGTCGCGCTTCCAGCGCGCGAGCTGGGCGTCGGCGACGGCCTCGCCGAGGAGGCCCGCGGCGGCGATCGCGGCGCCGAGCGCGCGCAGCCAGCCGCTGTCCCAGGGCGCGGCGAGGAACGGGACGGCGAACGCGGTCGACAGCAGCGCGGTCAGCGCGGCCTGGGCCTGGAAGAACACGAACAACCGCGGGGCGGCGCGCGGGCCCCAGCGCTGCCGCAGGTCGGCGTAGCGGCCGTCCTCGGGGGACCGCGCGGCGCCGCGGGCGATCAGGTGGCCGCCGAGCCGCAGGCTCCAGGCGCAGACCACGGCGGCGATCGGCGCCCAGCCGGCGACCGGCGCGCTGGCGCGGACGGCGAACCCGGCGGCGACCAGCGCGAAGCTGAGCGCCCAGCCGACGTCGACGATGCCGGCGTTGCGGGTGCGCTGCTGGACGAGCCACAGCGCGAGCTGCACGGCGGCGCACAGCGCCCAGGCCTGACCGACGCGGATGGCGAGCGCGGCGATCATCGCCCGGGTGCGCCGGGCGGTGGTGACACCGGCGGCAAGATCACGACGAACGAGCGCTCGCCGCGGGTCCACACCAGGACCGGGTGCTCGGGGTCGCGCGGCGCGCCGGCGAGCGGGAACCACGGCTCGCGCCGGGCGGCGGGGCTGGCGGCGGCGAGCTCGGGGACGACGACGTCGATCTCGACGAAATGCCCGCCGGCCGCGCGGTCGGCGTCGGGGGCGTAGCTCCACTCGGCGATGCCGGCCTCGGGGAACCGATTGTTGTGCACGGCGCCGCCGTAGACGGCGATCCACGGCCGGTGGCCGGGCTCCTCGTCGCGGTGGGCGACGGCGCTGGTGACGATGCGGCGGAGCTCGCGCGTGGTGAGCGACAGCATCGCCGCGGCGTCGACCTCGCCGCCCGCCGGCGCGACCGCGGCGTAGTCGGCGCAGTGCAGCGTCATCGCGTGGGGCTGGACGCGAGCGGCGCGCGCGGCGTCGGCCAGCTCCGCGATCTCGGAGCGGGTGGCGGCGGGGCGCTCGACCGCGGTCTCGATCCGCGCGGTCGCGTCGACAGCGGGCGCGCCGCAGCCGGGATCGACGAGCCAGGTCTCGATCACGAGGTCGGACAGCCGGTCGGCGAGCGCGGGCAGCGCGCGGGTGAAGGCGGCCAGCGTCGAGGTCACCGCGGGGCGATCGCGGCGGGCGTGGAGCTCGCCGAACCCGATCACGCGGGCGTCGCGCGGGATCGTCGCGACCAGCGCGGCGGCGAGGTCGGGGTACGCGCGCGGCGCCGCGGAGCCGGAACCCTCCATGATACGCTGTGTGGGAGCGCTCTCGTGCTGTGCGCGCGAAGATGCAGGTGCGTCCTTGCCGCACGCACACACGGCGAGCGTGAGGAGCCAATCGCGCAACGGCCTACCGTAGCGGATCGGGGGGACCGGCGCTATCGTCGCGCCATGCCACCCAGCGGGTCCGATCTGCGCACGATCCCGCTGTTCCGCGGGTTCAGCGATGAAGCCCTCGCGGAGATCGGCGGGCTATTCACCCGGCTGGTCTTCGAGCGTAGCGAGAAGGGAGGTGGGGACCCCGACGGCTCCGCCGGCGGGGCGGGGGGCAGAGCCCCCCGTGGGATCGAGCGTAGCGAGAAGGGGGGCGGGATCGACGAGTCGGTGCCGCTGTTCGACGTCGGCGAGCCGGCGAACGCGATGTACCTGCTGACCCAGGGCGAGGTCGTGCTCGAGCAGCCCAGCGACGAGGTGTTCCGGCTGTCGCCGCCGGCGATCATCGGCGAGCTCGGCGCGCTCGCGACCCTGCCGCGATCGACCCGCGCGACGGTCTCGCCGGGCTCCACGGTGTGGGCGCTGCCCGCGGCCAAGCTGCAGGCCTACCTCGCCGAGCACCAGGAGCGCGGCGTGCACTTCCTGGTCAACCTGCTCGGCGTGGTCGCCGAGAAGATGCACCGCGATCAGACCCGGATGGCCGACATGCGCCGAAATCTGATCTCGACCCAGAAGGAGCTCAAGCGGCTGCGCGACCTGGTGCTCGAGACCGTCGAGACGCCGCTGTCGGCGCCGGTCCACGACACGCTCGACCAGCTGATCGCTCGCAACCGGCGGGTCGGCTACCGGGTCGAGCCGCCGCCGTCGCTCGCCGCCCGGCTCCGGGTCGACGGCGGCATCGCCGAGGTGATCGGCCTGTCGCGCACCCAGCTGACGCTGCGCGCGCCGGCGCCGCTGCCCGACGGTGCAACCTGGTGCTCGGGCGTGCTCGACCTCGGCGGGACCGAGATCCCGGTGTCGGGCTCGGTGAGCCGCACCGACGGCAAGGTGACGGTCGTGCTCGACCTGCTGATCGACGCCAACGCGGCGATCCTCGAGGGCTACCTCACCCGGGTCCAGCTGCACGACATCCTGGTGTAGCCGCGGCGGCGCCGGATCGGAGCGCGGTGCCCGCCGGTCGACCCCCGGCGCGATCTACTTCGAGCGCTGCGCCAGCGACTGCCGGATCGCGCGCCGGTACTCGGCGACCTGCGGCCGGAGGTCCAGGCCGGCGAGCTGCGGCGGGTTGCTGTCCGCCCACTCGATCACCGGGTGACGGGCCATGGGGAAGATGTCCGGACCGGGCATGCAGGTCGCGCTCATCGGCCACAGGGTCGTGTCGTCGGGGTCGACCGACGGCAGCGTGATCGGCTTGGCCCAGTCGCCGCGCGCCAGGCGGTCGGCGTCGATGAAGTCGCTGAGGTCGCGGGCGGCCATCGTGCGCTGGTTGATCGGCTCGAGATCGAACGCGGCCTCGAGCTCGCGCAGCCCCGAGCAGTGCTCGTACTGCAGCGAGCTGACGTGGCCTTGCTTGACGTACGGTCCGGCGACGATGGCCGGGACCCGGAAGCCGAGCTGGTTGAAGCCCTGCGCGGCGCGCTCGTCGACGGTCGTCGGCGGCGAGACGTGATCGAAGAACCCGCCGTTCTCGTCGTAGGTGATCAGCAGCAGGCAGTTCTTCCACTGCGGCGAGGTCGCCAGCGCGTTGTAGACCGAGGCGATCAGCTCCTGGCCGTGGATCGGGTGGATCGGCGGATGATCGTCGTTGTTGTCGAACGCCGGGTCGATGTACACGACCGGCGGCAGCGTGCCGGCCTTGGCGTCGGCCAGGAAGTGCTCGAACGCCTGCATGCGGTTGACGTCGAGGCCGTTATACAGCGACGCCACGGCGACGTTGCCGTAGTAGTACTTCCACGCGATGCCCTTGTCATCGAGCCGGTGGAAGATCGACGGACCGCTCAGCCCGCCGGTCGGCAGGGTGTTGTCCATCCGGCCCTCCGAGGACCCCGCGTGCCAGTAGTAGCGGTTGGGCAGGGTCGGGCCCATCACGGCGCAGAACCAGCGATCGGAGGTCGCGTAGGCGTCGGCGAGCGCCCATGACACAGGCACGTCGTTGCGGACCAGGTACTGCATCGGCTGCTGCGCGGTCGCATCCTTGTGCCGGGTCTGGTGGATGGCCAGGAAGCCGTCGTTGGCGCCCATGTTCCACGCCGCTCGGGCCGCGTCCCAGTCGTGCGGCGGGTCGATCGCGCACAGGCTGTTCTTGTCGGGAGTGAACGAGCTGACCGCGACGCCGTTGAGGTCGAGGTTGGAGAACGTCGTCGGCGTGGGCAGGCCATCGCCGGGCTTGCTCTCCGGGGCCATCGCGCGCGCTCCGAACAGGTGGTCGTAGCTGCGATTCTCCATCATCATGTAGACGTACGTGGTGATGCCGTGCGGGCCGTCGCCGCCGCCGCTACAGCCGGGGAGGAACCTCGCCATGCCGGCCGCGGCCCCGAGCCCACCGAGCGTCTTGAGCGCGTCGCGTCGCTTCATCATCCGGCGAGCATACGGAAAAACCCGCTGTGCGGGCGCCACGAAATTCTCTGAAACGCGCCGGTCATGACGGCGGCCACGCGGCCGGGCCAGAGACCGGGCCAGAGACCGGGACAGAGACCGGGACAGAGATCAGAGCAGCCGCACCAGCCAGCCCACCGCGACCCAGAACCCCAGCACCGTGCCCAGGCTCGACGCGATCGCGACCAGCAGGATCCGGGTCACCGGGTTGCGGCGGAATCCGGCGGGGGTCTGGAGGTCGTCGCCGAGCCGCTCGCGGTCGGTCAGGGTCGGCCGGCGCCGCCACGCCTCGACCTGGCCGACCACCATGCCGGTGGTGAGCGACGGATGGAGCGCGGCCAGCGGTGCCGACACCAGCGCGGCGGCGACCGACCACGGTGAGCCGCCGGCGATCAGCGTGCCGCCGGCCGCGCCGATCGCGGTCGACAGGATCCAGGCGCGCAGCATCTCAGCCAGCCGCGCCGGGTCGCTGCGTCCGCCGTGGATCAGGGCGGCGGCGAACGCGATCGGCACCAGCCATCGCAGGGCGCGCCACAGCCGCGACGGCGGGGGGATCTGCTCGAGGGCCGCGCGGTCGATCGGTGTGCCGAGCTGGGCGCTGATCCCCGGCACGTGGGCGGCGCCGACCACCGCCACCACGCTGCGCCGGCCGCGGCCGACCTCGGCGAGCCGCGACGCCAGGTACTGGTCGCGCTCGTCGATCAGCGGCTGCTTGATCTCGGGCACCGTGCGACCGAGCTCGGTCAGCATGTCGGACAGCGCGCGGGGCTGCTTGAGGTCCTCGATCATCTGCGCGTTGATCGGCTCGCTCGATCGCCGGTCGTCGGGGTCGCCGCCGACGAACAGCGAGGCGAACAGCGCGATCCGCCGCCACAGCCCGAGGTTGCGCCAGGTCCGCTTGAGCGTGATGTCGATGTCGCGGTCGATCAGCTCGACCGGGATCCCTGCGGCCGCCGCCGCGTCGATCGCCGCGAGCAGCTCGGCGCCGGGCTTGATCCCCAGCCGCGCGCCGATCCGGCGCTGGTAGGCGGCGAGCGCGAGCTGGACGAGCACGTACAGCGCACGGCCCTCGCGCACCGCGCCGCGCACGTCGAGATCGCGGAACGCGCTGTCGCGGATCAGCGCGTCGTGGCGCCGCTGATCGAGCTCGACGCACACCGCGTCGGGCCGGACCTGCGCGATGATCTGGCGAACCTCGTCGACGCTGTGCGCCGAGACGTGCGCGGTGCCGACCACGTGGAACGTGGTCCCGCCGGACACGAGCTCGGTCACCGCCACGGCGCTGACATACCACGCGCGCTGCGCTACACCCACCGCATGACGGCGATCCCTGAAGCCCTCCGCACCGAGATCGAAGCCGCGGCATTCCGCCGCCTGGTCCAGCACTTTCGCGACCGCACCGACGTCCAGAACCTCGACGTCATGAACCTGGCCGGGTTCTGCCGCAACTGCCTGTCGAAGTGGTACCGCGCGGCGGCGGCCGAGCGCGGGGTCGAGATCACCGATCCGGAGGCCCGCGAGGTGATCTACGGCATGCCGTACGACGAGTGGAAGGCCCAGTACCAGAAGTGAGCGACCGGCGGTCCGCCGCGCCGGTCAGTACACGCTGATCCCGAAGATCGCGTCGTGCATCTGCTCGCCGTGGGCCTGCGCGAGGCCCAGCCGCAGGGTCAGGGCGAGCCGGGTGTTGATGTCGAGCTGGAACATCGCACCGCCGGTCAGCGCCAGGGTGGCGGAGTCGTTGCCGGCGATCCGGCCATCGGGCAGCGCGGCCGCGTCCTCGAAGCGGTAGGCCACGCCGGCGCCGCCGAACAGGCCGCCGTGCAGGATGCCGAGCTGGAGCGGCAGGTACTGGAGCTCCGCGGTGTAGCGGGTCTCGAACAGCGTGGCGTCGAGCCGGTTGTCGCGCCAGCCGAAGAACGCCGAGGCGAGCACGCCGATCTGCTGGGTCGCGAAGTACCCGAGCTGGACGGTCCACGCCGGGCCCATCGCGAGGCTGCCGTCGGCCGAGCGCAGCGATCCGGTGCCGCCGAACAGGCCGTACGCCAGGCCCTGGCGCGACAGCGGCGCGCGCTCGAGCTCCCGCCACGGGCCCTCGGCCGGCCGCACCACCGCGGTGTCGGTCCACGCCACCGCGCTGGGGTCGAGCCAGGCCAGCGGGACGACGGTGTACGAGCCGTCGTGGCCGATCAGGTGGACCGGGTGCATCGGGTGCAGCTGGGCCCAGCCGTCGAACCGCGAGCCCTCGATCACCGCCGCGGTGACCATCGCGGTCGCCGCGGCGAACAGGAACGCGACCGCCGCGCTCTTGCCGTCCTTGCCCAGGCCGCCGATCTTGCCGTTCACGCCCCGGCCGAACCCGCCACCGAACCCGGCGCGCGGGCCGTGCACGCCGACCGCGACGTCGAACTGCGGCGCGATCACGACCTGGGTCTCGCGGGTGACCGGCGGCGCCGCCGGGACCTCGCTGGCGACGAGCTCCTGGACCACCCGGACGTGCTCGCCGCGCGCCTCGGGCGGCACGCGCGCCAGCCGCGCCAGCTCGTCCGGCGGGATCTTGTAACTGTTCACGGCACAGCCCGACGCGATCAGCGAGCTGGCAAACACCACTGCGAGCGCACGCATGTGCGCAGTATTGCAAATTCTTCGCCCGGTAGCGCGGCCAGACGTCGGGCGCGGGGCCAGATCACATCGCCCGGCACGGCGGCCCGGGCGCCATACGCTACGATGCTCGGGTGGAGCCGATCGACCTCGCGGCAGTCGCCGACGACTTCGATCGAGAAGTCGCCGTCACCCCCGAGATCGATCGGTTCTGCTCGTCGAGTGCGTGGATCCTGGCCGCGGCCGCCGCCCTGATGCCGCCCCGGGCACCGGCGTCGTACCGCGGCGCCGGCGGGTACTTCGCGGCGATGCGCGGCGTGCACCCCGCCGGGTTTCCCTACATCGAGCCGGTCGAGCTCGCCTGGGGGCTGGCCTCGCCGCTGGTCGGCCGCGATCCGGCTCCGCTCGCCGAGGCCGTGGTCGCGACCCTGGCGGCCCGCCGCGACTGGCAGCTTGCGATCATCACCGGGCTGACCGGCTGGGGCCCGCAGCGCCGCGCCCTGGAGCACGCGTTGCCGGCGCGCTGGGAGCGTCGGACCGGCACGCCCACGGCGCGCTACGTGGCGAGCCTGGACGGCGGCGTCGATGGTTTCCTGTCCCGCCGGTCGCGCGAGCTCCGCAAGTCGCTGCGCAAGTCGCTGCGCGCCGCGGTCCAGGCCGGCGTGACGTTCGAATCGATCCGGCAGGCCTCGGCCGAGGCCGCGCCCGCGCTCTACGCGCGGATCCAGCAGGTCGAGGCGATGAGCTGGAAGGCGCGCGACGGCGTCGGGATCTCGAGCGGCCCGATGCGGGCGTTCTACGACCACATGCTGCCCCGGCTCTGCGCGCGCGGCCAGCAGCGCATCCTGTTCGCGCGCGCGGCCGACCGCGACATCGGCTACATCCTGGGCGCCGTGTTCGAGGGCGAGTACCGCGGCCTGCAGTTCTCCTACGACGATACCCACGCCGCGCTCGGCATCGGTGGATTGCTCCAGTACCACCAGATCGTCGAGCTGTGCGAGGAGGACGTGACCCGCTACGACCTCGGCACGGAGATGGACTACAAGCGGCGCTGGGCCGAGGAGGTCATGGAGACCGAGATGCTCGTGCTTGTGCGATGACCGCGCGGCGCACCGGAGCACGATCGGCGCCAGCGCCCGAGCGCCGGACCCGTCCCCGACCGCCGCCGCACGGCGCATGCGCGCGGTTGCGGCGATCTGGTGCGATCTGGCACCGGGCGTGCACCCGGTTGCGAGCATGGCGCCGCCGGCCGGCGAGGTCAGGATGCCGGAGATCGTCCAGGAAGCGCTCTCCCGGATCCAGATCTTGCTCGACACGCTGTTCGAGACATCGGAGGACGCGATCTTCCTCATGGACGGGGTGCGCTTCGTCGACTGCAACCCCGCCACCCTGCGGATGTTCGGATGCAAGACCAAGCAGAACATCCTCGGGGAAACCCCGGTCCGGTTCTCTCCGGACCGCCAGCCCGATGGCGCGTCGTCGGCTGACACGGCGCGCGCGCTGGTCGACGCGGCCCTGGCCGGCTCGCCCCAGCACTTCGAGTGGCGACACTGCCGGCTCGACGGCACGCTGTTCGACGTCGAGGTCAGCCTGCACTGCTGCCTGGTGACCAGCGTCCGGTTCCTGATCGCGGTGGTGCGCGACATCACCGGGCGCAAGCGAGCCGAAGCGGCGCTGCTGCAGGAGAAGCAGTTCTCCGACGGTCTCATCGATTCCCTCCCCGGTATCTTCTATCTGTTCGATTCACACTCTCATCTGCGCCGCTGGAACCGGAACACCGAGAAGTATCTGGGGTACACGGCCGAGGAGCTGCAGACCAAGCGGATGGGGGACTTCGCGGCGACCGACGAGGATCGCGACCGGGCGTTCGCGACCGCGTACCGCCTCATGCAGCGCGGCGAGCTCGAGCTCCTCGAGACCTCGCTGCTGTACAAGGACGGCACCGCCGTCCCGTACCTGGTGACCGCCACGCGCATCGACTCATCCGATGGTCCCATGGTCCTGGGTGTGGGCGTCGACATCTCACCGCGGGTCCGGGCCGAGAAGGCGCTCGCTGCCAGTGAGCGCAACTACCGGGAGCTGTTCAACGCCACCAACGAGGGGATCTTCATCCACGACGACACCGGGCAGGTGCTGGACGTCAACGACCGCGGCTGCGCCATGTTCGGACTTGCCGCGGCCGAGGTCCGCCGCTCGATCCTGGTCGAGCTGAGCCCGGGCGAGCCGCCGTACTCGCAGCGCGACGCATTCGAGCGGTTCCGCCGCGCGATCTCCGAGGGACCGCAGGTGTTCGACTGGCACAGCCGGCGCGGCGACGGCTCTGCGTTCTGGTCCGAGATCGCCCTGCGCGCGTTCCAGGTCAACGGCGAGGTCCGGGTCATCGGCTCGGTTCGCGACGTCACCGATCGCAAGTGCGCCGGGCTCGAGCGCGAGCGCCTCATGGTCGAGCTGCAGGACGCCAACCGCGCGAAGGACGAGTTCATGGCGGTGCTGTCGCACGAGCTCCGCACCCCGCTGGCGGCGACCCAGGCCAGCATCGATCTCCTGATGCGCCTGCCGACGCTGGAGGATCCGCGCGCGCGGTCCGCGCTGCGGATCATCGAGCGCAACGTCAAGCTGCAGACCCGGTTCGTCAACGACCTGCTCGACATGTCGCGCCTCATGCGCGGCAAGCTCACCGTCGAGCGCGCGGCGATCCGGCTCGGCGAGGTCGTGCAGTCGGCGGCCGAGACCTGCCGGGCCGACGCCGCGCGCGCCGACGTGGCGCTCGAGATCCGGGCCGAGGCGGGGCTGTGGGCGGAGGCCGACGCCACGCGGATCCAGCAGATGATCATCAACCTGGTCGACAACGCGATCAAGTTCACGCCGAAGGGCGGCCGGATCACGGTCTCGGTCGCCGCGACGCAGGGCCGCGGCTGCGTGATCGTGGAGGACACCGGCGTGGGCATCGCCCGCGATCGCCTGTCGGACATCTTCGAGATGTTCCGGCAGGGCGAGGTCGCCGCGCGCCGGGCGCCCGGTCTGGGCATCGGCCTGGCGCTCGTCAAGTCGATCGTCGACCTGCACGGCTTCCGGGTCTGGGCCGAGAGCGACGGTCCCGGCTCCGGCAGCCGGTTCGTCATCGAGCTGCCGCTGTACGACCCCTCGGCCGCGTCGACCGCGCGCAAGGTCGCCGACTCGGGGCGCGCCATCCTGCGGTTGCTCCTGGTCGAGGACAACGCCGATACCCGGACCATGTTCGCCGAGACGCTGTCCCAGCTCGACTACGTGGTCCTGCCCGCGGAGACCGCCGAGGCGGCGCTCGAGATCCTGGCGCGGGATCGGGTCGACGCGATCGTCGCCGACATCGGGCTCCCCGGGATGGACGGCTACGACTTTCTGCGCCATGCCCGCCAGCTCCCCGCGGCCGCCTGCACTCCGGCGCTGGCGTTGACCGGATATGGCCAGGACAGCGACGTCCGGCGCGCGCACGACGCCGGTTATGCGGGGCACTTCGTCAAGCCGGTCAACATCGAGGTGCTCGACCAGCAGGTCCGGGCGCTGGTCCGTGACAGCGCGCCCTCCGCGTCGTGAATCGCGGGCGCGCCCCGGAATGCGCAATCCGGACGCCGGGTCGCGCAAACCGCCGCGGCGCGCCCGGTGGTCGCCGGGACTCCGGTATGTTCGGCGCGACGACCCGCGTCGTCCGGCGAGTGCCGCCGTACACCTCGGATTGCCTCGCTGCCACCCCGTGATCGGGAGGTACCCATGTCCATCCTGGAGAGCTCGACCTCAGCCTCGTCGCCATCCACCGCCAGCGACGCACCGGCGATCGCGGAGCTGCACGCCGCATTCAAGGCCCAGCGCGCCGCGTTCCACGCCGACCGCCAGCCCAGCCTCGACGAGCGGCGGGCGCGGATCGGCCGGCTGATCGAGATGCTGCTCGGCAACCGCGCGCGGATCAGCGCCGCGCTGAACGCCGACTTCGGCTGCCATCCGGTGCCGGCGTCCGACCTGATCGAGGTGCTGGGGCCGGTCGGCCGCGCCAAGTACGTGCTCGAGCGGCTCGAGGACTGGATGCGCCCCAGCCCGCGCGACGTCGATCCCGCAGTGATGGGCAGCGCGACCGCCTACGTCCAGTACCAGCCCAAGGGCGTCGTCGGCAACATTGTGCCGTGGAACTTCCCGTTCGACCTCTCGGTCGGCCCGATGATCGAGATGCTCGCGGCGGGCAACCGCGTGATGGTCAAGCCGTCCGAGTTCACGCCGGCCTCGGCCGCGCTGCTCCGCGACATGGTCGCCCGCGCGTTCGATCCCACGCTGGTCTACGTCGCGACCGGCGGCCTCGAGCTCGCGCGGGCGTTCTCGGAGCTGCCGTGGGACCACCTGCTCTACACCGGCAGCACCAACGTCGGCCGCCAGGTCATGCAGGCCGCGGCGCGCAACCTGACGCCGGTGACCCTCGAGCTCGGCGGCAAGTGCCCGGCGGTGCTGACCCCGGGCTCGGTCACCGCGGTCAACGTCGAGAACATCATCGCCACCAAGACGATCAAGAACGGGCAGATGTGCATCTCGGTCGACTACTGCCTCGTGCCGCGCGGCGAGCTCGGCCGGTTCGCCGACCTGGCGGCCGAGTTCGTGCAGCGGGTCGCGTCCGATTACTCGCGCAGCCCGGACTGCACCGGCATCATCTCACCGCGCCACCTCGACCGGCTGTGCGAGATGCTGCAGGAGGCGCGCGATCGCCAGTGCACGGTCGTCGATCTCGAGCGCGACGGCCGGGTCGACCGCACGACGCGCCGGATGCCGATGTCGCTGGTCGTCGATCCGCCGGCCGACCTCCGGATCATGCAGGACGAGATCTTCGGGCCGATCCTGCCGGTCGTGCCGTACGACACCCTGGACGCCGCGATCGAGCGGATCAACGCGGGTGACCGGCCGCTCGGCCTCTACGTGTTCGGCGACGACCGCGCGGTCGTCGATCACGTGCTGGGCAACGTCACGTCGGGCGGCGCCGCGGTCAACGCCTGCGCCGCCCAGGGCGCGCTGCCCTCGCTGGCGTTCGGCGGCGTCGGCGCGAGCGGCATGGGCCGCCATCACGGGTTCGAGGGCTTCCGCGAGTTCTCCAATCCGCGCGGCGTCGTGGTGCGCGGAACCGGCGACCAGTTCGACGCGTTCGCCGCGCCGTACGCCAGGGCGGCCGCGCTGGTCAAGGCCGTGCTGGGCTGAGCCGGACGGCGCCGGACGCTCCGCGGGGTTGTCAGGTTGTCAGGTTGTCCGGGTTTCGTCCGGATCTCGGACGAGCTCGGTCCGGATGCAGGTCGTTTCCTGCATTTACCTACCTGGTCGCCCGGACGTGCACGGCTGATCAGTGCGCGCGCAGCGCCGGCCGCACCCCGAGCGGCGGCAGCGGGAACGCCGCGTGCGGCAGCGCGATCGGTGGCTGCAGCCGGCTGCACGCCGCGCCGGCGAACTGCGCCAGCTTGACCGCGCGCGCGGCCAGCTCGTCGAAGTGGTACTTGGTCGCCGGGACCACCGGGTCCGGGACCGTCGCGCCGGTGAGGAAGCCCGACAGCGACGCCGCGCTGCCGAACGACGCCGGCCCGACGTGGAGGAAGCTGGTGCCGGTCTCGGCGCCGTGGCAGCCGTTGCAGGTCGCGAGCGAGAACTTGTGGCGTGCCGCGTTGCTCGCGATGCCGCTCGCGGTCCAGAAGTCGTGCTGGAACATCCCGTTGATCGGGTTGAAGAAATTCAGGGTCGCGGCGCCGAGGAAGCCGTCGCCGGGCGGGAACGGCAGGACGTCGGGCACCGTGTGGGTGCTGGCCAGGATGTCCGGCTGGTGGGCGTTGATCCAGGTCGCGAGGTCGCCGGCGCGTGCGCCGCCGTGCGCACCGTTGAACTTGTCGTCGGGCGTCTGCTTGACGGTCGCCTCGCGCAGCCGGACGCCCGCTGCGGTCGGCTGCAGGGTGAACTCGCGCAGCTCCCACTGAGGCTGCTCGTCGCCCGGCGCGTGCAGCGCGTTCTCGTCGCTGCGCAGCTGATCGAGCGCGCTGCCGGCGAGCTTGCCCGGATCGGCGCTGGCGCTCGCGAACTGCTGGGTCAGCGCCTCGAGCGCGGCGTTGTACGCGGTCGTGCCGGGTGTCATGGCATCGAGCGCCTCCCATGCCAGCGCCCACTGGCGCAGCGACGAGCAGGTCCGCCGCGGCACGCCGTACTCGACGATCACGGTGAACGGCCGTGTCGCGCAGCCGGGGCCGAGCACGCCGAACACGAAGCGACCCTCGGCGCCACCGACGTGGCCGTAGCTCGGATTGCCGGCGAGGTCGATGCGATTGACGATCGCGAGCAGCTTGAGCGGCGCGCGCGCGAGGTCGAGCTTGCCGGTCGCCGCGACCTTGGGCCACTGCGCGATCACGCCGTCGATCGCCGTGCGCCGCGGCGCCGTGTTGCCGTCGATCAGCTGGGTGTCGTCCCACTGATGCAGCCAGTCGAGCACGAGGTCCGCCGGGTCCACGCCGGTCACCGGCTGGTTGGCGATCTGCGACATGAGGTAGCCGAACGTCCACGTGCCCATCGCGGTGCCGGCCTGCGTGCACGGGTTGAACGTGCGCGCCGGGTCCTCGACCACGCCGAGGTCGGTGATCAGCAGCGTGCGCGCCGGGTCGAACGCGGGCACCGGATCGAACAGGTGGACGCGCGACGGATCGATCGCCGGGTCGATCTTGCGCTCGGCGACGATCTCGGGCCCGTCGAACTGCGGCACCTGCGTGATGTGGCGCCGCGCGAGGTCGGCGAGCACGCGACGCTCGTCGGCCTGCAGCTGCGCGAACGCGACCGGCAGCGCCGCCGCGTAGATCCGGTCGCCGGCCCGCGCGTCGCCGGCGGTGCCGTCATCGTGCAGCACCAGTGGCCCGTTGTCGCTGGCCAGCGCGACGGTCGGGCCCAGGCGCGGGTCGTCCGCGAACCGGACGTTCACGATGCTGCCGCCGTCGGGCCCGGCGACCGCGCTGGCCTCGAGCACCGCCGGCGGGTCGAGCCGCAGGTCAGCGTGCTTGCGGTCCGCCGGCAGCGCCGCGAGCGGCCCGTCGAGCTCGGCGGGCGACGTGCACACCCCGGCGGTCGCGCCGCGCGAGAACTCGCAGCGGTTGGAGCAGCACTGCGCCGCCGCCGTGCAGTGCGCCGCCTCGGCCGCGCACGCGCCGACCGCGCCGCCGCCCGGCCGTGCCTGCGGTCCGCAGCCGGACACCAGCGCCGCGATCACCGCGCTCGTCACCACCGATCTGCGTTCGATCGTCATCTCCCCTCCTCGGTTCCCGACCCTGCCGTGCGCGGGCTCGAGCCGATCCAGCATCGCACGAGCCGCGGCGTCCGACCATCGACCGCGGTGGATTCGCCGGACTTCGGCGCGGGCCGTGGTTGCCAGGCGGCGCGTGGGACGGCCTCGCGCGCGAGCCCGGGTACGGCCACCGGCCGCGCTGTGATACAGCAAGGCGATGAAGGGACTCATTCTCGTGGGGGTGGCTGTGCTGTGCTCGCCGGGCATCGCGCTCGCGCAGGCGCAGATCGTGCCCAGCAATGGCATCAAGGGCGCCGAGAAGACCGACGTCGAGGGCTGGGCTCCGTTTCTCGGGGTCACCGGGACGCTGTCGCTGGCCGACAACGCGAGCGTCGTCGGTCAGGTCGACGGCTTCTCGACGCTGTTCGGGCTCGGCCTCACCGGCGGCGCCGACTACGCGCGCGACCAGCACCTGCTGCGGACCTCGCTGACGATCAACGAGGGCTTCGCGCGCACCCCGGTGATCGACGAGTTCGTCAAGACCAACGACACCGTCAAGCTCGAGGGCCTGTACAGCTACTTCCTCACGCCGGACCTCGGGCTCTACGGCCGGCTCGCCATCGCGACCGATGCGTTCTCCGCGACCGACATCCGCGCCACCCCGACCTCCTGGGTCGAGGCCGATCCAGGCGGCATGCCGATCGCGCTCACCACCAACGGCTTTCGCCAGCGCCTGGCGGGGGTGTTCAGCCCGTTCACGCTCGACGAGCAGGTCGGTGGCTTCACCGAGCCGATCCGCGAGACCTGGCTCGACCTGTCCGTGCGGGCAGGCCTCGGCGGGCGGCACACGTTCGCCGATGGAGTGCTGGTCAACTCCGACGACAAGGCCACGCCCGAGGTCGAGCTCACCGAGTTGCACAACGTCCACCAGCTGGGCTTCGAGCTGTTCGGCGGCGGGACCGGCAAGATCGATGGCGGCAAGGCGCTGTACAAGGCCGGGCTCAGCGTGCTCCTGCCCGTGGTCAACAACGATCCGGATCACCGCAGCGCCACATCGCTGACCCGCGTCGGCTTCGAGGGTTCGCTGACGTTCAACGTCTACTCGTGGATGGGCCTGGTCTACAACCTCAAGATCACCCACGACCCGCAGCTGTTCTCCCGCGGCGAGGAGAAGGTCGAGGTCCAGAACACCTTGCTCCTGACGTTCCAACTCGCGCTGGTGAAGAAGCCCGAGAAACCCAAGGAGCCGACCCCGGAGGAGCTCGAGTTCAAGGCCGCGCAGGATCGCGCCGATGCCGCGGAGAAGCGCGCCCAGGCGGCGGAGGACAAGCTCAAGGCGCTGCAGCCCGCGCCACCGGCCCCGGAGCCGGCCGCGCCGCCATCCGCCCCGCCGGAGCCGCCGCAGCAGCCACCCGCGCAGACGTCGCCGGAACCGACCTCGCCGCCGACCCCACCGTCCCTGCCGCCGAACTGAGCCATCGGCTCGGCTCACCCGCCGGCGCGGTGGCGTCGCGGCTTGACCACGTTGCGAGCACGATCTGTGTCGCTTGTCCGGGTTTCGTCCGGATCTCGGACGAGCCCGGTCGGTGGCTGGACATTCCGGACAGAGCCCACTGTGATTCTGCTGGGATCCGCCGGCGCACTGCTTGCTCGTCGTGCTGCTGCTCATGACCGCGCGCCCGCACGATGCATTGTTCAAAACGGCGTTCGAAGGCCCCGCCGCCGCGGCGGCGCTGCTGCGCGCGCTGCTGCCGGCAGAGGCCGGGGACGCGATCGCGTGGGACACACTGAGCCGCGACAATGCATCGTTTGTCGATGTTGCGCTGGTCGATCATCACAGCGACCTGCTGTTCTCCGCCCGGTTGCGAACCAGCGAGACGGCGTGGATCTATCTCCTGCTGGAGCACCAGAGTACGGGCGATCCGGCGATGCCGCTGCGTGGGCTGTCCTACCAGGTCCGGATCTGGGAGCGCTGTCGCAAGGACCAACCGCAGGCATGGCTGCCACTGGTCATCGCCGTGGTCGTCAGCCACGCACGGGATGGCTGGACAACCTCGCGCTCGCTGGAGGACATGCTCGATCCGGCCGTGCGGGCGCTGCCCCGGCTGACAGCCCTCATGCCCCGGTTCTCGCTGCTCATCGAGGATCTCACCTACCTGAGCGATGCTGACCTCCAGGCGCGATCGCTGGCGGCGTTCCAGAAGCTTGCGCTGTGGCTGCTGCGCGACGCTCGCGATTCTGTGCGTCTGCTGGACAGCTTCGGGACCTGGATCTCGACGATGGTCGAGCTTCTGGCCGGGCCAGATGGTTTGGAGTCGTTCGCCACGCTGACCCGGTACATGTTCCAGGTCGTGGATCCGGTGCACCGCGAATCGTTGCGTGCCAAGATCCGATTGCTAGGACCGCGCGCCGAGGAGATTGCCATGACCATCGCCGAACAGCTCATCGAGGAAGGCATGCAGAAAGGCATGCAGAAGGGGCGGCAGGAGGGACGGCAGGAGGGGCGGCAGGAGGGACGGCAGGAGGGCTTGGCGGAGGGTCAGATCGCAACTCTCCGCCGGCTCCTCATGTTCAAGTTCAAGTTGCAGACTCTAGACCCGGCATCTGACGCTTGCTTGCAAGCTGCGACGCCGGAGGCGCTCGACCGCTACGTGGAGCGCGTGCTGACCGCCGATTCGCTCGCTGCGGTATTCGCGGACTGAGACCAGGACCCGCGCACCGAGGGGGACATCATGACCATCGCCGAACAGCTCATCGAGGAAGGCATGCAGAAGGGGCGGCAGGAGGGCTTGGCGGAGGGTCAGATCGCAACTCTCCGCCGGCTCCTGATGTTCAAGTTCAAGTTGCAGACTCTAGACCCGGCATCGGAGGCTTGCTTGCAAGCTGCGACACCGGAAGCGCTCGACCGCTACGTGGAGCGCGTGCTGACCGCCGATTCGCTCGCCGAGGTGTTCGCGGACTGACGTGGTACTCGCGCCGGGGCGGCGGCGCCAGGTCACGGCTTCTTCTTGGGGGGCACCGACGCCATCTTCTGCTTGAGCGCCGCGAGCTCGTCGTCGAGCGTGGTCGCGGCGGGCTTCTTGCCGGCCGGGCGCGCGCCGGGGCGGGAGTCGACGCGGGGCTCGGCGGGCGAGGTCGCGGCGCGGCGCTTGAGCGCATCGAGCTCGTCGTCGAGCGGCGCGCCGGCGGCTGGGCGGGGCGGCCGGTGGGCCTCGGGCGGGACGCGGCGGGTGGCGTCGGCGGCGACCCGGCTGGCGCGCTCGAGCTCCTTGAGCTCGGCGTCGAGCGTCGCGAGCTCGGCGAGCAGGGCGTGCATGCGGGCGCGCTCGGCGTCGGCGCGGCGCTCGATCTGCGCGGCCTCGTCCTCGGCGTTGCGCGCCCGGGCGGCCGCGGCCTCGGCGGTGAGCTTGGACGCCGCGTCGCGCGCCGCCGCCATCGAGCGGGTGAGCTCGACGACCCGGCGCTGGACCTCGGCGCGCAGCCGGGCGAGCTCGGCGGCGTCGGGCGGCTGGGTCGGCTCGGCGGGGGCGCCGCCGAGGTCCTCGAGGTCACCCGGCATCGCCGCGGCGTGGGCGGCGGCGCTCGCGGCGGCGCTCGCGGCGCGCACGCGATCCCGGGTCGCGGCGTGGGCGGCGATCCGGCGCTCGTCGATCACGCCGCGCTTGTCGCCGGCGACCAGGGCGACGATGTCGGCGATGTTGTCGCCGCCGTCGCTCGACGGCGAGGCCGGCGAGCCGCCGAACGCGGCGTCGAGCGCCGACGCCAGCAGCAGGAGGCCCTTGGCGGCGACCGCGCGCTTGCGGGTCTCGAGGGCCGCGGCGGCGCGCGCCGAGCCGGCGATGTTGTCGTCGACCAGCGCGACCAGCTTGCCGCCGACCAGCAGGACGCGGGAGATCACCTCGGAGCGCGGCCGGGCGACGAGGACGTCGGCGGCGCGCCACAGCAGCGCGGAGTCGGCGGTGGCGCCGAACAGCTTGGCGCGCAGCCCCAGGCTCGGGACCTGGCGGCGCAGCACGGTGGCGGCCTCGAGGTCGCCGTCGGCGTCGAACAGCCAGGTGATCGCGTCGCCGCTGTCGAGCAGCGACAGCTGGAGCGCGAGCTGGCCGGTGAGCTCGGCGCCCAGGCCGGCGACCTCGACCAGGGCGACCTTGCCGGCCAGCTTGAACCGGGTGCGCAGCGCGGTGCGGTCCTCGCGGCCGGCGTCGGCGAATGCGCGCTCGCCGATCGCGCCGACCACGAGGATGCGGTCGCCCTCGACGCCGGCGTCGGCCAGCGCGACCGCGGCGAGGTCGTCGACCGCGACGAACCGGTCGGCGTCGGTCTCGGCCCACTCGGCGGCGGGCTCGAGCTCGCCGACCACCGCGATCACCGGCGCCGGGTTCTGGACCTGATCGCGGGCGACGGTCAGCGCGAGCGCGGCGTGGGGATCGAACACGACCGCGGCGTCGGGCGGGCTGATCTCGAGCTCGCGGCGCAGCCGGCGCTCGGCGCCCTCACCGAGCAGCGCGCGCCGCACCCGGTCGGCGACGCCGGTCCCACCGCCGCCCGCCGCGCCGACGTCGATCGCCCGGACCCGCATGCCGGCGGCCTCGATCGCCGCGAGCACGGGCACGACGGCGGCGGACGGCGCTCCGGCGGAGGTGACGATCAGGACCTGCGGGTCCATGAGCTTCCGGTGGACGTTACATCATGATTCACGAGATTGGGCGGCCGGTGACCGCGCAGCACGGCGATCACCGCGTCGGCGCACAGCTGGGCCATCGCGGCGCGCGCCTCGGTGGTCGCCGAGCCGATGTGCGGCGCCAGGACCAGCCGGGGACAGTCGAGCATGCCCGGGGAGATCTCGGGCTCTTTCGGGTACACGTCGAGCGCCGCCCCGAAGATCCGGCCGTCTCGCAGCGCGGCGATCAGCGCCGGCTCGTCGACGCAGCCGCCGCGCGCGGTGTTGACCAGGACCGCGGTGGGCTTCATCCGGGCGAGCCGGTGGGCGTTGACCAGGTGATGGGTCTCCGCGGTCAGCGGGCAGTGCAGGCTGATCGCGTCGGCGGACGCGAACACGTCGTCGATCGAGAGGGGACGTTCCCGTCCCCTCTGTCGCGGCAAAGCCGCGACATTCACCCCTCCGCGCGTCGCGTCGCGCGGCCCTGCACCTGCCGGCTCTGCGCTGTCCTGATGTCCGGGCTGGCCGGGCCCCCCCGGCTCGGCATTCTCCCTCACCGCCATCGGGTCTGCGTACACGACGTTCATCCCGAAGCCGAGGGCGCGGCGGGCGAGCGCCCGGCCGATCCGGCCGTAGCCGATGATCCCGAGCGTCTTGCCGGTGAGCCCGACGCCGAGCAGCTGGTCGAGCGCCCACCCGGTCCATGCGCCGGACCGGACCAGGCGCTCGCCCTCGCCGAGCCGCCGGGCACAGGCCAGGATCAGCGCGAACGCCAGCTCGGCGGTGGCCTCGGTCAGCACGTCCGGCGTGTTGGTGACACATACACCGGCGGCGGTCGCGGCGGCGAGATCGACGTTGTCGTGGCCGACCGCGCAGTTGGCCACCACCCGCAGCCGCGGCGCGCGGGCGAGCAGCGCCGCGTCGATCCGGTCGAGCAGGAGGCAGACCAGGGCGTCGGTGTCGGACAGATCGATCCGGTCGATCGCGACGTGGCCGGTGGTGGGCACGTCGACCACGGCGCCGGGCAGCGCCGCGGTCACCTGGCCGGCGAGGTCGATCGGGAGAGCCGAGGTCGAGACGACCTTCACACCCGGAGTATTCACCAGCGCGCGCAGCGCGACGTGCGGGATCGATCAATTTCGTCGCCGCTCGGGGCGCCATGCTACGGTGGACGGGTGATGCACCGCCGGCTGGGGTGGATGTTGCTCACCGCGCTGGTCGCCGCGGCACACGCCGAGCCCGCGCAAACCCCCGCCGGCGGGCCGGCGGTGACCGCCGATCCGCTGCCTCCGGAGACCGCCGCGAGCGACGCCCGGCCCCAGCGGGTCGCGGCGGCGGCCGCGCCAGCCGCGCCCGACGCGCGCAGTCTGCGGGCGCTGACCGACGATCCGGTGGTCGGCAGGGCGAGCCGGGTCGACGGCGACGAGCGCAAGGGCGTGGTCGCGTTCACGTTCGACGACGGCCCCAACCCCGAGACCACGCCGGCGGTGATCGCCGCGCTCGAGAAGTACGACATCCCGGCGACGTTCTTCATCGTCACCCAGCGGATCGCCGGCAAGCCCGGCGAGAACGGCCGCGAGCTGCTGCAGCGCGAGCTCGCCGGCGGCTTCCTGGTCGGCAGCCACTCGGTGACCCACGCCAACCTGAAGCACGCCGCCGGCGACCTGCTGGCGCGCGAGGTCGACGCATCGATCCGCACGCTCGCGGCCGAGGCCCACCGTCCGATCGGGATGTTTCGCCCGCCGTATGGCTCGCTCAGCCCGGCCGGTCGGGCGTGGCTCAAGAAGCTCGGGTTGACCGAGGTGCTGTGGTCGGTCGACACGCTCGACTGGAAGGCGCACGACGCCAAGCGGCTGCGCAAGAAGGTGATCTCGATGATCGAGCACGACGAGGGCGGCGTCGTGCTGATGCACGACGTGAAGCCGATCACGGCCAGGGTGATCGCCGAGGTGCTCGACGACCTCGAGGCCGAGAACTGCGCCCGGATCGCCACCCACCGCGAGCCGATCCTCCCGGTGTCGCTGCACTACTTCCTGCGCGATCCCCGGGACGGCAAGCCGGCGCCGCGCGAGCTGCCGGCGACGGTCCAGCAGCGGACCGCGGCGTACAAGGCAGCGCTGCCCGAGCGTTGCGCGCGGCGTCCGCCGGCGGCAGAGCCGGTATCCCAGCACGCCACCAGGTAGTTCGCGGTGGGGCCGATCATTGTCGATTGACAAGCTGATCGAGAACCACTAGTTTCCGCGCGCCTCGACGCCAGGCCGAGACCGGGGCCGAGACAGGGATGAGGAAGCGATCATGCCGTTGACGTGGGATCTCTCGGGGCCCGGCCTTGTTCCCGGCGGCGCGCGCGAGCCGTCGTCCGCGGGGAGCAGCGGTCACATCCCGATCAGCACGCCCGAGGTCACGGATCGCTCGCAGCCGTTCGAGCCCGCCGAGTTCGACGCCGAGGGCGTGCGAACCATCATCACCTCGCCGGCGTTCGAGCTGCGGTCGCGGTTCGTCGGTCGGTCCCGCGCGATGGCCGAGCTCCAGCAGGTGGCCGCGCGCGCGTTCGAGGGGATCGAGCGAACCGGGCACGGGGGCGGGGGCGGCTTCGCCGTGGTGATCGGCGAGCCCGGCATGGGAAAGAGCCGGATCATCAGCGAGCTCGCGGCGCGGGTCCGGGTCGACCATCCGACCACCCGCTTGTTCCAGGGGGTCGCCGACGAGAACGCCCACGCCTACGGCCCGGTCGCGCGCGCCCTGACCGCGCGGTTCGAGATCGCCGCGGGCGAGGATCCGGCGGTCAGCCGCGACAAGCTCGCCGCCGAGCTCGCCGAGGTCATCGACTCCGAGAAGCTGACCGAGGTCGCGCACCTGATCGCGCACCTGCTGCGGGTGCCGTTCGAGGACAGCCCGGTGCTCACGCCGAGCCTGGGCGCCAAGCAGCGCGAGGCCCGCCTGTTCATGGCGCTCAAGCGGTTCCTCGCCGCCGAGAGCGAGCGCTATCCGCTGCTGGTGGTGATCGAGAACCTCGAGCTGTGCGGCGCGGATACCATCAACTTCCTGCACTACCTGGCGGCCGGCCTGCACGATCACCGCGTGGTGATCCTGGGCACCGCGACCGCCGAGCTGACGAGCCGGCACTCCGCGTTCGGCGAGGGCGAGGTCGCGCCGGCCCGGATCCAGATCGGCCCGTTGACCCCGGCGGAGTCCGAGGAGCTGCTCCGCGAGCTGTGCAAGCCGCTCGACGACGTCCCCGCGATCCTGACCGCCCACGTCCGCACGATGAACGGCTCGCCGCGCACGATCCTCGAGCTGGTCCGGCTGCTGCTGGAGACCGGCTGCATCTTCCGCGACGGCGGCGCGTGGCGGATCGACACCAAGACGCTGGCGCTGACCGCGCTGCCGCGCAGCTACGACGACCTGGTCGCCGCCCGGCTCAAGGTGATGGAGGAGCTGGAGCGCCGCGTGCTGGAGATGGCGGCCACGGTGGGCGATACGTCGTGGTTCGACGCGATCCTCGCCCTGGTGCGCCACGACCAGCTCGGCAGCGATCCCGACGGACCGACCCTGGCCCAGATCGCCGGCTCGGACGACCAGAGCCGCCAGGCCGTGGTCACCGCGATCGGCCGGCTGGTCGAACACGGCTGGCTGATCGAGGTCCCGCAGTCCTCGATCGCCGGCGAGCGCGAGCTGCGGTTCGCCAGCTCGAACCTGTGGTCGGTCGTCTACGACGGGATGCCCGACGCGACCCGCCGCGGCTACCATGCCGTGGTCGCGCGCTGGCTCGAGCTCCACCCCGAGGGCCTGAGCGCGGCGGCCCAGGAGGAGGTCGCCCGCCACCTGGTGCTCGCCGGCGCGGCGCGCGAGGCAACGCTGCGCTACCGGCGGGCCGCCGAGGCCGCGCGCGCCAGCTACGCCAACCAGCACGCGATCCAGCTGTTCGACCGCGCGCTCGACAGCATCGGCCCGCACGATCTGGGGGCGCGGATCCAGCTGTGGCGCGATCTGGCGTCGGTCTACGAGCTGATCGGCGACTTCGACGCCGCGCTCGGCGCGTTCGAGCGCATGCTGCGGCTGTCGTGGGTCGCGGCGAGCAAGGCGACCGCCGCCGAGGCGTTCAACAAGATGGGCCGGGTGTGGCGCCGCAAGGGGGACCTCAAGCTCGCGCTGGAGTACCTGCAGCGCGGCCTCGAGCTGTTCCGCGCCGCCAACGACACCCGCGGCGCGGCGGGCTCGCTCGACGACATCGGCCGCGCGCTGCACATGATGGGGCGCTACGCCGAGGCCGAGACCCAGATCACCGAGGCGCTGGCTCGTCACACCAAGGATGCTGACCAGCGCGCGATCGCGACCTCGCTGTCGCGGCTCGGCAACGTCCACCAGGACCGCGGCCACTACGAGGCGGCCTACGAGTGCCACCGCGACGCGCTCGCGATCCGCAAGGCGACCGGCGACCGCTGGGGCCAGGTCGTGGCGCAGAACAACCTCGCGGCGCTGTCGTTCGAGCTCGGCGAGCTGTCCGAGGCCCGCGCCGGCTGGCTCGCGGCGCTCCCCGAGGCCGAGGCGATCGGGGCGCTGCCGCTCAGCGCGCTGATCCTGACCAACCTCGGTGAGGTCGCGCTCGCCGAGAACAAGCTCGAGGAGGCGCGCCGCCGGCTCGAGAACGCGCTGGAGATCATCGAGGACGTCGAGGACCTCGGGCTCGAGAGCGTGTGCTGCCGCCACCTCGCGGCGCTCGAGAAGAGCCAGGGCAACGCGATCGCCGCCCGCGAGCTCGCCGAGCGCGCGCTGGCGGTCGCCCAGAAGGCCGGCCTGCGCGAGCACGAGGCCCAGGCCTACATGACGCTCGGCGACGTGCTGTCGGCGAGCATCCATGATGAGGAGGCCACCGAGACCGGCGCGCTGGCCCCCGCGGCGGTCGCGTTCGGTGCGGCGGTGGAGCTCCTGGCCAACCTGGGCAACGAGGCCGCGCTCGCCAAGGCGCTGTTCGTGTTCGGGCGCTACAAGGCCGAGATCGGTGACCACGCCGACGCCAAGGACATGCTGCGCGACGCGCTGATGATGTACAGCCGGCTCGGCCTGGAGCGCCGGTCGAGCGAGGTCGAGCGGCTGATCGCGTCGATGCACTGAGCCCGCGAGCCGAGCCCGCCCCTGGCCGGCGTTGTAAGCAGATATCTGGATGCCGAGTTGCCAACCGCGGGCCGACCCGGCATGGTCTGGGTTCGCGGCGATGATCTGGTTTTGGCTTGGTTTCTTCGCGCTGGTCGCGCTGCTGCTGTTCCTCGATCTCGGGGTGCTGCATCGCCGGGCCGCCGAGCCTTCACTCAGGAGCGCGGTGGGCTGGACCCTCGGCTGGATCTGCCTGGGGCTGTCGTTCTCCGGCGTCGTGTATCTGATCTACGAGCACGCCTGGCTCGGCGCGCACATGGCCGCCGCACCCGCTCAGGGCCACGCGTTCGGCGCGCCGTCGGGCAGCGGCAGCGACGCGGCGATCACCTACGTCTCGGGCTACCTGCTGGAGCAGGCGCTGTCGATCGACAACATCTTCGTGATGTCGCTGCTGTTCCGCAGCTTCCACGTGCCGGCCCGCTACCAGCACCGCGTGCTGTTCTGGGGCATCCTCGGCGCGATCGGCTTCCGGATCTCGATGCTCGGCGGTGGCGCCTTCCTCGCCAAGCACTTCACCTGGGTGTTCTACGTGTTCGGCGCGTACCTCGGCTGGCAGGGCATCAAGCTGCTGCGCGGTGGCGACGACGAGGACGGCGACCACGACAAGAGCCTCGCGATCCGCGGGATGCGGCGGTTCGTCCGGATCGTGGACGGCGACCACGGCGGCAAGTTCACGGTGCAGATCGACGGCCGGCGCGCGCTGACCACGGTCGCGGTGTGCCTGGTGGTCATCGAGCTGACCGACATCGTGTTCGCGCTCGACTCGATCCCGGCGGTGCTCGCGGTCAGCCAGGACACGTTCATCATCATCACCTCGAACATCTTCGCGATCATGGGGTTGCGCTCGCTGTACTTCGTGCTCGCCGGCGCGATGGCGAAGTTCAAGTACCTCAAGATCGCGCTCGCGGTGCTGCTCGTCCTGATCGGCGTCAAGCTGATCCTCCACGACATCGCCGACGTCTCGCACACGATCACGCTCGCGGTGATCGCGGGCGTGATCGGCGCGGGGGTGATCGCCTCGGTGATCGCCAGCCGTCGCGCCGAGGCGGCCGGGGCGGCCCCGCCGGTCGACCCCGCCGAGCCGGCCAAGCCCGGGATGACCGCCGCGCGTCAGCCGGAGCGGCCGTAGCGGTCTTCGAGCCGCACGACGTCGTCGAGCTCGGGGGTCGAGACCTCGAGCACGTCGGTGTCCTCGATCGCGATCATGCGGTGGCGCAGGCCGGGCGTGATGTGGAACGGCTCGCTGGGCGACAGCTCGCGCGAGCGGGGCGGCTCGCCGTCGGCGAAGTACACCAGCTGCATCCGGCCGCGCAGCAGCATGATGGTCTCGTCCTTGACGTGGTGGTACTGCAGCGACAGCGCCTCGCCGGCGCGGATGTGCAAGATCTTGCCGACGTAGCGCTCGGTCCGCGCCCAGATCAGCTCATGGCCCCAGGGTTTGTCGACGACCGACACGTTACTTCTTCACCGGAGGCTTGGCGGCTGGCTTGGTCGCGCCCGCCGGCTTGGTGCCGGTGGCGCCGGTGCCGGTCGTCGGCGCAGCCTTGGGGGCGTCGAGCGCGCCGTTCGCCGTGCTGTCCATCGTCGTCGGCATCTCGATCTTGGGGCGGGCGCCGGGGATCTCCTCGCGGCGGTCGACCTTGCCGTCGAAGTCGTCGTCGTAGAGGATCGCGATCAGCACGCCGTCCTTGTACTGCTCCCACAGATCGGGCTGGCCGTCGCCGTTGCGATCGCGGCGCACGCTGGTCAGCTGGCCGGCCGAGTCGTAGATCTCCTTGACGTCGAACTTGCCGTCGAAGTCGGTGTCGCGCTCGACCTCGGCCTTGAGACCGGTCTTGGTGTCGTACACCGTCGACATGTCCCACTTGCCGTCGTAGTCGAAGTCGGCCTTCTCGTACAGCGGGTTGCCCTTGCGGTTGTAGGCGACGACCCAGTCCTTGCGGCCGTCGTGGTCGAAGTCGACCTGCTTGCAGGTCAGCCACTCGACCTTGGTGCCGCCGTCGTCCTCGGTCTTGTACAGCCGCCACACGTCGGGCTTGCCGTCGTGGTTGAGGTCGTACGTCACCACGTTCTTGCCGTTGGTGTCGCACAGCGTGGGATCGACCTTCGGGACGCCGCTGTCCGCGGTGTCGGCCTTCGGCGTGGTGTCCTCCTGCTTGCCGTGACACGCCCCCAGGACCAGGACGGCCAGAACGGAGCCCAGAACTGGGGAAGACCCGACGAGTTCCAAGAGTTTCGCCATCGCCCGAAAGCGTAGTCGTGGACCCAGGTCGCGGCAACCTCCGAAGACCATTTGACCCGCCGCATATGGTCACGTAGGGTCACAGGGCGGTGTCTCGAAAGAAGATCTCGACGACGGTGTACATCACGCCGGAGCAGGACAGCCAGCTCAAGGCCCTGCACCAGCGCACGAAGGTCCCGGTCGCCGAGTACATCCGGCAGGGTATCGACCTGGTGCTCGAGAAGTACCGCGATCAGCTGCCGGGGCAGGTCGACCTGCGGCTCGGATCACGCTAAGTACGGCCGGCCCCTCCATGTCGTTTCCCGCGGAGCGGATCCGCAACTTCTCGATCATCGCCCACATCGATCACGGCAAGACCACGCTGGCCGATCGGATCCTGGACGCGTGTGGTGCGGTCACCGCGCGCGAGGCCCAGGCCCAGATGCTCGACAACATGGAGCTCGAGCGCGAGCGCGGCATCACGATCAAGGCCCAGTCGGTCCAGCTCCATTACAAGGCCGACGACGGGCAGACCTACCAGTTCCACCTGATCGACACGCCGGGCCACGTCGACTTCCACTACGAGGTGTCGCGATCGCTGGCCGCGTGCGAGGGCGCACTGCTGGTGGTCGATGCCGCGCAGGGCGTCGAGGCCCAGACCCTGGCCAACGTCTACGTCGCGCTCGACAACCGGCTCGAGATCGTCCCGGTGCTCAACAAGATCGACCTGCCGGTCGCGCGGCCGGACTTCGTCAAGCAGCAGATCGAGGACACGATCGGGCTCGACGCGTCCCATGCGCTGCTGGTGTCGGCCAAGACCGGGGAGGGCGTGCACGAGATGCTCGAGGCGGTGGTCGAGCGGATCCCGCCGCCGAACGCCGACCGTGAGGCGCCGCTGTCGGCGCTGATCTTCGACAGCTGGTACGACTCGTTCCGCGGCGTGGTCGTGCTGGTCCGCGTGATGTCGGGCGTGCTCCGGAAGGGCCAGAAGCTGCGGTTCTGGGCCACCGATCAGGTCTACGAGTGCACGATGACCGCGGTGCGCCGGCCGGCGCCGCTCGAGGTCGACGAGATCGCGGCCGGCCAGGTCGGGATCGTCGCGGCGTCGATCAAGGACATCGCCCACGCCCGGGTCGGCGACACGGTGACCGACGCCGACCAGCCCGCCGCCGAGCCGCTGCCCGGGTTCAAGACGGTCAAGCCGATGGTGTTCGCCGGGCTGTTCCCGGTCGACGCCGCCGACTACCAGGACCTCAAGGATGCGCTCGGCAAGCTGGTGCTCAATGACGCGTCGGTGACCTACGAGCCCGAGACCTCGGCGGCGCTCGGCTTCGGGTTCCGCACCGGGTTCCTCGGCCTGCTCCACATGGAGATCATCCAGGAGCGGCTCGAGCGCGAGTTCAACCTCAACCTGATCACCACCGCGCCGAGCGTGCGCTACCGGATCGCCATCCCGGGCCAGGGCGTGATCGAGGTCGACAACCCGGCCAAGGTCCCCGATCAGGGCAAGGTCGACCAGATCGAGGAGCCGATCATCACCGCCACCGTGCACCTGCCCCAGGAGTACGTCGGGCCGATCATGCAGCTGTGCCAGGAGCGCCGCGGTACCCAGAAGGGGCTGCACTACGACCCGGGCGGCCGGGTCCGCGTGGTCTACGAGATGCCGCTGGCGGAGATCGTGTTCGGGTTCTACGATCGGCTCAAGACGATGTCGCGGGGCTACGCCTCCCTGGACTACGAGCCCGCCGGGTACCGCGCGGCCGACCTGATCCGGCTCGACGTGCTGATCAACGGCGAGCGGGTCGATGCGCTGTCGATCATCTCGCACCGCGACACCGCGTACCACCGCGGCGTCGAGCTGTGCACCAAGATGAAGGACGTCGTGCCGCGCCAGATGTTCGACGTCGCGATCCAGGCCGCGATCGGCAGCCGCGTGATCGCGCGCACGACGGTCAAGGCGGTCCGCAAGGACGTCACCGCGAAATGCTACGGTGGCGACATCACGCGCAAGAAGAAGCTGCTCGAGAAGCAGAAGGAAGGCAAGAAGCGTATGAAGTCGGTTGGCTCCGTCGAGCTCCCGCAGGAAGCCTTCTTGACCGTGCTGAAGGTCGACTGATGCGCGCGGCCAGCCTCGACCACCGGGTCCGCAAGGAGGCCGAGCTGCTCATGCGCGAGGCGCGGGCGGCGCTCGCGCTCAAGCGCAACCTGCGCGGCAAGTCGGGCGAGCTCGCGGTGGCGGTCAAGGAGGTCGACGCCGGGCTCACCGCCGGGGACCTCCAGAAAGTCCGCCACGGCCTGCCGGTGCTCGACGCGCTGGTCGACGAGGTGATCAAGCGCCCCGACAAGTCGACCACGCGCGACTACATCGAGTCGATCGTCGCCGCGATCCTGATCGCGCTCGCGCTGCGCGCGGTGGTGCTCGAGGCGTTCAAGATCCCGTCGAGCTCGATGTACCCGACGCTGGAGATCAACGACCACATCTTCGTCAACAAGTTCCTCTACGGCATCCGGATAGACCCGTGGTCGGTCACCCCACACAAGCTGTTCCAGTGGCGCAAGCCCAGGCACGGCGAGGTGATCGTGTTCATCCAGCCGTGCGAGCCGGACCGCGACTACATCAAGCGGGTGGTCGCCACCGAGGGCGAGACCGTCGAGGTCCGCTGCAACGTGGTCTACGTCAACGGCAAGCCGATCGAGAACCGGCTGGTCCTGGGCGAGGGCTGCATGTACCGGGATCAGAAGGAAGACACGCTGCAGTGGTCGAGCCAGAGCTGCAGCGAGTACGTCGAGCGAGTCGACGGCCACGAGTACTACACGTACCACGACCCGAACCGGCCGCTGCGCGACGAGCGGCGCGCCCGCGAGGGCGGCCTGCTGTCGGGCGACGCCCGCGACTTCCCGATGCTCGACCGCGCCGGCTTCCCGGCGCCGAGCTGCCCGACGCAGCCCGACGGGCTGCCGGTGGGCACCCACAACCAGAAGCCTGGCAAGATCGTCGTGACCAAGGAGCACGCCGCGGCGTGCGAGCCGCAGATGCACTACGTCGTGCCGCCCGGCCACGTGTTCGTCATGGGCGACAACCGCAGCAACTCGAACGACTCGCGCTACTGGGGCTCGGTCCCGATCGAGAACATCAAGGGCAAGGCGCTGTTCATCTGGCTGTCGTACGGCGAGTTCCAGGGCTGGAACCTGGTCCAGGGCCTGCGGTTCGACCGGATCGGCAGCTTCGTCAAGTAGCCGAGGCCAGCGCTCAGCGCCGGGGCGTGGGCGCGGCGAGCTGCTGGAACACGGTCTTCATCGCGTCGTCGACCGCGAGCTCGGCGGCCTGGTCCCAGGTGTACTCGCGATCGCGGTCGCGCAGCTTGAGCCCGACCTCCTGCTTGATCGTCGCCTTGCCGTCGCCGGTGAACCCCATCGTGCGGCCGGGGACGGTCTCGCCCAGCACGTGGATGCCGATCCGGATCACCAGGCGCTGCGAGGTCTTGTCGTCGAGCGGCTCGAGCACCTCCGAGGCCTCGGTGATCTCGACGGTCACCAGGTACGCCCCGGCGATGCTGTGCTGGGTCAGGTACCGGCGGTAGGCGTCGGCGTTCGACCTGGGGTCGGGGGCGCCGTCGAGCTTGGCGACCAGCTGGGGGTGGCCGGCGAACACCTTGCGCACCTGGGCGTCGATCCGGGGGGTTGCCAGCCTGGCGACCTCGGGCTTGACGTCGGCCTTGGCCGACACCGCCGTGAGCTCGAAATGATATTTCTTTTTCGGGGCGGCGGCGGTGGGCGCGGCGGCGGCGGCGATCGCGGCCAGGCCGAGCATGCAGATCGAACGGATGCCACGCATCGGGGACCGCATCGAGAACCTCCTTGGGGGGCGATTTCCTGTGAGACGGCGACATGCTAGCGTGCATTCATGGTCCGGCCGCGATGGCACGATGCGCTGCTGGTCGCGGCCGTGCTGGGACTGCTGGCCGCGGGAGTCTGGTCGCTGTGGTGGGACGATGTGCGGGCGGCGTTGCATCTCGGGCCCGCCGGTGGGGGATCCGATGCGACCGATGCCCCCGCTGGGCTCGCGCAGGGGCAGACATAAGCAGTCGCCAACTTGACTGTGGTTACCGCGGCTTAGTACCGTTCCGCAGGGGCGCCTACCGGGAGACCTCAGGAGCCAATGTTCACCATCCACATACAAGAAAAAGGCGGCGAGCAGCGCCGCATGGTGTTCAACAAGCCCGAGGTCACCATCGGTCGTGTGCAAGGCAATGACATCGTCTTGCCCAAGGGCAACGTGTCCAAGCGCCATGCGCGCATCGTGCTCAAGGACGGCAAGTTCATCATCGTCGATCTCAAGAGCACCAACGGGACGTACGTCAACGGCCGCAAGATCACCAGTCCGCTGGTGGTGAAGGATTCGGACAAGATCTACATCGGCGACTTCATCGTCGGCGTCGACGAGGCCGCGTCGTCGGAGGGCGACGGCGCGTCGGAGCCGACCGCCGCGCCGCCGTCGGAGCGCGCGGTCGCGACTCCGGATGCGCGCCCGCCGCGGCCGACCGAGGCCCAGCCGATGCCGCCGTCCGCGCTGCCGATGACCGGCGGAGTCGACGAGCGGCCGCCATCGCCGCCGGTGGTGGCGCCGCCGGTTCGTCCCGCGCCGCCGCGCCCTGCGCCCGGCGCGCTGCGCGACATGCCGCCGCCGCGCGATGCTCCTCCGCCGCGCGACATGCCGGCGATCGCCGCGCCACCGGCGGATGCCCGGCCGCGGCCGCCGATCGGTCGGCCGGGCGGCACCATGCCGCCGCCGATCATGCAGCCGATCCCGCCGGTCGCGCCGCCGCTCGGCGACGTGCCCCCGAGCGCGCCCGGCGCCCCGCCCGGCGGGCCGATGAGCCCGATCGCGCCGGCCGGTGCGATGGCGCCCACCGGGCCGATGAACCCGATGGGCGGCGCGCTGAGCCCGCTCAACTCCATGGGGTCGATGGGGTCGATGGGGTCGATGGGGCCGATGGGGCCCATGAACCCGATGAACCCGATGAACCCGATGATGGCGCCGCCATCCGGGCCCGCGCCGGCGATGCCGGCCTCTGGGGCCATGGCCCCGCCGGGCGCGCGGCCCGATCTCAACGGCCCGAGCGCGATGGCCGGGGCCGCGATGGCCACCGGATCGCCGGCGCAGGTCGTGCCGATCACCCCCGAAAAGGCCAAGCGCGGCCTGGTCGGTGCGGGAGCGCGGCGTGTCGTCGGCCGCTCGGTGTCGCTGCCGAGCCGGCGCGGCGTGCACCTCGATCCGCTGGATCCGAAGGTCGTCAAGATGCTCGACCTGCAGTCGAACATCCTCGAGCGGCTGCGCGCCAAGCTCGATCTCGACAAGATCCCGATGGAGCGGCTGCACGAGGAGGATCTGTGGCAGCGCGCCGAGCGCGCGACGATCGACCTCGTCGAGACGCTGGAGACCAGCGGCGAGCTGCCCAAGTACATCGACCAGGACACGCTGATCAAGGAAGCGCTCAACGAGGCGCTCGCGCTCGGCCCGCTCGAGGACCTGCTCGCCGACGACCAGATCGACGAGATCATCATCGACCGGCGCGATCGCGTCGTGGTCGGCAAGGGCGGCGTGCTGCGCGGCTCGGGCAAGGCGTTCTCGTCCGACGACGTGTTCGAGAAGGTCGTGCGCCGGCTGGTCGCCGAGGCCGGCGCTGCGATCGACGACACGCGGCCGGTGGTCGATCTGCGGATGCGCGACGGCACCCGGCTGACCGCGGCGGTCTCGCCGGTCGCAGCGCGCGGCGCCTGCATCGTGCTCAAGAAGCCGGCGGCGGCGATGCCGCAGCTCGCGGAGCTGGTCGGCCAGAACGCGCTGTCGACCGGCATGGCCGATTTCCTCGCGACCTGCGTGTCCGCCCGGCGCAACATCCTGATCTGCGGCGCGGCCGCCTCGGGCAAGACCACGCTGGCGGGTGCGCTGGCCGCGGCGTCACCGCCCGGCGAGCGCGTGGTGTCGATCGAGGACGTCGCCGAGCTGTCGATCAAGCGCGACGAGTGGGTCCAGCTCGAGACCCGCGCCGGCAACGGGCGCAACCTGGCGATCGACCTCGGCCAGCTGCTGGAGACCGCGCTGCGGCTCCAGGCCGATCGCCTGATCGTCGGCGAGGTCCGCGGCAACGAGGCGCTGGCGCTGGCCCAGGCGCTGTGCGCGGCGGTCGACGGCGCGGTGGTCGTGATGACCGGCGAGGGCGCCGCCGCGGCGCTCGGCCGGATCGCGATGCTGGCGCGCCTGAGCATCGCCACCGCGCCGGGCAACGATCTCGCGATCCGCGAGCTGGTCGCCCAGGCGTTCGAGATCGTGATCCACGTCGCGCGCTGGTCGGACGGCACGATCCGCGTGCTGTCGATCGAGGAGGTCGTCGGGGTCAGCGACGCCGCGTTCGAGACCCACGTGCTGTTCCAGTTCCGGGACGGCGCGTTCGGCGCGACCGGTACGGTGCCGCGGTTCTACGCCGAGCTCGAGGCCCGCGGGATCCCGGCCGACCAGGCCGTGTTCAATCGCTAGTGCTGCAAAATTCTGTGAGGGGCGAAGCTCTCGGGGCCGCTGCGGCACTTTGCAGCATGAAAGGCCGTCGGTGACGGCCGGTCGCTTGCGCTAGACATGTGGGGTGGTGACGTGGTCGGAGGTGGCGGCTCAGCTCGCGCGATACCCCGTGGTGCTGCGCGACGACCGATCGCTCGTGATCGCCGTGCGCGTCGGCGATACGAAGCTGCGCGTGCGCGGCGAGTGCGTCACGGCGTTCGACGAGGACTGGCTCCTCGTTCTCGCGCCCGTGCTCGTCGAGGAGTGCGCACGGCTGCGCGATGCGCTCGCGCTCAACATGCGGCTCGCCCTCAGCGCGCTCGCGATCGAGCAAGGCTGGTTGGTCCTGCGCGCGACTCAGCCGCTCGCGCGCCTCGACGAGCGCACCATCGCGCGGACCATCGAGCATGTCGCGCAGGAGGCGCTGCGGCTGCGATCGCTGCACCCGACCGAGCCGACCGACGCTGAGCAGGCGTTCTCTCATTTCGGCGAGTAGTGGCAGCCGAGACAACAACCCAGCGTACGAGGACACATGGGATGGTTAGAGTCGATAACAGATGGGGCATCCGCGGCGTGGGACGCTACGACAGACGCAGCCTCCCGTGCGGCCAGTGCTACAGCGGATGCGGGTTCGTGGGTCGCCGACACCGCGGTCAACGCCTACCAGGCCAGTGTCGATTTCGGCAACACGGCCTCTGGCTACATCAGGCGCGGGGAAGAGGCCGTGACGAGCGGCGTGCACTGGATCGAGGACGAGGTGGATCACGGTACGCATGACCTCGCGAGTCGGGTCGCGGACGTGCCGGTGCTCGGCACCCTCGCGGAAGGTGCCGCGGATGCGGTCACGTTCGCCACCCAGGTCGACGGCGGTGTCATCGGCGGTGCGACGTCGCTGCTCGGCGGTGTGGCGAACGCGGTCGTGCATCCGATCGACACGGCGCGCGGGCTCGAGACCATGGCCGAGCACCTTCCCGGGCCGGTCGGGCAGTCGCTTCGCCTCGGGCATGGGCTGATCGACATGGCGACCGGCGATGCATCGCTCGGCGACGTGGCGGACCGCGCGTTCAACCCGCTGGCCGAAGCCAGGGAGAACGAAAGGTACTGGGGCAACGTCGGCAGCGCCCTGCTGAACCCGTACCGGCAGTCGTTCGAGCAGGGACGCTACGGCGAGATCGTTGGCCGCGGTGCGTTCGATATCGGCTTGCTGTTGTCGGGCGCCGGCGAGGCGGAAGCGGCGGGCACGGCGGGCACGGCGGGCAGGGTCGGCGAGCTTGCCGAGGCGAGCCGCGTCGCCGAGACTGCCGATGTCGCGCGCGTGGCCGACGCGGCAGATGCCGCACGCATCGCGGAGACCGCGGATGGTGCACGCGTCGCGGAGACCGCGGATGCTGCGCGCGCGGCGGACGCCGCGGATGGTGCGCGCGCGGCAGACGCCGCGGATGGCTTGCGACCCGCGGAGTCCGGTATCACCGAAGGTGCGAGCGGCCACGCGGGCGGTGGCGGGTTCGTCGATTCGATCGATCCTGCCGCCGAGGCGGCATATGACGGCATTCGCGCGAACCCAGGAGACGTCGCGAACGTCGCCGAGAACACGAGGCTTCCGCCCGAGGTCGTTCAGCGGATCAAGGACCACCTGTTCAACAACGAGCACACGCTGACGACCGTCGAGGGCGAAGCCGCGGAGCAGAGCCGATTCGTCGCGATCCAGGACTACGCGGATCTGTGGAGGGGTGCGGAAGGGGGCACGCTCACCGCCGAACAGACCGAACAGCTCATGAACCTGATGACGCACGAGAATGTCGAGGCGCGGCTCGCGGAGAGCGGGCTCAACATCCTCGAGCCGGTCGACCCGGTGGCCGGCATGCGGCCGTTCCGCGCGCAAGGTGCGCACGATCTCGCGAGCATCGCCGAGCGAAACTTCGATCCGAGGCTGTTCGATCGGATTCCTCCCGAGGTCCGCAGTCAGTATCTGCGTACGATGGTCGAAGGCACGATGGATGTTCGCGGTACATTCTCGCCCGAGGCACTGCAGGCGATGCCACCCGAGGTCCAGGAGATGGCTGCACAGATCGCGCGCGAGCGTGCCGCGATGCCGGTGCCTCCCCCGGGAGGTGTGCCGTGAGGTTCGACGACGTCATCGCCCGGCTGCGCACGGTGCGGTGGGGGCGTGCCGCGGCGTGGAGCCCCGAGGCGCTCGCGTGGCTGCGCGCGTACTACCAGCGCCTCGTGCCGCTGTGGCCCTCCGAGCGTGCGCGGCTGGCACCGACCGATCGCGTGATCGAAGAGGCCGCACTCGCGGCGCTGCCTGACGACGCCCGCGCGCGGATCGCGGCGGAGGCTGACGCGCTGTGGGCGGCGGCACGCGAGCGCGGGGAGCGCGTCGAGCCCGCCACGAAGAAGCTGGTCACGTTCGTGCTCGCGTGGGCCCGCGCCGTCGATTCCGGAACTCTCGATCCCGAGCGGGATCCGGGCGCGCCGTTGCTCGATCTGTTCGCCGCCGGGTTCCAGGTCAACTACACGACCGCGGGGATCGAGCTGCACTATGCGGCGGGCTGGAACATCGCGCCCGTTCCGGCGCGCGCGTCGTTCGCCTGACCGCCGCAGATCGGTGAGCTCGCTGCGCTGGATCTCGGGCGTCAGTTGCCGGCGGCCTCGACCTGGCGGGCGAGGTCGAGGACCGCCAGGTCGCGCGGCCAGACCGCGCGCAAGAGGTCGAGCAGGCCGCGCGCGGAGGCGAGATCGCCCTCGGCGAGCGAGCTGTGGGCGCCCTCGAGCTGGGCGGTCCTGAGCTCGGGCGCGAGATCGGCGGCGCGGCGGGCGGCGGCGGCGCGGATAGGTTCGTTGCCCGCCCGGCCGGCGAGCCGCGCGAGCTGGGCGTGGAAGTAGCCGGCCTGCGGGTGGCCCGCGGCGGCGTCGGCGGCGGCGCGGGCCTCGTCGACCGCGCCGGGCAGCTCGCCGAGCCGCTCGGAGATCCGGGCGAGATCGAGCCATGCCCAGGCAAAGCCAGGCTCGGCGGCCACGACCTCTTCGAGCGCAGCGCGGGCCTCGTCGATCCGGTCCTGCGACAGCAGGGCGTGGGCGAGCCGCCAGCGCGGCCCCGGGGCGCCGGGATCACGCTTGAGCATCGCGCGCAGCTGGCGCTCACCGACCGCCGGCACGAGCTCGCCGTCGTCGTCGAACACGCCGTCGGCAAACTCGCCGTCGGCGTCGTACAGCACGCCGAGGGCGTCGACGATGCCGGCGAGCCAGCGATCGAGGTGGGCGCCCTCGCATACCAGGTCGTCGAGCGACTCGTCGCGGCGCCAGATCCGGCCGCGCGCGTCGATCAAGAGGTCCTCGCCCTCGAGCTCGCCGAACACCCAGCGGTCGTCGATCCCACGGGGGAGGACCCCCGCCCCGCCGGCGAAGCCGTCGGGGTCCCCACCCCCCGCGATGCCGCTTCGCGGATCGACGGGTTCGACCTCGGCCGAGGGCCGCAGCTCGACGCTGTCGAGGTACAGGCGCAGGCCATCGCAGCGCGCGTAGAGGTCGATCAGCGGCTCGGGCAGGCCGCTCGGGAGCTGGTCGGCGGGCCGGGTGACGTCGTGCAGGCCGGCGGGCGCGGCCTCGAGGGCGGCGAACACGCGGTCGAGCCCGGTCGGGCCGCCGTCGCTTTGCTCGTTCTTGCGCCGCTTGTTCGCCACCGCTCACGCCACGTCAGTGCGTCAGCGGCATCGCGCCGACCGCGACGATCGGCTCGCCGGCGGTGTCGACGCCGCGGTACACCGCGACCACCCGGGTGCCGGTCGCCGGGGTGGCGACGCTGGCGAGCGAGCTGGCCGCGCCGGAGCCCGATCCAGCAGCCGGGCCGGCGGCCGCGGGAGCGCCGGCGGCCGCGGGAGCGCCGGCGGCCGGGGCGGCGCTGCCGCCGGTGACCGCGACGCTGGCGAGCGAGGTCCGGACGCCGCGGTCGTCCTCGACCAGGATCTCGACGTTGCCGGCGCCGAGGCCGGTTCCCAGCACCGTGATCTGACCGCCGGCGTTGATCGTGAGCTCGCCGCGCAGCAGGAAGTCGAGCAGGCCGGTCTCGTAGGCCGCGACGTCGGGCAAGATCGCCGCGAGCTGCTCGAGCGCGCAGTCGTCGTCGATCGAGAACGTCAAGACGTCGTGATCGACGCGGTAGTGTGCCAGGCAGGTGCCGCTCGGCGAGCGCAGCGCGGCGCCTTCATCACGGGTCGCCGCCATGAGGTTGAGCCGGGTGGGCAGCGCGGGCTGCGGCCGCGCCAGGCGGGGCTTGATGTCGTCCGATACCCGGGTGGGCTCGGGCAGCGTGTTCGGCGAGAAGTAGCTGCGCGCGATCAGGTCGGCGAGGCCGCCGCCGTCCTTGGCGGTGATGAAGTCGCGCAGGTGGCTGCGCGTGACCGTCCGCGACGGCGGCGGGACGCCGAGCCGGCCGTAGGTCAGCGCCGCCATCCGCTCGAACCGCGAGCCGAGATCGTCGGGCCCGGCGCCGAGCGGCTCGAGGTGGGCCGCCATGTCGCCGCGGACCCGCGACGGTGCGCCGAGATCGCCGAGCGTGTGGAGCATGGCGCCCGCCGCGACCAGCGCCGCGGCCATGTAGCGCGAGCGCTCGCCCGGCGTCGCCGCGCTGACCGCCTTGGCGTACTGGTTGAGGAACTGGTCGAGGTTGAACGGGTTGGTCTTCGCGGTCAGCCAGTCCGGAGCCGGGATCCCCTTGTCGGGCACCGCGCCCTGGCCGACGAGCTCGCGCAGCCGGGTGGTCAGCCCGCGGTCGGGCGGGATCCACCCGGCGCCGGTGGCCGGATCGAAGAAGTGGTTGGCGGCCTGGCTGGCCGGGTAGTCGGCGAGCGCTGCTCCGGCGGTGAGCCATGCGAGCGCGGACTGCCGGCCGCGCCCATCCGGCACCGAGCCGTGGGTCGGCGACAGCAGCTTGAGCGCAGCGGTCAGCGCCGGGGCGTCGGCCGGCGGGATCGTCAGCGGCTCGAACAGCCCGCCGACGAAGCCCAGCGACACCAGCCGCTTGTGCAGCCGCGATGCGAGCGCCGCCTGCTCGGCGAGCCCGGCCTGCGTGGTCTGCGGCTCCCAGGCCGACGCGCTGGCCGGGACCAGCGCGAGCGCGAGCCCCACGGCGAGCGGGCGCAGCCGCCTCACTTGCCGCCTCCGAGCGTGACCGGCAGCAGCGACTTGACCCGGCCGTAGATCGTCTGGGCCAGCGAGGTGGCGTCCTCGGGCGAGATGCACTGGTTCGAGCCGCAGGTCATCAGCACGACGATGCCGCGCGCCGCGTCGAGGAAGCCGACGCCGCGGATGTCGTTCTCGGCGGCGACGAACGACCGGGTCCCGATATCGTCCTTCTCGACGATCCCGGGCAGCTGGGTCAACAGCTCGTCGTAGCGCTCCGGGGCCTTGGCCGGATCGAGCCGCCACATGCGCAGCGCGACGTCCCAGGTCTCGGGCCGGCCGAGCGCCTTGAAGTGCTGCGACGAGTAGGTCGCGGTGTCGGGCTCGTCGGACAGCGGGCCGGTCTCGAAGCCGCCGTCGTACCTGGTGCGCGCCTTGATGTCGGTCTCGGTGAGCAGCTGGGCCGCCACGATGTACTGGCCCTCGCCACGGCCGGGCCGCAGGTCGTCGCCGCTCTTGGGGCGCCGGCCGTCGAGCTCGGCGCTCGCATCGGCGAGCTCCCACCGGGTCGCCTCGCCGACCGCGGTGCCTGAGCCGACGAACCGGAGGTGGCGCGCGTGCGACAGGTCGTTGCGCCAGCGCTCGAGCAGCACCTGGTTGTCGGTCTGCGCGAAGTCCATCCGCGGGCCGAGATCGCTGAACCGGCGATCGCTGCGATACGCGATGAAGCCGCGCTTGTAGATCAGCAGCGTGAACTCGGTGACCCGCGCGCCGCTCGGCAGGTGGTCGAGCCGGGGCACCTTGTAGTTGCCGGCGGAGTCGGTCGAGCCGACGAACTCCTTGGCGCCGGCGGGCTCGGCCAGGGCGGTGCCGCGCTCGAACGTCCACGCCGCGTAGACCAGCGCGCCGGCGATCGGCGCGTGCGTGGTCGCATCGACGGCGCGGCCGTCGAACGGGCCCTGCAGCGATCCGGGCTCGGCGGCGTCGGGCCGGCTGCGAAACGGCGCGGTGCGGATCGCGCTGTCCACGCAGCCGGCGAGCCCCGCCAGCCCCGCGACCACGCCGAGTGAGAGCCCCACCGAGAGCGCCGTCGATCGGACGCGCCGGACCGCGGGCTCAGCACCGCCGCCGGGCCGGGGACCAGCCTGTCGGCAAGGGCGTCGGAGGATTGACAACGCGAGACGGCGTGCGAAGTTGGCGACCACGGAGCCGGCCCGTCTTAGCAAGACCGTCATGGCGTTGCAAACCGGCCGGAGCCCATTCCCGTGGCGAGCGGTTGTGGAGACACTTGGATCGGGTTCAATTTCGGGGAAACGATGCGTTGTTCGATGTGCGGCCACGAAAGCCCAGCGGGATCGTCGTTCTGCTTGAACTGCGGTAGCTCGCTGGCGCAGGCTTTTGCACCGACTCAGGTACCGGCACAAGGGTTGCCCGGCACGGTGTGCGGCGTGTGCCATGGGGAGAACCCGCCGGGGATGAAGTACTGCCGCCAGTGTGGCAGCGCGCTGCCGGCGGCCGGCCCGTCGGGACCTCGGCCGGGCGCGCCGGGGCCCGCGATGCCGCCGCCCGGTCCGCTGCCGCTGCCCGCGGCGGGCCCGATGCCGGTCGGGGTCGCCGCGCTCGGCGGGCCGATGCCGGGCATGCCCTCGGGGCCGATCGGCGGGTTCCCGTCGCAGCCGCCCGGCACCGGCGCCGGGTTCGGCCCGATCGGCGGGCCCGGCGGCGGGCCCGTCCCCGGGCCGTTCTCCGGGCCGGTCACGGGGCTGCCGCCGCGCCAGGTCGACACGATGCAGCCGACGATGTTGCCGCGCCAGGCCGACGCGATGCAGCCGACGATGCTGCCGCCGGCGCCCGGCGTCCCGGCCGCGGTGCCGGCGCGGCTCGCGCAGGGCAGCACGGTCGCGTGCCCGCGCTGCGGGACCCAGACCCCGCTCGGCTTCGCGTTCTGCCAGCAGTGCGGCGTGCGGCTCGAGGCGGCCGAGCCGGCCGCGCGCCCGTCGGCTGGCCCGCTCGCCGGCAAGCTCGACGGCCCGATCGATCCGCACGCCGGCACGCTCGCCCAGGACGACGGCGCGACCTCGGCGAACCGCGGCGCGGCGCCGGCCGCGCGGCTCGCTCCCGGGACCTGGGGCATGGCGGTGCTGGTCAACCGCGACGGCTCGGACGGCCAGCGCTACCCGCTGGGCGGCGAGTACCTGATCGTCGGGCGCGCCGGGGCCGACATCGCGTTCGACGACGATCGCTTCCTCGCCCGCCAGCACGCCCGGCTCGAGCGCGGCGGCGACGGGGTGGTCAAGCTCCACCCGCTCGACGCGCTCAACGGCGTGTTCCGCAAGACCGACGCGCCGGTCGAGCTGCTCGACGGCATGACGCTCCTGGTCGGCCGCGAGGTCCTGCGCTACGAGCGGCTCGACCCCGAGGAGATCAAGGTCTACCCGCTGGTCCGCCACGGCGTCGCGCTGTTCGGCTCGCCGCCGCGCGAGCCGTGGGGCCGGCTGGTCCAGATCGTCCCGTCGGGCGGCTACCGCGACGTCCGCCACCTCGCCGGCGACGAGGTCGTGCTCGGCCGCGAGGAGGGCGACATCGTGTTTCGCGACGACGCGTTCCTGTCGCGGCGCCACGCCGCGCTGACCTGGGACGGCAAGCGCGCGCAGGTCACCGATCTCGGAAGCTCGAACGGGACCTTCGTGCGGCTCGCCGGACCGACCGTGCTGCGGCACGGCGACCACGTCCGCATGGGCGATCAGCTGCTGCGGATCGAGCTCGGCAGGTGACGTGAGCGAACCGGCCGCCCTCGAAGCGCTCGACATCGTGGTCGCCGGGGCCAGCGACGTCGGCCAGGTCCGCGAGCACAACGAGGACCACTTCCTGGTCGGCGATCTCGACAGCTTGCTGCCGGTCGACGTCGCGGAGCCGTGGGCGGCGACCGGCCTGCGCGGGCCCCTGTTCGTGCTGTGCGACGGGATGGGCGGCGTCGAGGGCGGCGAGATCGCCTCCGAGCTCGCCGCCCTGGTGACCTGGCGCGAGATGAAGCGCACGCCGGACACCCGGGATCCGGAGGTCTTCGCCCGCCTGCTGCGCCGCGCCGTCCGGGTCGCCAACCACGATGTCCACGCCATGGCGCGCCGCGAGCCCGGGCTGCGCGGCATGGGCACGACGCTGTCGGCGGCCGGCGTGGTCGGCGATCGCCTGATCCTCGCCACCATCGGCGACTCCCGGGCGTACGTGCTGCGCAGCGGCGCGCTGGTCCAGGTCACGCGCGACCAGTCGCTGCAGTCGGCGCTGCTCGCCGCCGGCCACAGCCCCAACGAGGCCGCCAGCGCCGGGGGCGCCATCCTCCAGGCGCTCGGCGTCGCCGACGACGTCGAGCCGTCGCTGTCGATCATCGAGCTGCGCCGCGGCGATCGCGTGCTGCTGTGCAGCGACGGGCTGCATGGCCTGGTCGGCGACCCCGCGCTGGCGCTGCTGATGGCCGAGCCCCACAGCGTGGCCGAGTCGGTCAAGCTGCTGATCGCCGCGGCGCGCGCCGCGGGTGGGAGCGATAACATCACCGCGGTCGTGTGCGAGCTGGCCGGCCCCCGGCTGCTCCCCCCGGCCGGTGAGGGCGATCTGCCGAGCTTCCGTGAGTTCGACCCGCAGCAGGAGGGCGACCCGGCCCTGACTCCCACCTCCTATGTCGCCCGCCGGCTCGCGGCGCGGATCGGTCTGCCGACCGCGTCGATCCCCCCGTCGATCCCGGTGACCGGCCAGCACGCCGTCCTGCGCTCGCAGATCGGGATCCGACTCCCGGCGACCGCCCTGCCGGTGGAGGTCGAGGGCCCGGCGCGCCGCCGGCTGCGGGCGGCTGGCCTGACCTGGTGGCCGTACGCAGTGATCGCCGTCATCGCGTGCGCGATCGCGTGGTGGCTCGGCGGCCGGTGATACCATTGCTCCCGTGCGGGTCGTGGTCGACCACGTCGCCGGCAGCCGCCGGGGCCAGCGCCAGGAATTTTCGGCCGGGGTGCGTCTGCGGTTCGGCCGCCACCCCGAGTGCGAGGTGTCGTTCGATCCGCACCGCGACATCGATGCCAGCTCGCGTCATGCCGAGCTGCGCCAGGTCGACGCGGGGTGGGTGCTGGTCGACCTCGGGAGCTCCAACGGCACCTACGTCGACGGCCATCGCGTGACCGAGACCCCGATCGTGCGAAACCTCCCGGTCGCGGTGGAGTTCGGCCCCGGGGGTCCGCGCATCCGGCTGTTCATCGGCGATGACAAGGCGATCGAGGCCTTGCCACCGGCGCCGCTCGAAGCCGCCCGGCCTACATGGCTCGTGCCAGTGATCGCGGGCGCGATCATCGTCGTCGTGATCCTGCTGTTCGCGCTGCGCTGCTAGGCCGCGCTGTTTGCTGGCCGGCGTTTTGCTGGAATGTCGCGTGCCAAGGCTGGGATGTTCTGCGAAAATTCGTCGACATGACGTGCCCGTCGTGCAATTCGCCGCTCGAGCCGAATGCGCGGTTCTGCGGCGTGTGCGGCTATCGACTGGCACCCAGCCGGCGGGCTGGACCGGGCACCGGATCGCCCGGCCCGGGGCCGATCGTCGAGCGCGTCCGCGGTGCGCCGGGGACACCGCCGTCGCAATCCCGGCCCAACCGATCGCCCGGCTCGTCGGCGTCGTCGGCGCCGGGCGGCGCCCGGCCCGCGACGGCGGGGCAGGGCAAGTCGCACGCAGAGACGCCCCGGCCGGTGGTCCAACCAGCAGCCGGACACGGTCAGGCGGTGGCCGCCGCGCAGGCACAGGGCCCGGCACAGAAGCTGGCAGCGGCGGCCGCCGGCGCGCCGGGAACCGCGGGGCGCTCGCCCACCAAGTCGCGCAAGCCGAGCGGCGATGACGTCTACCTCGGTCAGGTGCTCAACAACCGGTTCAAGATCGAATCGAAGATCGGCGAGGGCGGGTTCGGTGCGGTGTACCGCGGCGTGCAGCTCGCGACCGGCCGCAAGGTCGCGCTCAAGCTGCTCCACCCCGACATGACCAAGGACGACAACCTGGTCGCGCGGTTTCGCCGCGAGGGCATGGTGCTGTGCAACCTGCGCGACGCGCACACGATCACGACCTACGACTTCGACCAGACGCCGTCCGGCACGCTGTACATCGCGATGGAGCTGCTGGAGGGCAAGAGCTTGCACCAGGTGTTTCACGAGGAGGCGCCGCTCGAGTGGAAGCGCGTCTTCAAGATCCTCACCGAGATGTGCAGCTCGCTCGCCGAGGCCCACGCGCAGGGCATCGTCCACCGCGATCTCAAGCCCGAGAACATCTACCTCGAGATGCGGCCGGGCAACCCGGAGTTCGTCAAGATCCTGGACTTCGGGATCGCCAAGGTGATGCGCGGCGAGACCATCGATCCGCAGTCGCCGCAGCTCACCGCGACCGGACAGACCCTCGGCACGCTGGAGTACATGTCGCCCGAGCAGCTGATGGGCAAGGCGCTCGACGGCCGGAGCGACGTCTACGCGCTCGGCGTGCTCGCGTACGAGATGATCACCGGCCGCCTGCCGTTCCCCGACGCCAAGGGCCCGGCCGGCCTGATCACCGCCCAGCTCAAGCAGACCCCGATCCCGCCGTCGCAGGCCTGTCCGCAGGCGAGCCTGCCGCGCGCGGCCGACCGCGCGATCCTCAAGTGCCTGGAGAAGGACAAGGCCAACCGCTATCCCGACGTGTCCGCGCTCGCCGTGGCGCTGCAGGGCGCGATGTCCAGCCAGAGCAGCGAGCATGCCGCGCTCGCGCAGAAGGCGATCGCGATCGGCCGCACGCCGTCGGCCGACATGCTGGAGACCCGGCGCGGCGAGCTGCCGCATGGACTGCCGCCGGCGATGCCGTTCATGCCGCCGCCGGCCGCTCCCCAGGGCTCCGGCCCGGCGGCGCTGCCCGGGATGCCGGTGCCGCTCGGCGCCTCTGCGCTCGTGCCCGGGCTGGCGCCGAACGCCCACGGCCGCCCGGGGCCGACGCCGTCGCCGCTTGCGCCGCTGTCGCCGGTGCTCACGCCGCCGGTCGGCTCGCCGGTGTACGGGGCGCTGTCGCCGCAGCAAGCGCAGTCCGCGTCCCAGTTACAGTACCCGGCTGCGGCGGCCGCGGCGGGGTTCGCGCACGGCAGCCCGTTCGGCCATGGCGCGTTGCCGGCGACGTACCCGGTGCGCCCGCAGGCGCCGCGCAGGTCGCGCAAGCTGCTGTGGTGGGTGATCGTGCTGCTCGCGATCGGCGCGAGCGTGGGCACCCTGGCCGGTCTCTGGCTCATCAAGTAGCCGTTCGGCCGATCGGCTATCGCGTCAGCGCGGCCCGGGCGCGCTCCTCGCCGCGGGGATCGTCAGGCCCGCCATCGAGCCAGGCCTGGAACGACGCGTGGGCCCGCGCCTCGTCGCCGCGCGCCTGGGCGATCAGCGCGTCGAGCTCGATCGCCTCGGGCAGGGTCGGGGCCCGCGCCCGCGCCCGCGCGCAGGCCTCGGTCGCGCGCACCCGGTCACCCGACGCCAGCGCCGCCCGCGCAGTGCGCAGCTCGGCGCGCGCGGCGGCGAGCACCGCAGCGCTGGCGGCGGGCTCGACCGGCTCTGCCGCGATGTCGGCGGCGGGCGCGGCGCGGTCGCCCTCGTGGCGTAGCTCGTAGCGCAGGTCGAGCGCGCGCATCCGGCCCCCGGCGCTCGGATCGGCGACCCACAGCGACAGCGACGCCGGATCGAGGATTGCGGTCTGCACCGCCCGGCCGTCATCGATCGCACCGCGGTGGCCGGGCGGGCGCGGCGAGTCATCGGGCGCACGGCGATCGCGCAGGATCGCCGCCATCGCCGCGGCGTCGGGCAGCGGCGCGCGGAGCAGGCGAGCGGCGCGCTCGACCCGGGCCGGGGTCGGCAGCATCCGCCGCGCGCGGTCGTTCTCGGGATCGCCGGCCAGCGCGTTGGTCGTCAGCACATCGCCCAGCGCCGGCGATCGCGGGCTGCGCTCGACGATCGCCCGGCTCGGCGTGCGCTCGATCTGCACCCACTTGCCGCTCGCGCCGTCGACCACGGCGATCACGGCGCTGCCGAGCGGCGGCGAGGCCTCGATCAGCTTGATCGCGTCGTCGAGCGTCCGCGCCTGCTCCAGCACGGTGCGCGCGATCTGCGCGATCGGCCGCGCGGCGCGCGTCACCCGGACGTCGACCGTGCGCGCCGGATCGACCAGCACGGCGATGCCCTCGGCGTTGATCCCCGTGACCGCGCCGAGCTCGCCGGGCCAGCCCACGCCGGCCCACGCGATCCGCCCGTCCGGCCGGGTGATCGTCACCACCGGGATCGCGGAGTCGCCGCCGTCGTCCAGGCCGGGCAGCGCCAGCGCGCGGCCGATCCAGACCCGCGCCGGGGTCTGCGCCTGGGGTCCGATCAGGATCAGGCCGTGGGCGATCGCGTGCTGCTCGGCCTGATCGCTGCGCGGCGACGGCGCGCCGACGTCGAGCAGCGCCTGATCGCGAAGCAGCTGGTCGTAGCCGAGCGCCACGCCGCTCGCGGCCGCGCCGCGGGTCAGACCGGCGACCATGCGGCGATCCGGTTCGACCAGTCCGTCCCCGATCAGCCGCCAGCGCCACGCCAGCCGGAGGTCGTGGGTGAGCCGGCCGAGCAGCCCATCGTCGGACACCGTGCCCGCGATCGAGGGGGCCATCGCTGCCGCGATCGGCCGCAGCCAGGGCGCGAGCAGCCGACCATGAGACGCTCCGATCGCATGCGGATCGCCTGCGACATGCAGCACCGCGATGCCGCCCAGCCAGGCAAGGGTGGCGTTGCCGTGGACCAGGGTCGACGGCGAACCCGAGGTCGGCGGCGCCCAGGCAAGCTCCCCCTGGACCTCACCCGAGGGCATGTCGTAGGCCACGGTGCGGCGGTAGATGAACCAGGCCACCACGGCCGCCACCCCGAGCAGGGCGACCACGATCACACCCGAGCGCCACGGTCTGGCAGGGCCTGCGCGGCGGCCACCGATCACCAGGTCGGGCATCGCGATCGGTAGTACCGCGAACCGGCCGATTTGGAAGCGCTGCGCCGTCGGTGAGTGCCGATTTCCGCATTGACCGATCCTCGGCTGGTTGCTAAGTTTTCTCCGGATCAGGTCAGTCGATGTCCGGCGCCCTCTCATCGACGACCTCGGCTTTGCTCACCGCTCTGTTCGCCGCGCCGGCCGCCGCCGCCGCGGCTCAGACCCCACCGACGTCCCCGGGCCCCGGGCTGGCGGGGGCGGGCGACCGCTGGCTGCTCGTCGCGGTCATCGGCCTGCTGATCCTGGTGATCGCCGGCCTCGTGGCGGTCGCCCTCGTGCTGCGCCGGCGAACCCGCGCCCACGCCGCGACCGTCCCTGCAGCGCGCCCGCCGGCCGCGGTCCCCCCGGTGCCGGCGCTCCCCCGCGCCCGGCCGCGCCCCCAGCAGCAGGTGCGCGGCGGCGGTGGAGGCGGGCTCGCGGTCGCCACGTCGAGCGCGATGGTGTGCCCGACCTGCCGCACCGAGTACCACGGCCTGACGTACTGCACGCGCGACGCGCGCCGGCTGGTCCCCCCCGAGGAGCTGCTCGGCGGACCGGGCCTGGGGCCGATGCGCGCGCTGTCGCGGAGCGCCGGCCTGGTGTGCATGGCATGCCGCCGGGCCTACGAGCCCGGCCTGCGCAGCTGCCCGCACGATGGCAACGAGCTGGTGCCGTTCCCGGTCTACAACGCGACGCGGCCCCGGCGCGCCCGCACCACCGAGCCCGCCGGCGTGATCGCCCGGATCTGCCCGGTGTGCGGCACCAAGTACGATCTGAACGCGCGGTTCTGCGGCCACGACGCCGGCCAGCTGGTCGTGATCAACTGACCTTCAGATCGTTTCGCAGAACTCGATGCGGCGCGGGACCTTG
>DATAPF010000339.1:0-11502 GCA_036265355.1 Kofleriaceae bacterium | reverse complement strand
CGCGCGTTCGGCGTCGTCTTCGCCGGGTACCGGCCGGCGGCGATCGACCGCCGGATCCACCGGCGGATGGTGATGCACAAGTTCACCCGCGCCGAGGACTACCTGCGCCAGGTCCAGACCAGCACCGACGAGCTCGGTGCGCTGTACCGCGACCTGCTGTTCAGCTCCGGCGCATTCTTCCGCGACACGGCGCAGTTCGATGCCCTGACCTCCGTGGTGTTTCCGCGATTGCTCGACCAGCGCGGCCGCCATGCACCGCTCCGGATCTGGGTTCCAGGCTGCGGCAGCGGCGAGGAGGTGTACTCGATCGCGATCTGCCTGCTCGAGCACCTGGGCGACCGCGCCGCCGGCCACGAGGTCCAGATCTTCGCGACCGACGTCGACGCGGCGGCGATCGCGCGCGCACGCCATGCGATCTACCCGCGGTCGATCGAGCGCCAGGTGTCCCCGCAGCGCCTGCAGCAGTTCTTCTGGCCATCGGACCACGGCTACCAGGTCCAGCGCATGGTCCGCGACCTCGTCGTGCTCGCCCACCACAACCTCGGCAAGGACCCGCCGTTCTCGCGGATCGACCTGGTGAGCTGCCGCAACCTGCTCGGCGCCCTGCAGCCGGCGCGGCAGAGCAAGGTGCTCCGCGATCTCCACTTCGCGCTGTGCCCCGATGGCTTCCTGCTGCTCGGCGCCGACGAGTCGCTGGGCGAGCCATGCGAGCTGTTCTCGGTGGTCGATCCCGCGCTCCAGCTGTACACCCGGCGGGCCGCGACGGAGTTCGCGGAGCACGAGCGCGCCGAGCGCGAGCGCGCACAGCTCGGCGCGGTGGCCCGCACCCTCGAGCTCGAGGCGGAGAACCAGGCGCTGCGCGAGGCGCAGAGCCAGCTCGAGGAGTCGCGCGGCCGCTACGTCGATCTCTACGACTTCGCGCCGGTCGCGTACTGCACGTTCGATCGCGACGGCGTGATCCTCGAGATCAACCTGACCGGCGCGGCGCTGCTCGGCGAGGACCGCTCGCGGATCCTCGGCCGGCCGTTCCGCGCGCTGGCCCGGCTCGACGATCCGGATGCGCTGCTCGGGCACATCCGCGCGGCGCTCGCCACGCCGCTGCCGACCACCGGCGAGATCGCGTTCTCGACCCCGCGCGGCCCGTGCATCGCGCAGCTGATCAGCATCCCGGCGCGCGACCGGCGCGGACCGGCGACGTCGTGCCGCACCGCGCTGCTCGACATCACCCGGCAGCGGCTCGCCGAGCGCGACGCCGGCGCCATGCACGCGTCGGGGCAGGAGCTCCGGCTCCGGATCGAGCGGCTGGAGCAGGCCTCGGCCCAGGTGACCGCGACGCTGGCGACCCCGACCGCGTCGGACCGCGGCCCGCTGCTCCAGCTGATCGTCGATCAGGCGCGCGGCGTGGTCGACGCCGAGTTCTCCGCGCTCGGCATCGACGGCAGCCAGTGGCGCCGGTTCGATCCCTGGGTGGTCAGCGGGGTGTCCGCCGAGCAGGTGGCGAGCCTCGGCCACGCCCCGCGCGCGGTCGGTCTGCTGGGAGCCGTCGCCCGCGCGAACCGGGCGATCCGGCTGCGCGACGTCGGCGAGCACGCGTCGTTCTCCGGCCTGCCGCTGCGCCACCCGGCGCTGACCAGCTTCCTCGGCGTGCCGATCCGGTACCTCGGCGCCCACCGCGCCACCCTGTACCTCGCGAACAAGCGGGCCGGCGCGGAGTTCACCGAGGACGACCAGATGGCGATCGAGATGTTCGCGGAGCGGGTCGGCGTCGCCCTGGAGATCGCCCGGCTGCGCGAGATCGAGGTCCGCGAGCACACCCGGCTCGAGCTGCTCGCCGGCGCCGGGCCGCTGCTCGCCGAGCCGATCGAGTACGAGACCACGCTCGACGCCGTCGCGCGGCTGGTCGTCCCGGTGATGGCGGACCTGTGCGCGGTCGACCTCGTCGAGGACGACGGCGCGGTCACCCGGGTGGCGGCCTATCACGCCGATCCGGAGATCCGGGACCAGCTCGAGCGCATGTTCGGCACCACCCCGCGCGATCAGGTGCCCGGCGATCTGCGCGCGGCGATCGAGACCGCGCAGCCCCAGCTGCGCGACGGCGCCGTCGACCCGGTGGCCGGCGACACGCCCGAGGCCGGCTATCGCAGGCTGGCGGACGCGATCGGCACGACCAGCGGGATCCGGGCGCCGCTGGTCGTGCGCGGCCGCGTGGTCGGCATCCTGCGCCTGGTCATGGCCGGGTCCGGCCGGCGCTATGTCCCGCAGGACCTCGAGCTCGCCCGCGAGCTCGCCCACCACGCCGCGCTGGCGATCGAGCGCGCCCGGCTGTACAGCGAGGCGCAGGTCGCGATCGCCGCGCGCGATGACCTGTTCGCGTTCGTCACCCACGACCTGCAGAACTACCTCGCGACGATCCGGGTGAGCGCGACCGCACTGGCCGCGCGCCACGCCGCCGACCAGCGCCCGAACGGGCACAAGCAGATCGATCTGATCAGCCGCACGGTGACCCACATGGCGCGGCTGATCGAGGGCCTGCGCGACGCGACGATGATCGAGACCGGGCAGTTCACGGTCGCGACGGCCCTCGAGGACATCGCGGCGCTGGTCAGCGATGCGGTCGAGACCCTCGCGCCGCAGGCCGAGGCCAAGCAGCTGGGGCTCACCATGCAGCTCGACGGCGATCTGCCGGCGGTGGCGTGCGACCGCGATCGCGTGCTCCAGGTGATCGCCAACCTGGTCGGCAACGCGATCAAGTTCACCCCGCCGCGCGGCGAGATCCGCGTCGCGGCGGCGCCCGGCGACGACGAGGTGCGGCTGTCGGTGTCGGATACCGGGCCGGGGATCCCCGAGGCCCAGCTCGCACGTGTGTTCGATCGCTACTGGCGCGGCAGCGGCCAGGGCGCCGGTCTCGGCCTGTTCATCGCCAAGGGGATCGTGGAAGCCCACGGCGGCCGGATCTGGGTCGAGAGCACGCCGGGAGTCGGCAGCGCGTTTCACTTCACCCTGCCGCTCGCGGTGGCGCCGCCGCGCAGCACTGCGCATAGCGAGACCGTCGGCCTACCCGGCTGACCACATTTCGGCGCCGGTCGATGGGACAGCGCCAACGTGCCGCACCCACGTGCGCGGACGCCCGGTGCGTACGTGATCCTGCGTATCCTTCGTACGCGCGGTGCCGTGGGACGCACAGGACGCATCCGAAAATGCTGGTGTGCTCGCACGCACCACCGAGCGCGCTTCGCCAGGGCTCGGTGAGCGCTTGAACCAACCGGCCGGGCGTTGGACGACAAGCAAATCGCACTGCTAGGCTGCAGCAGCTCATTGCCATGTCGACCACGACGAGAGTGTTGCTCATTGATGACCATCCGCTGTTCCGGGAGGGACTGGCGAGTGCGATCCAGGCCGAGCCAGATTTCGACGTTGTCGGCCAGGCCGGGAGCCTGGATGAGCTGCGCGCGCTGGCGCCCAGCATCGATCCGGATGTTGCCGTCGTCGACCTGTTGATGCCATCGGTCTCGGGGATCGGGGTCACCCGCGAGCTGTGCGAGTTGCTGCCCCGGTGCCGCGTGCTGGGCCTGTCGGCGGTCGTCGACGCCGCGGCGATCGCCGAGATGTTGCGCGCCGGCGCGAGCGGGTTCGCGCTCAAGACCCAGCCTGCGGCCGAGATCCTCGGCGCGGTCCGCCGCACCGCGACCGGCGACAGCTACATCCCGCCGAGCGTGTCGCGCGAGGCGGTCGACGCCGAGCTCGCCGGCGGCGCACCGCCCTCGCTCGCCCAGCTGACCAAGCGCGAGCGCGAGATCTTCGAGCTGATGATCCGCGGCTACACCAACCCGGAGATCGCGTCGCGGCTGTTCATCTCGCTGCGTACGGTCGAGACCCACCGCCACCGGATCGTGAAGAAGGTGTGCGCGCGGTCGATCGTCGAGATGCAGCGTCTCGCCGCGCGCTACGGCCGGTTCTAGCCGGATCGCGCACCGCGGTGGTGCAGTCCGAACCGCGGGCCCACCGCCGGGGCAGCGCCGGACCGTGGCTGGCGGTCCGCGATGCGGGCAACGCGGCGCAGCCGGGGATCTCGGGCCGGGCGACCGGGGGACGCAGCGCGGCGACCGCGGCCCGCAGCTCGCGCGCGAACGCCGCCGCGTCGGAAAACCGCGCCTCCGGAGCCTTGCGGAGCGCGCGCAGCACCACGCGGTCGAGCGCGGGCGGCAGATCGCGCCCGGGCGACCGCAGCGACGGCGGGATCACGGCCTCGCGGGCGTGGCGCGTCAGGATCTCGACCGGCGTGCCGCCGCCGAACGGCGTGGTCCCGGTCAGCAGCTCGTAGAGCAGCACGCCCGCGGCGTACAGGTCGGAGGCGCGGGTCGGCGGCTCGCCGGCGATGATCTCGGGCGCCATGTACTCGGGCGTTCCGGACACCATCACCTCGCCGTCCTCCAGGTCGATCTCGTGCGGTGCGTCCGCGAGCCGCGCGAGCCCGAAGTCGATCAGCGTGACCCGATCGCGGCCGGCGACGGTCTCGACCAGGAAGTTGTCGCTCTTGACGTCGCCGTGGACGATGCCGGCCGCGTGGACCGCACCCAGCGCGCGCAGGACCTGCTCCATCACATCGACCGCGCGCGCCAGCGGGACCGGCTGGCCGGCGATCACGTCGCCGAGCACCTCGCCGGGCACGTACTCCATCACGAGGTACGGCGTGCCATCCGGCAGCTCGCCGCGCGCGATCACCCCGACGCAGCTCGCGCTGCGCACCCGGCTTGCGATCATCGCTTCCTCGCGCAGCCGGCGGGCGTGGACCGGCTCGCTGGCCAGCTCGCGATGCAGGACCTTGATCGCGACCCTGCGCTGCAGGCCCGGCTGATCGGCCAGGAACACGCTCCCCATGCCACCCTCGCCGATGCAGCCGCGCAGCACGTAGCGGCCGCCGACCACCTCGCCCGGTTGCAAGCCCTGCACGGCAGTCGGCCCCATGCATCAGGACTCCAGCAAGCGGCGTACCGAACCCGCGTAGATGCTCCTACGGGCATCTACGCGGATTGCGCGTCGCGCCATCCGACAGATCTGCAGGCAGACCGACGGTTCGCGCAGACCGTGCGCGAATCGCCCCGCGAGCGACCACTTCCGCGCACATCCAGCGCGACCGGCTCCCGCCTTGCGCCGCGATCGCGCCATGCGCTCGCACACTGCGCGCGCCCACGCACGGTCCCTCGCCAGATTTATGATGGTTGTCGCGTACCTGGGCTGCGGATCGCGCCCATGGTTCAGCCATGGCGCGCTGGGAAATCGCGGTCATCTGGTGCTTGCGGGCGGCGATCCTGCTGACCGGCGCGATCTTCGTGGCCCGGGGCGAGTGGATCATGGGCGCGTTCTGTGCCATCGCGGTGGTGGTCGCGATCATCCCGACCCTGGCGGTCCGCACGCCGAACCTGACCTGGCCGGTCGAGGTCGAAGTGGCACTGCTGTGGCTGCTGCTGTGCCACCTGGCGCTCGGCATCGGGTTCGACCTCTACAACCGCATCGTGTGGTTCGACAAGGTGCTTCACCTCGGCGACTCGGTCGTGATCGGCTTCGTCGCGTTCATGGCGGTGTACGCCGCGCACGTCCTGCGCGGCGGCCGGCGCCGGCCGGTGCTCGATGGCGTGGCGATCCTGATCGCGACGCTCGGCCTCGGCGCGCTGTGGGAGATCGGCGAGTTCGCCGCCGATCAGCTGTTCGGCCGCCACACCCAGGGCTCGCCGACGATGTCGCCGCTGGTCGACACGATGTGGGATCTGATCCTCGATGGCAGCGGCGGCGTGATCGCGGCGGTGCTCGGGGCGCTGTTCATCCACCGCTCGCGGCGCAGCCAGGACCGCGCCGCACAGTTCGCCGTGCAGCTCGCGTCGCGGACCGCGGGATCCACCCAGGCGACCAGGCCCTGATCGGTCAACCGGGTGGCCACGGTCTTCGTCACGTCGTCGATCAGCTTGCGCGCGTTGCCGGGATCCGTGGTCCTGCTCAGCGCCGCCCACACCAGGCGATCGTCGGCCAGCGAGTACGCCTCGGTCTCCATGCGCACGATGGTCGTCGTGTACACGTAGCCCGGCGAGTAGTAGCCAGGTGCGTAGTAGCCCGGCCAGAAGAAGTACGGCGACGCCCAGGTCCAGTATGCGTCGAAGCTCGGCGGCACGTAGTTGAGATTCTGCTCCTCGCCGACGATCCGCATCGTGACCACGCCGTCGTAGCCCTGCGCGCGCAGCTTGGCCTTGGCGTTGTTCAGGTTGCTCAGGTCGTCCCGGCTGAGCAGCTGATACGCCGGCCGCGCCTCGACCCCGCGCTCGGCCAGCTGGCTCGCCATCTCGTCCTCGGCCGGGCGCCGCAGCGCGACGTCGCGTGACACGAACAGCGTCACGACCCGGTGGAGCTGCGCGCTGTCTGCATTGGGCGCCGTCCACGCGAGCTCGACGCTCGTGTGGGGTCCCGCGCACGCCGCCAGCGCGAGCCCGACCAGCGCGAGCCGCAATCCTCCGAGGCGCGTGATCCGGTTTCGAATTCGAGCAGGGAAGATCATGTATACCCACTTTCTCATCGAGGTGTGACTGAACTCCGGGGAGCAACGCCCGTGCCATGCGAGCGATGACCGTCGACGCGTGGAGTCGGCGCACGCGGTTGCCGGACACCCCGCGACATGGTCGCCCGCATGCATGCTGCAGGGACCATGAACGACGCGGTCGACAGCGAGCTCGCGGACGCGAACGCCAGGCGGGAGGCACCGCGATCCCCCGGCGACGCGCCCGCGCCGACGCGCAGCGCACGCCGCGAGCGGCTCGAGCTGCTGGTGTTCCTGCTCCTGGTCCTGCCCCCGATCGTCCTCGGCGCGGTCGCCGAGATCTCGCGCCAGGCGTTCACGATCACGAGCCTGGCGACGATCGTCCACGACGTCGCGCTGTGCGCGCTGATCCTGTACTTCCTGTGGACCGCCGGCGAGCGGTTCTCGGCGATCGGCTGGACGACCCGCCGGCTCGGCCGCGAGATCGCGCTCGGCGCGCTGCTGTATCCGCCCGTGCTGGTGGCGATCACCGCCGTCGGCCGGCTGGCCCAGGCCGCCGGCCTGCCGGCGCCGAGCTCGCCGCCAGCCGCGCTGGTACCGCGCTCGCCGGGCGAGCTCGTGCTCGCCGCGCTGCTGGTGATCGTCGTCGCCGTCGCCGAGGAGACGATCTTCCGGGGCTACCTGCTGCTCCGGCTGCGCGCGGTCACGCACAGCAGGACCGCCGCCGTCGCGGCGTCGACGCTGCTGTTTGCTGCGGGACACACCTACAGCGGGCCGGCAGGCGTCGTCGTGATCGCCACGCTCGCCGTGGTGTTTTCCCTGATCTACCTGTGGCGCGGCAGCCTGGTCGCGCCGATCGTGCTCCACCTGCTGCAGGACCTGCTCGGCCTGGTCGTCGTGCCCTGGCTCGGCAAGCAGTGAGCCGCGCGGCGCTCGCCGGGACCGCGATTGCCCGCCGCGGCGCGCTGTGACAGGACGGCCGTGCGCCTGGCTCCGGCGACGCAGCCGCACGGCGCTCGGCCGCGCCGGTGATCACCATCCACGACGGCGTCGTGCGCCGGGTGCAACGCAAGGCACCGCGGCACATCGCCTGCACCCTCGCGATGCATGAACCCGAGCCCGGCGGCCAGCGGCGATGGGGCCTCGACGCGAGACCTCATCCGCCGGATCAGCGAGGATGTACGAACCATCGCGCGGGACGAGATCGAGCTGCTGCGCGGCGAGGCTCGTCGCGTCGCGCGGTCCGCGGCCACCGACGGCGCCGCCGTCGTGTTCGGCGGCATCGTCGCGCTGATCGGGCTCGCGATCCTGTGCCTGGCCGCGGTGCCGGCGCTCTCCCCGGTGCTGCCCAGCCTCGCGCTGCGGCTGGTGGTGATGGGCGTGGTCTACCTCGGCATCGGCGGCTCGCTGGCGGCGAGCTTCGCGCTCCGGTTGCGGCGCAACGCCGTCCCCGACGTCGCGGTCCCGGTCCACGAGGCCCGGGCCACGCTGCAGGGCGCGAAGGCCGCGCTCGAGGAAGGCGGGAGGCAGGTCCATGCGTGACCGCACCGCGATCGAGCGCGAGATCTTCGCTGCCCGGCAAAACCTCGAGGAGAACCTCGACCGGCTGGTGCACCGGGCGCGCGAGCGGCTCGCGCTGCGGGCGCGCGCCCGCCACGCGGCCCGCGGGTTCGTGCGCGACTATCCCAACATCACCACCGTGACCATCGTCGCGTGCGTGGTCGTGCTGCTGCTCGTGCGACGCGCCTACCGCCGCGCGGCGTGACGCCCGGATCACCGCCGCTGCAGCAGCGGGCGCAGGCTGCGGACGTCCTTCACGGCGTCCAGCGTCCACACCGTCTCGATCAGGCGCGCCGCGCGCGCGGCTCCGAGCACCGGCGCGATCAGGTCGCGGACCTTGGCGGCGACCTCGTCGCGGGTCATCGGGTTGTCCGACGTGCCGCGCACCGCGTCGACCCGCTCGACCAGCTTGCTGCCGTCGGCCAGCGCGACCTCGACGATGGCCACCCGCTGCGGGTACAGCCGCTCGAGCTCCTCGTCGGGAACCAGCCGGACCTTGGCGGTGTGGCGCAGCACGGTCGGATCCTGGATCCGGCGCTTGTCGTGGGCGGCCGCGAACGTGACCGTGCCGTCGATCAGCATCACCGCCACCATGTGCTGGAGCGAGATCGCTCGCATCTCGCGGTCGTTCACCGTCTTGGCCTCGCTGGTCGCCACCCGCACCGCCACGCTGCGGACCTCGTCGGCGGTGAACGGCCGGCGCTTGCGCAGCAGATCCAGCGCGTCGAGCGGCGCCTGGATCGGCGAGCCGACCGTCCACTTCTTGATGTTGGTCCGGACCACCTCGAACCGCTCGCCGAGCTTGTCGACCAGCGCACCCGGGTCGGCCCCCGGCGCGAACGCCAGCAGGAAGTTGTCGTCGCCGGAGAAGATGTCCGCGACCCCGGTGCCGCCGAGCTGGATGATCAGCGCCGCCGACACGCCGTTGCGCGCCGGGAACCCGCCGAACACCAGCGCCTTCTCGATGTGGTCCTGGTCGCGCTGCCACGCGGCGACGCCGGACGCCTGCTGCCCCGCGTAGTCGAGCACCCACCGCATCTGCTGGGCGGACAGCCCCGCCGCGCACGCGGCCGCCGCGGCGGCGCCGAACGTGCCGGCGATGCTGTGCGCGCTGTGGTGGGTCTTGATCTGGAACGGCAGGCCGCCGAGCGCCATCGTCACGCGCGGTCCGACGTCGTAGCCGAGCGCGACCGCCCGGACCAGCCGCGCGCCATCGATCCCGGATCGCTCGCCGATCGCCAGCGCCGCCGGCACCACCGCGCAGCCGGGGTGCGAGTGCGACGGCGCGTGCGAGTCGTCGGTCTCGTCCGAGTGCGCCAGCATGCCGTTGGCCATCGCCGCCTCCAGCAGGCCGCAGCTGACGTCGGTGCCGGCGACCGTCGCCGTCGTCGCGCCGGCGCTGGCCCGCGCAAACGCGATCGCCGTCTTGCCGGGCGGCAGCTCGGCGCCCGAGATCATCGCCCCGAGCGTGTCGAGGATGTGATGCTTGGTCTTCTCCAGCGCGTCGGCAGGCAACGCGCGCGCCCCCGCCTCGGCCATGTACGCGCTCAGCCGGTCGATCACGGCGTGGGCACCGGCGTGAGCACCGGCCTGGGCACCCGCCTGGGCACCCGCCTGGGCACCAGCCGGGGCTCCGGGCCTGGCCGCGCCCTGGGCCTCCTCGCCGGCCGCCGCGCGCGCCGGCCGCGACGGCAGCGCCCCGGCCGCCGCGACCACCGCGCCCCCGGCCACCTTGAGCAGCGATCGCCGCGTCCACCGCGAGGCGACTCCGTCATCGTCATCCATGCTCCGGCTCCTTACTTGAGGCTGTTGCGAATGACCACGCCGCCTTTCATCACGAACGCGACGCGCTCCAGCTCGGTGACGTCCGCGAGCGGATCGCCGGCCACCGCGATCAGGTCCGCGAACCGCCCCGGCTCGATCGTCCCGAGCCGGGTCGCCCAGTCGTAGTTCAGCACCGACGCCGCGACGCGGAACGCCATCTGCAGCGCCTGGGCCGGCGTCGCGCCCCACCGCACGAAGTAGGCGAACTGCGCGGCTTGCTTGCCATGCAGATCGCGATCGCCGACCGCTCCGCTGGCGAACGGCAGCGCCACGCCCGCCCGCAGCGCCTTCTTGAACGCCGCCTCAGCCATCCGCAGCCGGCTGGTCCGCTGCCCGCTCTCCTTCAGATCGCCCGGCTCGTTGCCGACCAGATCCACCACCGTGATGCCGAGCGGCAGCCGCTTCGCGAGCACCAGCTTGAGCGCGGTGTCGTCGAGATCCAGCGCATGCTGCGTCGCATCGACCCCGGCCAGCAGGCAGCTGCGCAGGCCCTCCCCGCCGTAGGTGTGGCACGCTACCTTGAGCCCGAGGCGGTGCGCCTCGCCGACCACCGCCTCGACCTCCTCCCGCGTCAGCGACGGGCTGTTGACCAGCGTCCCGTCGGGCTTGAACACGCGGTACTCGGCCCCGACGAAGTCCTGGGTGGTGAAGATCTTGATCCAGTCCACCCCGCGCAGCTTCGCCTCGCGGACCGCCGCCCGCGCCAGCCACGGCGAGGTCAGGTTCTTGTCCTCGATCGGGCCCTCGTGGAGCGGCGGCTCCAGCGACGGATACGCGGCGGCCGCGCGCTGGTTGAGCGCCGGCCCGGCGACCTGCAACCGCGGCCCCGGGATGATCCCCTTGTTGATCGCGTCGCGGAGGTCGACCGTGCCGTACCCGCCGCGCGAGTCCAGGTCGACCGCCGTCGTGAACCCCGCGTTCAGCGTCTTGGCCGCATTGCCGATCGCCACCGCGGCCCGCGCCGTGACCGACTGTCCGTTCTGCTGATCGTACAGGTGGATGTGCGTGTCGATCATCCCGGGCAGCACGGTGGCGCCGCTCAGATCGATCACCGCGGCCCCGCTCGGGATCGCGACATTGGGCCCGACCGCCGTGATCCGGTCGCCGTCGATCAGGATCACCTGGTTGGTCGCCAGGCTCGACGACTTGCCGTCGAACATCCGACCCGCCTTGACCGCCGTCCAGCGCCGCGCGCCACCCGCCGGCGCCGGCTGCGCTCGCCCGGGCGCCCCGCCGGCGCCAAGCGCGACCGCCGCGGCGACGCAGAGCGCGATCTTCGCTGGGATGGTCATCGCGCGCAGCAGACTACCCCGCCTGCACGCCGCGCTCCAGGCCCCGATCTCAGGTCGTGGGCGAACGGCGCTTCGCAGCCTACGCTGCCCGGCGCTTCCTCCGCTTCGCGGATAGCGGCGCTTTCCTGACACCGAGCCGCCGCGAGCCGATGATCAAGGTGATGTCGCTGGAGACCGCGCGAAGCAACTCGTCGAACATCTCGATCGTCGGTACAGCCCGCCCCTGCTCGTAACGCGCGAACGCGTTCTTGGACGATCGGCCCATCGCGTGGGCCACCTCTGCCAGCGACTTGCCGCTGTTCT
>DATAPF010000338.1:0-2108 GCA_036265355.1 Kofleriaceae bacterium | reverse complement strand
GTATCGGCAGCCGGCGGCAAGGTGGGGGTGCGCAGCGCAAGCACGCGAATCCCCGGCGCTACCGGCCGCAGCTCGGGCGGCGGGCCGTCCGGGGCCGGCGGGGCCACGGCGCGCACCTGTTCGTACAGCGCATCGATCAACGCCTGGTTCGTCGGCTCACTCATCGCTTACCCCACAGGCAACGGACATCGCTTCCAAAGAGGGTGACCCGGGGGCGCCCATCTCGTAAACTATAGCCAGCGCACCAATGGTCAGCGTCACGGCACGCAAGATTCGTGAACTCGGGTCCGAGCGACCTACCGGCGGCAGCGGACGGCTCTACACCGGGTACCTGATCTCGTACCCGTACATCGGCCGCGGCATGGTCATCTTTCGCGACCCGCATGGGCACCGGATGATCACCACGCCGGTCAAGCGCGTCCTGGGCGAGCCGGGCGGCAAGATGATCTACGTCGAGACCGAGAACAGCGTGTACCGGCTCGAGATCCACGGCGAGCCGCTGTTCCCGATGCGCGCCGCCGGCGAGTAGCCAGGCCGGCGTCACAGCCCCGCGATCCGCTCGCCGAGCCGGGCGATCTCGGCCGGCCCCAGCGACTGGGCAAACACCATCGGCAGCTCGTCGATCCGGGCCCGCGCCCGCGCGCGCAGCTCGGCGAGGTAGCGCTCGTGCAGCGCGCGGCGAGCGCGCGACAGCTCGGCGTGCGCGGCGAGCTGGGCGAGCGGCGGCGCGAGGCTTCCCGGCTCGGCGAGCAGCGCGTCGAGCACGCGCGACACCGGCGTACCGGGCGGGAAGTGGCGCGGGAACACCTGGTTGACCAGCATGTGCTGCGGCACGATGCCCAGCGCGGTCAGCTGGGTCTCGAGCTCGATCGCCTCGTTGACCGGCATCTCCTCGGCGAGCGTGACCAGCACGGCCGAGGTCCGCGCCGGATCGCACAGCATCGCCTTGATGGTGCGCGCGTCGCGGGTCAACGGGCCGTCCGGCACGGTGTCGACGATCACCCATGGGACGCGCAGCATCGACACCGAGTGGCCCGACGCCGGCATGTCGAACACCAGGGTGTCCCACACCGGCGCGCCGCGCTTCTCCTCGGTGGTGTGGTACCAGACCTTGCCGAGCAGCGCGTAGTCGTCGAGCCCGGGGATCGCGCGGAGGAACGCCTTGCTGACCCGGTTCTCGAACACCATCTCGTAGACCGACTTCCAGCGCAGGATCATCAGGCCGTACTCGGCGAGCGCGCTGGCCGGCGTGGCGTTGATCGCCCACAGGTTCGGAGCGAGCTGGGCCAGGGTCTCGCCGACCGGCGGCCGGCCGAAGTACGGGCCGAGCCGATCGCTGGCGTTGGTCTCGTACAGCAGCGTCCGCCGGCCCTGGGCGGCGCACTTGCCGGCGATCGCGGCGGCGACGGTGCTGCGGCCGACGCCACCCTTGCCGACCACGAGGATCAACCTGCGATCGAGGTTCACGGCGTGGCTTTCGCAGTCGCGCTGGCCGCGGCGCCGCCCCCCGCGCCGGCGGCGCCCGGTTCCGGCTCGACCATCACGGCCACGCCGCTCGCCGTCGCCGAGCGGTAGCCGATCAGCTTGCGCAGGGTCCAGATCCCGGTGTCGGGCGTGATGTCGACCTGGACGTCGACCACCCGGTCCGCGCCGAGCGCCTTGGCGGTCGCCAGCAGCATCCGGTTGACGACGTAGTCGAGATCGACGTGCCCGGGGATCGGGATCCACAGCAGATACGCGCTGGTCACCTGCGCGTGGATCACGGCGATCGGGCGCAGCCGCGGGCCGACGTAGACGGTCTCGGGCTGGACGCGGACCGTCGAGATCGACGAGCACGCCGCCGTGGCCAGCACGGCGCTGAGCACGAGGTGACGCACCACCATGTGGGCACGCTAACACGCCGCGCCGCACCCAGCGATGCCGGCGGTGCTAGGATCACACGCCGTGCCGAGGGCCGTGACCTCGCTTGTCTCCTGCGCGCTCGCGGTGGTGACGCCGGTCGCGGCGCGCGGCGATCCCCCGATCGCCGCACCGGCCCCGCCGCCGGATCCGCGCGACGAGCGGCCCGCACAGCCTGAACCGCGGCCTGAACCGCGGCCTGAATCGCG
>DATAPF010000337.1:0-7108 GCA_036265355.1 Kofleriaceae bacterium | reverse complement strand
CTGGTGCTGCGCAAGCGGTTGCAGCGCCACGTCTGACCGATGCGCTACCCTGGAGGTACCCGTGATCGATGATGCCCAGCACGACGGCCAGGCGGGTGAGGAGATCGACGAGGCGATCGTCGCCCGGGTGTCCGACTATCTCGACGGCGCGCTGACCGGGGCCGAGCGCGCCGAGGTCGCCGGCAAGATCGCCGGCGATGCGACCTGGAAGCGCGCGCACGACGAGCTGACCGAGACCCGGAACTACCTGTCCGGGCTGCGCAAGGCGCACGCGCCGCCGAGCTTCGCCGACGACGTCACCGAGACGATCCACCAGCGCAGCGCCGGCCGGTTGTTCGCGCGCAAGACGCTCGGCGATCGCGTGCCGTTCGGCGTGCTGCTCGCGGTCGCGCTCGCCGGGCTGCTGGTGATCGGGTACGTGCTGTGGTCGTCGAGCACCGGCTCGCTCAAGGTCGACCGCGCGCACGACCATCCCCCGGCCGGATCGTCCGCGGTGGCGCCGCCGTGATCACGCGTTGATCACGCCGGCTCCGTAGAAATCTCTGAGGCGCTGTGCGGATCGGTGTGTGGCGCCACGGCACAGTGGGGGAATGGCGCGGCGACGTCGGTCACGGCGATGATCTCGACACTACCGATCACGTGATAAATTGATTCGCAGGCGATGAAGCTGTGTACGACGTGCGGACGCCGCTGGGACATCGTCGGCCCGCGTTGCCCCGATGACGGCACGCCGCTCGTCGCGGAAGCCGCGCGCGCGGGCCGAGCGTCGGCATCGGCGACGTGGTCCAGCGAGCAGCCGGCGCTCGCGCAGCTCCGGCCCGCGGCGCGCCACGAGCTGGCTCCCGGCGACTGCGTCGGCGAGTACGTGATCGAGCGGCGGATCGGCGCCGGCGGCATGGGCGTGGTGTACGGCGCGCGCCACCCGGTGATCGGCAAGCGAGCGGCGATCAAGATCCTCGCGGCGAAGCTGACCGCCGACGACGAAGCGCTGTCGCGGTTCGTGCTCGAGGCCCAGGCGGTCAACAAGATCGGACACGCCAACATCGTCGACATCTTCTCGTTCGGGACGCTGGACGACGGCCGGTCGTACTTCGCGATGGAGTGGCTGCAGGGCGAGACGCTCGGCGCGCGGCTGGCGCGCGGCCGGCTGTCGGTGCGCGAGGCCTGCTCGATCCTGTCGCCGCTGTGCCGCGCGCTGGAGGCGGCCCACGCCGCCGGTGTGATCCACCGCGACCTCAAGCCGGACAACGTGTTGCTCGCGACCGACGACGACGGCTGGCGGGTCAAGCTGCTCGATTTCGGGATCGCGAAGCTGTCGACCGCGACGGCGCAGGTCAGCCGGACCGCGACCGGCGTGGCGATGGGAACGCCGCTGTACATGGCGCCCGAGCAGGCGCGCGGCGAGGCGGTCGACGGCCGGACCGACGTGTACGCGCTCGGGCTGCTCGCGTACACGATGGTGTGCGGGGTCTCGCTGTTCGAGGACGAGGGCTCGGCGATCGAGATCCTCGCGGCGCACATCTCCCGGCCGCCGGTGCCGCCCCGCGCGCACGCGCCGGACCTGCCGGCCGCGTTCGATGCGCTGATCCTGGAGATGATCGCCAAGCAGCCGGACCAGCGCCCCGCGCTGGGCGAGATCCGCCGCCGGCTCGCCGCGATCGCCGCCGATGCGGACCGCCCGGCGCCGCCCGCGATGGCCCGCGGCGCGAGCCTGCCCATTGCGCCGACCGAGCAGGCGAGCATCGCCGAGTTGCCGGCGTCACGCCCGCCGGACATGCCCGGCGCACCACCGGATGCACCCCGCGTGGCATCGTCACCGCCGACGCTGCCCGCGCCCACGAGCGCAGCCCGGGCCGCATCGCGCCCGCCGACGATGCCCGGCGCCAGCGATCCGCTTCACGACCGCTCACAGACGCCGATCGCCGATCCACGATCGCCGATGCCGGCCGTCGACGCGCCGTTGGTTGTCGGTGCGGCATGGCGGCGATCGACGACGTCCGGCTCGATCACAGACGGCTCCGCGATCACCACCGCGTCCCGCCGGCCATGGTGGCCGCTCGGGCTCGCCGCGCTCGTGGCGCTTGCCGCCGGGGGCGTGGTGATCGCCGTCCGCGCGAGCTCCGTTCCCGCGACCGCGCGAGACGCGCGCGCGACACAGGCCCCTGGCGCCGCCGCACCGCCGGTCGCGCCCGGGGAGCCCGATGGGCTCCTCGCACAGCCTGCCAGCCGCTCCGCCATGGCAGCACCACCGGCGGCGCGCCCGGGGCCCGAAGCAGCTGGAGCCGCGGCTGCGTCCTCGGCCCCGGTCGCGGCGGCCCCGGCCGCAGCGGTCCCGGCCGCGCCACCGAGCAGCGAGCCGCCGGCCGCGGCGCCGATCACGGCCGAGCTCGCGGTCGAGCCCCGCGGCGCGCAGCTCGCGGTCGACGGTCAACCGGTCGCGCTGGTCGCCGGACGCGCCGCGCTCGCGCTGCCGCCCGGCGAACACGAGGCGCTCGCCAGCGCCGGCGGCCGCGTGGCGCGCCAGCGCTTCACGGTGACCGCCGACCGCGCCGTCCGCGTCGCGCTGCGCGTCCCGGCCCCGCCGGCCACCGCGGCTCCGCGCGCCGCGGCGCACGCCAGCGACGATGTCGACGGCGTGGAGGATCCGTTCCGCAAATGACAGCCACCCGGACACCTGCCGTGCGCGCGGTCGTGCTCGCCGTCGCGCTCGCCCTCGGCCGGCTCGCAGCGGCGCAGCCCGCGGCCCCCGACGATGGCGCGCAGGCCGCCGAGGCCGCCGCGCTGTACGACGAGGGCAAGCGGCACTTCGACATCGGCGAGTACGCGCAGGCGATCGCGAGCTGGAAGCAGTCGTACCTGCGATCGAGCGCGCCGCTGCTGCTGTTCAACATCGCGCAGGCCTACCGGCTGTCCGGCAACTGCGCGCAGGCCAACCGGTTCTACCTGAACTACCGGCGCGTCGAGAAGCACCCGAAGAACCAGGCCGAGCTCGACAAGGCGATGGCCCGGTGCGCCGGCGTCGAGCCCGCAACCGGAGACGTCGGCGAGCCAGCGGGATCCGGCACCGCCGCGGCAACCCCGCCGGCGGCGGACGCTGCGGTGACGGTCCCGGGCTCGACGACCGAGCCAGCGCCGGCGCCACCGCGGACCGGGGCTGCGAACGCGAGCGACGCCGCGGCGAATCCGCCCGTCGCGCCGCGGGCACCCACCGGGAGCCTCGCGGCCTCCGGGTCGACCGGGCGCGGCTGGCGGATCACCGGGATCGTCACCGGCGCCGCTGGCGTCGTCGCGCTCGGCGCGGCCGGGCTGTACGCGATCGCGGCGAACCAGGACAGCGACACGGTGGCGAGCTCCCGGATCGGCACGCCCTACACCGGCGATCTGGTCTCGACCGACGGCAACGGCAGGACGGCGGCCCGCCGCGCGCGCCTCCTGGGCGGGCTCGGCGCCGCGCTCGCGGTGGCCGGCGGCGCGATGTGGTACATCGGCCATCGCCAGGGCGCCCAGATCGACGTCGCGATCGCCCCGGGCCACGCGGAGGTCGCACTGTCATGCGCGTTCTGAGCCTGCTCGCGGTCGTGCTCGCCGGTTGCTACGACCCGGGGATCCGCGACTGCCAGTTCACTTGCCCCGACAACCGCTGCCCGGGCGACCTGGCGTGCATGGCCGGCGTGTGCCGCACCGCGGGAGCCAGCGGGAGCTGTCCGTGCCCCGATCCCCCGTCGGGCTGCACCCTGGCCAGCAACAGCTCCGGCCTGTGCCTGGCGACGTGCAGCGCCGCGACCGACTGGAACGCCGCGAACGCCGCGTGCACCGCGGCGCCGCCGTGGCAGCTCGCCGTGCTCGACACGTCGAGCACGCTGTCGGCCGGCGAGAATGCGCTGCGGACCGCGACCACGTGGGTCGGCCTGACCCGCAGCGCGGTGAACGTGTTCGACTGGCACTGGGTCAGCGGCGGTGGCACCGTCGCCGCGACGGCGTCGGACTGGACGTCGGACATGGCCCACTCCGGCAGCGCGCTGACCAACCTGTGCGCGGCGCTCGACCGCGGCAAGCTGTACTCCGACGAGTGCGACGTCACCCACGCCTACGCCTGCACGATGAACTGAGGCGCGCCCGAGCGCGCTAGACTCGCGGCATGGACGGGTTGATCGTGCTCGCGTTTCTCGCGGGTCCCGCGGCGGCGACGTACGCGCTGCGCAAGACGCCGGTGTTCTGGCTGCCGTCGGCCGCGCTGCTCGGAGGGGGCCTCCTCGCGCTCGGCGCGCTGTACAGTGGCGATCGATCCGGGCACGACCTGGAGGCGCTGGCAGCGGTCGCGCTGGCGTACGGGGCCGCGTACGGCCTGGGCTACGGGCTCCTGTGCCTCGTGGTGGTGGCCGCCTACCGCGGGTCGATCCGCCGCCGGCCGCCGGCCATCGAGCTTCCAGCCGCCGTGGTGATCCGCGACGAGCCGAGGCGGTGACGCCGGCTACTCCGGCTCGGCGTCGTCCTGCAGGAACGCGAAGTAGCGCTCGGGCAGGTCGTCGAACTCGAGCGCGCCGCCGCAGCGCGGGCACTTGAAGGTCGGCGGCTCGAGGTTGGCGGCCAGGATCGCCGCGGTCTGGATCAGCCGCTCCTCCTGGTGATCGCAGCCGATGCAGTGGAACGGCGCGAAGAACGACGTCACCGTGCCGCGGCCGATCACGTCGCGCACCATCGACGCCTGGAGGATGAACGGCACCGAGCAGGCGTGGAACTCGTAGCCCTGGATCCGCGCCTGGCGCAGGAACTCGCACCACGCGCGCACCCCGAGCGAGTTCATGTAGGTGACCTGCGCGGTGTCGAACACGACGCGGCCGACCATCGCCGGCAACAGCTCGTCGAACCGGGTCGCCTCGGTGAAGTCGCCGCGCAGCACGACCCGGATCCGCTCGCCATCCTTGACCACCTGCCACTGGGTCAGCCGGGCGAGCACCGCGCGCGCCTGGTCGTCTGGACGGTCGAACGCGACGCCGATCACCGTCTTGCCGTCGCGCGGCTGCGCCCACACCGCCGTGCCGCGGATCTCGACCGGGGCGTCGCCCTCGGGCGCGATCGACAGCTCGAGCGCCTGGCCCTCGGAGACCGGCTCGCCGACGATCATCCGCACGCCGTCGACCGACAGGTTCGACACCGTCGCGTCGATCGGCTTGCCGGCGAGCTTGACCGCGACCGAGAACGCCTCGGTGCCCAGCCGCGGCTCGCCGAGCTGGATCGCGACCACGTCGTGGAGCTCGTCCGCGGTCATCGGCGCGATCAAGAGCTCGTCGCAGCCCGAGATCGAGACCTGCCGCATCTGGTCGCCCGACAGCTGCTTGCCGGCGATCAGCACGACGCGGGTCGCCGGGTTGTCGGCCTTGATCGCCCGCGCGGTGTCGAACCCGCCGGGCTCGGCGTCGATCACCGCGAGCGCCGGCTGCTCCTGGCGGAACAGCGCGTGGGCCTCCGCCGCCGAGCTGGCGACGATCAGCTGCAGATCGAGCCGCTGGAACGGCCGCGCCGTGAAGTGGCGGAGCAGCTCGGAGTTGTTCGAGACCAGGACCTTGGGCACCGGCGACGAGCTACAGTATCACGCGGGATGGTCCGGGGGCAGGCGTGCCCGGGAGTGCGATCGTGAGTCGGGAGCATGACCATTGTTTGCCGGAACGCGTGCCGGTCAGCGCAGGACGGCGCGCAGGATGACGATCAGCAGGATGAACGCGAGGATCGCCCCGCCGATCCCGGCCAGACCACGCACCAGGTTGCCGCGATCGTAGGCCTCCCGCTCCGCGGTCAACCGCTCGATCTCCGTGGTCCGCGCGGTGATCGCGCCGCGCAGCCGGTCGATCCGCTGGTACAGCTCCTCGAACCGGGAGTCCTCGATCCGGTTGAGGTTGACCAGCGTGCCGAGGGTGACCAGCCGGCGGGTGATCTCGCCCTCGGCCTGGGCGATCTCGCGGCCCTTGCGCTTCTGCTCGGCGTCGAGCTCGGCGAGCCGGTGGATGTGGCCCTCGCGGGCGTCGGCCAGGCTGCGCTTGGCGGCGTCGAGCTCGGCCTTGGCGGCGTCGAGCCGGGCGGTCGCCTCGCCGATCGGCCGCTCGATCCCGGCGAGCCGGCGGTCGACGTCCTGGCGCTCGGGCTCGAGCGCGGCCGCCTCGCGGCGGTTCTGCTCGGCACCGCGCCGCAGCTCCTGGCGCGAGTCGCCGAGCTCGGCGTTGCCGGCCTGCTTGTCGCTGTCCTCGGCGGACTTGAGGAAGGCCTTCTGGCGGCGCTCGAGCTCCTTGCGCTTGTCGCGCAGGCCGCGGCGGCCGGCCTCGAGGCCGGCGAGCTCCTTCTGGGCCTCGTCGACCATGCGCTCGGCCTCGGCGAGCTTGGTGTTGCGCTCGCGCTCGACGTCGACGAACTTCGAGTTCTCCTCTGCCTTGCGGGCGTCGACGTCGTTGTGCTCGCGGGTCAGCTGCGCGACGCGCTCCTCGGCGGAATTGATCGCGGCGTTCTCGCCGAAGAACACCCGGCCGTCGACCTTGGCGGTGCGCGCGACGCCGCCGAGCGCGCCGAGCACCTGATCGAGCGCGTCGGTGTCCTTCTTGATGTCGGCGCCGAGCAGCTTGATCGCGCCGCGGCGCTGCCAGCGCGCCCGCGCGAACCGCACGGTGTAGCGCGCCGAGTTGAACAGGCCGGGCTCGGGGATCTCGGGGATCGGGCTGACCTTGGGCGGCGCGAACGGGCGATCGACCAGCGCCTCGGGCCGCTGGATCCGGGTCGGCGGGGGCTCGATGCCGTCGTCGCGGCGGCGCGCGCTGTCGATGGTGAGCGGCGCGCCCGGCGCGACGCCGTCGCCGCCCGCGCCGAACCCGGCGGGAGCGCGCGGGTAGCCGCTCGCCCACGGCGGATCGGCGGAGCCCGGCCCGGCCGCCGCGCCGGTGCCGGACGGCAGCACCGGCGGCGCGAGGACCTGCCGGGGTGCCGGCGGCGGCGCGGCCGATCCGGGAGGTGGCGCCGCGCGGTCGACCGGGCCCGACGATGCGCCCCCAGTCGGCGATGTCGCGGCGGTCGGAAGGCTCGGCGGCGCCGGGCGCGGGCCGCTGCCCAGCACGCTCGGCATCGG
>DATAPF010000336.1:0-16015 GCA_036265355.1 Kofleriaceae bacterium | reverse complement strand
GGCGCGCCGCCCGCGACCGGGTCGCGGGCGGCGAGGTGGCCGCGGACCCGGGCGAGCTCGGCGGCGGCCTGCGCGAGCCGAGGATCGAGCCGATCGATCGCGGCGCGGACCTCGGCGAGGGTCGCGCGCGCGGCCGCGGCGGTCGCGACCAGGTGCGCGACGCCGGGGGCACCGCCGAGCGCGGAGTCGTAGGTCCGGGTCGCGGCGTCGATCAGGCCCCGGGTCCCGGCGGCGAGCGCGGCGAGCGGGTCGGGCGCGCCGGGTCCGGCGGCGGCGCGGGCGTCGCCGGCGATCGCGTCGAGCCGGTCGCGCAGCGCGCCGAGCTGGTCGCGCAGCGCCGTGAGCTCGGGCCGCACGGTGTCGACGAACCGCTGGAACGTGGTGAGGTTGGACCACAGCCGCTGGAGGACGGTGTCGAGCGTCGGCGGATCGACGCCGCGCAGCTCGGCGCCGTCGTCCACCGCCGGGCCGGGCGGGCCGGGCGGACCGGGGGGCGGAGCGACCTCGAGGTAGCGGTCGGACAGCGGGCCGCGCGAGGCGACGAACACGCTGGCGGCCGCCGGCACCTTCCAGCGCTCGTCGCGCGCAAGCTCGACGGTGACCGCGACACCGACCTCGCCGGCGAGCGGACCGGGCGCGCCATGCGGCACCGGCGTGATCGCCGCGATCCGGCCGACCTGCCGGCCGGCGACGATCAGCGGCGCACGCTCGTGCAGGCCGCCGCTGGACCGGAGCAGCACGCGGAACCGGATCGTCGGGCCGAGACCGCCGCGGTCGAGCACGAACACCAGGCCGGCGCTCACCGCGGCCATCGCCAGCAGGGTGAGCGCGCCGACCCGGCGGGCGAGCCTGGGATCCTGGGCGAGCAGCACAGCTACTCCTTCCAGAACACCTTCCAGGGATTGCGCTTGAGATCGCGGATCAGCTCGCGCAGGTCGGTGTACAGCTCGTCGCGCGACAACAGGTTGCCGACCGTGCCCTTGCCGGCGCGCACGTCGGACACGATCGCGCTGGCGGTGCCGAGCAGCGCGCTGGCCCCGCCCGCCGCGCCGGCCACCCCGTCGAGCGCGCGGTCGACGCCGGTGAGCCGCTGCTCGGTGACAAGGCCCGTCACCCGGGTCGCGTCGGTCAACAGGCTCGCCGCCGGTGGGGTCAGGGTCTGGAGCGAGCCGCGCGCGGCGACCAGCGCGCCGTCGGCGCTCGCCAGCAGGCTGGCGACCGGCTTGCCGTCGCCCAGGCCGGCGTTGAGCTTGTCGAGCGTCGCGGTCGCCTGGCGGGCGAGCACCGTGGCGTCGCCGATCAGCGTGCCGATCCGGGCGCGGTTGTCGACCAGCAGCTGGTTGACCTCGGCGACCGCGCTCGCGCCGTTGCTCAGCAGGTGCCGGATCTCGTCGCGGTCGTCGCGCAGCACACCGGACACGCCGTCGAGCACCTCGTAGAGCCGCGCGACCACCAGGTCGGTGCGCGGCGGATCGTGGACGCGGTGCTCGTCGTGCACGATCGCGCCGGGCTGGATCGGCGGGCGGGTCCAGTCCTTGCCGGGGACGATCTCGAGGTACTGCTCGCCGAGCACGCCGGCGGTGTTGATGAAGAACTCGGCGTCGCCGCGGATCGCGTCGGCGGCGCGGTCCTCGATCCACGCGGTGACCCGGACCTGCACGCGCTGGCCGATCGCCGGGTCCTGCTTGCCGCCGTACAGCTCGACCGCCTTGACCTTGCCGACCTTGATCCCCGACAGCTTGACCGGCGCGCCGGCCTGCAGGCTGCCGACGTAGTCGTAGTCGAGCTGGATCGTGAACCCCGAGCTCAGCGAGTAGTTGCCCAGGACGAACAGGAAGCCGATCAGGATCGCGGTCGACACGAGGATCAGCAGCCCGACCTTGTATTCGAGCGCCGGAGGGCGGGGGCCAGAGCCGTCGGTGGAATCGAGGCCGCGTTCGCGCATGGCGAAAGCGTAGCCGAAAAGCCCGCGGCCCCCGCCGCAGCGGAAGCGCCGGCGCCAGCGCATGTACAACATTCCGGGCGACAACCCGTTCGCCGGCGTGTCGGGCGCGCGGCGAGATCTGGTCCTACGGCCACCGCAACCCGACTCCAAGCGCATGCCGCCGGTGGCCGTGAGCATCACCGACCCGCTGGGCACGAAGCTGATCGACGACTGGATCCGCTCGCTGACCGCCTGCCCGTGATCGCGACGCAGTGCCGCCGCTTCCCTCGGTAGACCGGCGCGCGTATGGTGTCAGGTAGATGCGGCAGGCCTCGTACCAGAACGACGAGACGCTCGTCGGTACGTTCCGCTGCTTTCCGTTTGGGCCGGTATATCAAGTCCTGGCGGTCCGCACCGAGGGTCCCCGGGACGTGGCGGACATTCTGCTCCCGGAGTCTGGTGAGAAAGCCACGCTTCCCCTGGAGCAGATTCTCGAAAGCCCCAGGGCTGAATAGGTGTCGATTCGGCGATCTGCGTCGCGCTGCCCGCGGCGATCGCGTCGAATGCGCTGGCATCTACGACGATGCCCGCGCTGCCGTCGTTGGCCCCCCTTGACCTTGTCCCCACCTTTGACGTTCGACGGCAACGTAGACGTCTGACCCCACCCTTGACCTTGCACGTCGACTCCGGCGGGAGGCAACCCTCGGCCGGCGGAGCCGATACCAGGCGAGATTGTCGCGGAGCTTCCTCGATGAGCGAAGGTCGAGGTCGAGGTCGAGGTCGAGGTCGAGGTCGAGGGTGGAGTCGACGTCCAACGTCGCCCTCAACGTCAACGCTCGGGGTCAACCGCGACGTCAAACCGTCAACGTCAACCGCTGCGTCGCTTTCGTTGTTCGTGGATCGATCGCTGTTACTGCCAGCCGCCGCCCTGCTGCGGCGGGTAGCCACCGCCCTGCCCCGGATAGCCGCCCTGCTGCGGCGGGTAGCCACCGCCCTGCGGCGGGTAGCCACCGCCCTGCGGCGGATAGCCACCGCCTTGCGGCGGGTAGCCGCCACCGCCGCCGTAACCACCGCCGGGAGGCTGGCCGGTGCGCCCCCCGAACATCGCCTTGGCCTCCTCGTAGGCGGCCGGCGACGCCATCATCAGCACACCGAAATAGGCGAGGATCGGCAAGAGGCCATGGCCGAGCGCGAGGATCGCACCGAGCAACACATGCTCGTGAACAATGGTGCCGAGTGCGATCAGCACCTGCTGGAGCGGCAGCCACACGATCAATACCGCGGCGATCAGCGGTCCGAACGCGTCCACGCTATGTAGCGCCGGCGGCAGCTTCGCCGGTGGAACGACGAACACGATGCAGAACACACCGAGCGTGATGACCAGGAACCACAGCAGCGCCATGACCAGCCCTATGATCGACATGCTGCCGAGCGCGCTGAACACGTGGAAGGTGCCGAGCCAGGTCGGGATCAGACATGCACCACCCACGGCGATCACCACGCGTGCGATCTGGTCCTGCGGCTGTGCGATCCGCGCCAGCAGGCCGAACACCAGGGCCGAATAGCCGAGGATGTAGAGCGAATCCACGCCGGCGGCGATCGGCACACCGGCCGCTCTTGCGAGGAAGAACGCGAAGCCAAATCCCATGTGCGTGAAGAAGATCCCGAGGTAAGAAACGACGAACGGGATCCACTGCAACACCACGGGCGGGACCTTGGCGCGCATGTCGGCCGGCGCGGCGGTGAGCAGCAGGTACAGGCCGCCCGAGATGGCAGGCCACAGGAGGAACTCGAAGAAGGCACCGGGCACCGACCACCCGAATATCAGCGGGCTGAGCGAAAACGGAACGACGATCGAGCCGATGAGAGCGACGCCGGCGAGGAACAGGATCTTCTTCTGCAGACCCGGATCGCGCAGCCGCGCGACCGGGATCCCCAGGATCGTTCCAGGCGCCGAGTGCGGCAGCCTGCTGGCGAGATCGCCGAGCGGCCCGTGCCCCGCGGCCTCCTGCTGCGGCTGCGCGTACGGATTGGCGGCCTGCGGATAGCCGCCTTGCTGCGGATAGCCCGCCGGCTGCTGCGGCGCCGCGTAGGGGTTCCCCGGCGGCTGGCCGTACGGGTTCTGCTGCTGCCCGTAGGGGTTCGGTTGCTGCTGCATCCCCGGCTGCTGGCCGTACGGGTTCTGCTGCTGTCCGTAGGGGTTGGCAGGCTGCTGCATCCCTGGCTGCTGGCCGTATGGGTTCTGCTGCTGCATGCCCGGCTGCTGGCCGTACGGGTTTTGCTGCTGGGGCATCCCGGGCTGCTGCATGCCCGGCTGCTGGCCGTAGTGATTTTGCTGCATCCCGGGCTGCTGCATGCCCGGCTGCTGGCCGTACGGGTTCTGCTGCTGGGGCATTCCGGGCTGCTGGCCGTACGGATTCTGCGGCTGCATGCCCGGCTGCTGGCCATACGGGTTCGCCGGCTGCTGCTGGGGCATTCCGGGCTGCTGGCCGTACGGGTTCTGCTGCTGGGGCATCCCCGGCTGCTGGCCGTACGGGTTCGGCTGTGCCGCGGGCTGCGGCTGTCCCGGACGCTGAGGCTGGCCTGCCGGCTGTGCGCCGCCGGCACGCTGCTGCTGGCCGGGGACGACGGGAGGGGCGTAGCCGAACATCGTCTTGGCCGGCTGGCCTCCGCCACCGGGCGACCCCGCCTGCATCGGCGGCATCGGTCGCCCGCACGTACCGCACGCCTGGGCATTCATCAGCACCGCCGCGCCGCAGTACGGGCATGGCCTGGTTGGTGTAGCCATTCGGGACCCCTATCCTTTCAAACAGAACGGTATCTCACGACGAGCAGCCTCCGCAACCGAGTGGCGTGTTATGTGTGGTACATGGCGCGCCGGCTCCCGGGACACGACGCCGTCCGCGGCGAAGCGATCGAGGTGCGGATCGCCGACACCTCCGTTCGGGCTTTTCCCGACGAGAGCATCGCGGCGGCAGCGATCGCCAGCGGCACGCGCGTGCTCGCGCGCTCGCTCAAGTACCACCGCCCGCGGACGTTCTTCTGCTTCGAGGGCCACTGCAGCGGCTGCCTGGTGCGGCTGTCCGGGGTGCCCAACCTGCGGGCGTGTCAGGCGGCGTGTGCCGCCGGCGCCGAGGTCGAGGGCCAGAACGCGTTCCCGTCGGCCGAGGTCGACCTGCTCGGTGCGGTCGACTTCCTGTTCTCGCGTGGCATGGACCACCACACGCTGATGACCGGATCATCGGTGCTCAACCGGCTCGCCAACAAGGTCGTGCGCCAGCTGTCGGGGCTGGGCAAGCTGCCGGATCGCGCGGCGGCCGCGCTGCCCGAGGTCGCGGTCCGCACCGTCGACGTCTGCGTGATCGGCGGCGGCCCCGCCGGGCTGGCCGCGGCGACCGCGACCGCGCGCGCCGGCCGCTCGACGATCCTGGTCGACGATCAGCTGCGGCCCGGCGGCAGCCTGCGCACCGATCCGCGCACCGGCCGGCGCGCCGCCGAAACCCGCTGGGCGGACGCCGGCGCGGCCGGGGTCGAGGTCCTCGCGCGCTCGACGGCGATCGGCTACTTCCCCGAGGACGATCGCGGCGTGCTCGCGGTGTCGTCCCCCGAGCGGCTGTACCGGATCCACGCGACGTCGTGGATCTGGGCGACCGGCGGCTACCCGGTGAACCTGCCGTTCCCCGACAACGACCGGCCCGGCGTGCTCGCCGCGCGCGCGGTCGGCCGGCTGCTCGTCGACCACGGCATCCTCGGCGGCGACAAGGTCTGCATCGTCGAGGTCCCCGAGGTCGCGGCCGACGCCGCCGCGCTGGCCGCGGCGCTGCGCGAGGCGGGCGCCGAGGTCGCGCGGATCGGGCTGGCCAGCGCGACCGGCACGCGCGGCCGCAGCTGGATCTCGGGGCTCGACACGCCGGGCGGCAAGGTCGACTGCGACCTGATCGCGGTCGCGGGCATCCCGGCGCCGGCCTCGGAGGGGCCGCGCCAGCAGGGCTGCAAGGTCGTGCTCGATCCGCCCGCCGGGGGGTTCCGGGTCGTGGTCGACGAGCACGGCCGGACCTCGGCGCCCGGCGTATGGGCGTGCGGCGATGTCACAGGCTACGTCGGGCCCGCCGCCGCCGCGGAGCAGGGCGCGCGGGTGGGCCTGAACGTGGCCATGGCGACCATGGCCGTCGACTGGTAGCGCGAGTCCGGAACGCGTCTCACGGTCAAGTTCCCGTAAACAGTCGATGTCAAGCCCCGCGGATTTGGCTATCGTCCCGGGGTGGCCGGCAAGATCGTTCTGTGCCGATGCGAGGACGTCACGCTCGCCGATCTGGAACACTGCGTTTCGCGCGGCTACCGGGACATCGAGGAGGTGAAGCGGTACACGGGCTTCGGCACCGGGCCCTGCCAGGGCAAGGAATGCCTCGCCGCCGTCGCGTCGCAGCTCGCGCTGCTGACCGACCAGCCGCCCGCTGCGATCCCGCCGTTCACCTCGCGGCCGCCGCTCGCCCCCACGCCGCTGCGCCTGCTCGCGCGCGACCCCGGCGCGCATCGCTTCGCCGATGATCCCGACAACGAGCGGAGCTCGTAGTGCCGCGACAGCCGACGCAACCGCCCGCGTTCGAAGAGGAGGAGGACTCGTCCCGCGCCGACGTGTCGGGCGAGATCCGGCTGCCCGCCACGCTCGAGGGCGCCGGACCGCTGCCCGACCGTGCCGAGGTCGTGATCGTCGGCGGCGGCGTGGTCGGGCTCGCGATCGCCTACAACCTCGCCCGGCGCGGGCTCGGCGACGTGGTCGTGATCGAGCGCGGCTACCTCGCGGAGGGCGCGTCGGGGCGCAACGGCGGCGGGGTCCGCCAGCAGTGGTCGACCGAGCTCAACATCCGGCTGATGCAGGAGTCGGTCGAGCTGTGCCGGCGGTTCGCGGTCGACCTCGGCGTCAACGTGTGGTTCCGCCAGGGCGGCTACCTGTTCCTCGCGCGCACCGCCCAGGAGGTCGCGCGGCTGGACAAGAACATCGCGATCCAGAACCGCTGCGGCGTGCCGACCCGGATGCTCGAGCCCGGCAAGGCGCGCGAGATCGTGCCCGAGCTCGACCTGACCGGCATCATCGCCGCGGCGTACAACCCGACCGACGGGATCCTGTTCCCGTGGCCGTTCCTGTGGGGCTACGCGCGCCAGGCGGCGGCGCACGGCGTCCGGATCTTCACCCAGACCCCGGTCGGCGGGCTGGAGCCGCAGAAGGGCGGCGGCTACCTGGTCCACACCCCGCGCGGCGCGGTCCGGGCGCGCCGGCTGGTCAACGCGACCGGCGCGTGGTCGCCCGGGCTGGCCCAGATGATCGGCGTCCACGTCCCGACCTACCCGATCCGCCACGAGATCTGCTCGTCGGAGCCGCTCAAGCCGTTCCTGCGGCCGATGGTGAGCGAGCTGACCAGCGGGCTGTACTGCAGCCAGTCGATGCGCGGCGAGATCGTCGGCGGCGTGACCCTCCCCGGCCACGAGTCGACCTACAGCCGGGGCTCGACGCTCGAGTTCCTCGCGACCTACGCGCGCCGGCTGGTCCGGCTGATGCCCATCCTCGGCGAGATCAAGGTCCTCCGCCAGTGGGCCGGGCCCTACGACCAGTCGCCCGATGGCAACCCGATCCTCGGCGCGGCCCCCGGCCACCCCGACTTCTTCCTCGCCTGCGGCTTCGTCGGCCACGGCTTCATGATGGCGCCGATCGTCGGAAAGCTATACGGCGAGTGGCTGACCGGCGGCGAGCCGCACGAGATCTTCGCGCGCTACACCCTGGGCCGGTTCTCCGGAGGGGCGCCCGCGGTTCCGGAAAAAGAGGACTTCAACATCGGGTAACCTCGGGCGGATGGTGTCACCCGGGGCCGGGGGCCCGCTGCGTCTGGTGTGCTTCGAGCTGCGCGGGCAGGAGCTCGCGCTGCCGATCGCCGACGTGCGCGAGACCCTGCCGGTGCCACCGATCACGCGGGTATTCCTGACCCCACCCTGCCTGGCCGGCGTGTTCAGCCTGCGCGGCGACATCGTCCCGGTGATCGATCTCGGCGTGCTGCTCGGGCTGCCGGCGACCGCGGCCGGCAACGACAGCAAGATCGTCGTGGTGGATTGCGCGGCCGGCGTGGCGGGGATCGTGGTCGACCGGCTGCGCGACCTGCGAACGGTCGAGCCGCCGCTCGAGCCGCCGCCCGCCCACCTGCGCGGCGAGGTCGCGGGGCTGCTCGCCGGCGTGGTCGCGACCCCGACCGGCAGCGTGCGCGTGCTCGACGCGCGCGCGGTTCTCACCGTCGAGCCGCTGCGCCAGCTGGCGCGGGTGGATGCGGAAGGCAGGATGTCATGACGGCCCGCAGGCTGCGGTTCCCGATGTTCTTCAAGTTCCTGGCCGGCTGCCTGGCGCTCGCCGCGCTGCTGATCATCGGCGGCACGTTCGTGGTCCGCCACGAGACCCGGCTGCGGTCGCGCGGCAACTACCTGCAGAAGCAGGACCGCCGGCTCGCCGGCTACCTCGACCGGGTCGGCCGCGACATGACGGCGACGCTCGAGCTGCTGGTGTCCGACGAGGAGCTCCGCACCGCGATGAGCCAGCTGGCGGGCGTGGCCAGGCCGGCGGCCGCGGCGCCGGCCCGGACGGCCGGTGCGGGCCCGGCGGCGAGCGCGACGCCCGCGGCGACGGCCGAGCCCGGCAGCGAGGCCGCGGGGCGCGAGGCGGCGGTCGGCCACGCGCGCGAGATGTACGACGCGCTGTCGTCGAAGTCCGGGATGCGGCCCGACGTGTTCGCGCTGTTCACCCCGGGCAACCACCTGGAGTTCGTCGCGCCGCCGCGGGCGCTCGACGAGCAGGCGCTGCCGGCGATCGCGGCGGTCGAGAAGGCGCGCGGCGGCAGCGCGTTCGCCCACCGGATCCAGGTGATCGACGGCGTGCCGTACCAGATGTCGGCGCTGCCGATCCGCGGCCCGCGCGACCACGTGGTCGGCGGCATGCTGGTCGGCGTCAGGCTCGAGCGGCTGTTCGCCGAGTTCGCCGATCAGAGCGACGACCAGGTCGAGAACCAGATCCGGCCGACGCTGGTCGAGGGCACGACGATCCTGGCGTCGGCGTGGCCGGCCGACCACCGCGCCGAGCTCGCGCAGGCGATGCAGCCCGACCGGACGATCCGGGTCACGCTGGGCGACGACACCCGCAACGTGATCCGGCTGCGCGACGGCGACTACGACTACTACAGCAACGACGCGTTCGAGGGCTACAAGGCGGGCGACGCCGGCTCGGTCGGCCGGCTGGTGATCACGCGCAGCCGGGCCACGCTGGTCGATCCCGCGTCGCACCTGCCGTGGTTCGAGATCACCAGCGCGATCGCCGCGTCGGTGATCATCGCGCTCGGCATGGGCGTGTTGATCACGCGGCCGATCAAGCAGTTCGTCCGGCAGTCGCGCGACCTGCTGCAGGGCGATACCAACCTGACCCATCGCCTGGTGATCCGCTCGCACGACGAGGTGTCGGACCTCGCCGACAACATCAACCAGGTGTTCGCGCGGCTGCACGAGCTCGCCGCCGGGGTCCAGTCCGCGGCATTCCAGGTCGGCGCGTCGAGCGCCGAGATCAGCGCGGCGTCGCGCCAGATGCTCACCGGGCTCAAGGACCAGACGCTCAAGATCGAGAGCTCGACGACCGCGGTGACCGAGCTGTCGGCATCGATCCAGCAGGTCGCCGGCAACGCCGCGCAGGCGACCGACGTCGCCGAGCAGTCGAGCACGGCGGTGACCGCGGCGGTCGACCGCATGGAGTCGATCCGCGCCGCGGTGGCCGACGCCGCCGACAAGATGCGCGAGCTCGGCGAGAGCAGCAAGCGGATCGGCAACATCGTCGAGGTGATCCGCCAGATCAGCGAGCAGACCTCGATGCTGGCGCTCAACGCCTCGATCGAGGCGGCGCACGCCGGCGAGCAGGGCCGCGGCTTCGCGGTGGTCGCCGACGAGGTGTCGTCGCTGGCCCGCCGGGTCGGCCAGTCGGCCAAGGACATCGAGACCCTGATCCAGACCGTGAAGGAGCAGACCCAGGCGGTGATGGCGTCGATGGAGGTCGGCACCCGCGAGGTCGCGAGCGGCTCGCAGCTGGTCACCGGCACGCTCAACGGCCTCGGCCGGCTGATCAGCGTGGTCAAGGACACCGCCGGCGCGGTCCACGAGCAGGCGGTCGTGTCCGACGAGATCGCGCGCAACATGGACTCGGTGCGCCAGATCGCGACCGAGGTGCTGTCGGGCTCCGAGGAGTCGGTGGTCCAGGCCGAGCGGCTGCACGAGCTCGCGTACGAGCTCGAGGAGTCGATCGGCGGGTTCAACCTCGACGGCCAGAAGCTCGCGGCGCAGAGCCCGGCGCGGCCGGCGCGACCGGGCCCCGGCAACGGCGCCCCGGCGCAGCGCGCGCTGCCGGGCGGGCGGCCCGGGCCGGAGGCGAGATCCGAGGCGCGCGCCGGCGCGGGACGCGCGGCCGCGGGGCGCGGCGCGGGGCGAGGCGCGGCGGACGACCGCGCGGCGCCGGCCGAGGCGGACAGCTGATGCCGCGATCGGAGCCGTAGGTGGCGCTCGCGCCCGACACGATCGCCGCGATCGCGCGGCGCCTCGCCGAGCACGCCGGGCTCGAGCTCCCGGCCTGGGTCGTCGAGGCGCGCGCGAGCGCGCGGATCGCGGCGGTCGGGTGCGCGCCGGCCGACTACGTCGCGCTGATCGACAGCGCGCGCGGCGCGGGCGAGCTCGACGAGCTGATCGAGGCAGTGCGGGTCGGCGAGAGCCGGCTGTTCCGCCACCGAGCGCAGATCGCGGCGCTGGCCGACGTCGTGGCGCCGGTGCTGCGGGCGCGCGGCCGGCGGGCGATCCGGGCGTGGAGCGCCGGGTGCGCCGCCGGCGAGGAGCCGTACACGCTGGCGATCGTGCTGTCGCGCGCCCTGCCCGACTGCGCGATCTCGATCCTGGCGACCGACGTCAGCGGCGAGGCGCTCGCCCTGGCGCGGACCGCGAGCTACCCGCGCGCCGCGCTCGACCACGTCCCCGCCGACTACCGGGACTGCTTCGTCGACGGCGGCGAGCGCGTGCGGATCGCCCCCGAGCTCGCCGCGCGGGTCCGGTTCGAGCGCGCGAACCTGGCGGGCGGCGCCGCGCCGCGCGACTGCGATCTGGTGTGGTGTCGCAACGTGCTGATCTACTTCACCGCCGACGCCCGCCGCCGCGCGATCGAGCGGCTGGTCGGCGCGACCGCGCCCGGCGGGTTCGTGTTCGTCGGTTACAGCGAGTCGCTGCGCGATGTGCCGGGGCTCGAGGCCCGGCGCGCCGGCGACGCGGTGTACTACGTGCGGCAGGGCGGCGAGCCGCCGCGATCGCGGCCGCCGACCCTGCCGGTCCCGGTCGCGCCGGCGCCGCCCGCCGCGGCGGCCGCTCTCCGGCCGGCGCCGTTTGCCGGCGCGGGCGATCGCACGCCGCCGCCGATCGTGTTTCCGCCGGAGCCGCCGCCCGACGACACGATCGCGCTGTACGGCCGGCCGTCCGCCGCCCAGCTCACCGCCGAGATCTCGGCGCGGCTCGCGCTGCCCGGCCTGAGCCGGCTGACGATCGACGTCGACGGCGCCGAGCTGCTCGACGACGAGCTCGCGAGGGTGTTGCACCGCGCCCGCGCGGCGGCCACCGCCGCCGGGTTCGAGCTCGACGTGCGCGCGACGCGACCCGGCCCTCGCCGCTGGCTCGCGCGCCACCGCCTGGACGCGGCCGAGACCGTCGCGCTGCCCCGGCCGCGCTCACCGACGAGGCCGTCATGACCACCGGGGCCGCGCTGTGGGAGCAGTTCGTGGCCGGCGCCGGGGCGGACGCGATCGCGCTCGCCGAGGCCACCGGCGACGCGGTCCAGCTGCGGGCGCTCGGCCAGCGCGCGTTCCGGATCGCCCTGTCGAGCCTGCTGCTCGGCGCCGACGACGTCGGCCAGCTGGCGATCGCGATCGAGCGGGCGATCGAGCGGATCGGCGAGCCGGTCGGCGATGCCGGCGAGCCGGCCGGCGCTCCGGGGAGCGAGGCCGACGCTGCCGGCGCGCCCGCCGAGCTCGCCGCCGCGATCCGTGCGCTGCACGCTGCGCTGCACCAGCTCGCGCACGCCGACCGCTCGGGAGCGCGGGTCGAGGGCCTGGCGCTCGACGATCACCGGCGCGCACTCGACGCGGCCGAGGCCGGCGCGGTCGGACCCGCGACGTTCCGCCCACCCGGCGAGCCGCGCGCCCCTGAGCCGGCGCTCGCGTTCTCCCCGACCGCGGCGCAGCCGCCGGCGGCATTCTCCACGTCCGGCGCCGCTGCGGCATCCGGCGCCGGCGCGCCCACCGGCGGCGGCTTCGCGTGGACGCCTGCGGTCGACGACGACATGATCGAGCTGTTCTTCGACGAGGCGAGCGAGCGGATCGCGGCGCTGGCCGGCAAGCTGATCGAGATCGAGCGGCGGCCGGGCGACGGCGAGCTGGTGCGCGACGTGTTCCGCGATCTCCACACCGTCAAGGGCAGCTCGGCGATGGTCGGCCTCCGGCCGATCCACCAGCTCGCGCACGCCGCCGAGGACCTGGTCGGCCAGATCCGCGACGCCGGCCGCGCGGTCGACGGCACGGTGGTCGACGCGCTGCTCGCCGCGCTCGACGCGCTGCGCGACATGCTGGCCGAGGCGCGCGCCGGGCGCAGCATCGCGATCGATCCGGCGCCGGTGATCGCCCGTCTGCGCAACCCCGGGGCCGCGCCGCCCGCCCCGCCCGCGCCGACCGCGGCCGATCCGGGCGCGGCGGTGGCCCGCGCCGCCGCGCCCGTCGCCGATGCCGCGCGCCAGACCATCCGGGTCGACTTCGACAAGCTCGACCGCCTGCTCAACCTGGTCGGCGAGCTGGTGCTCGGCCGCGACAGCCTGCGCGGCGCGGTCCATGCGCTGGGCTCGATCACCACCGAGCTCGCCACCGACCGCGGGGTCGCGCGGCACCAGGCCATCATCGGGGCCGGCGGTCGCGCGCCGCGCGGGCTCGATCACCTCGGCGGCGAGCTGTCGCGGACCGAGCGAAGCGAGGCGGGGGTGGGGACCCCGACGGCTCCGCCGGCGGGGCGGGGGCGCAGCCTCCGTGGGATAGAGCGTGTCCTGGCCGACGTCACCAGCGATCTCGACCAGGGCACCGAGCGGCTCGACGCGATCTCGGGCGAGCTGCGCGATCAGGTGATGCGGCTGCGCATGGTGTCGGTGGCCGGCGTGTTCCGCAAGCACGTCCGCACCGTGCGCGACCTCGCGGCCGGCCTCGGCAAGCGCGCGCGGCTCGAGCTCGACGGCGAGGACACCGAGCTCGACAAGCTGCTGGTCGAGGCGCTCGACGAGCCGCTGCTCCACCTGGTGCGCAACGCGGTCGACCACGGCATCGAGCCGCCCGACGCGCGGACCGCCGCGGGCAAGCCCGCCGAGGGCGTGATCCGGATCGCCGCGGCCCACCGCGGCAACCAGGTCGAGATCCGGGTCAGCGACGACGGCCGCGGGCTCGATCCGGCGCGGCTGCGCGCCAAGGCGGTGGAGCGCCGCCTGGTCTCACCCGCCGAGGCCGACGCGATGGACGATCGCGCCGCGCGCGAGCTGATCTTCCGCGCCGGGTTCTCGACCGCGGCGCAGGTCAGCGAGGTGTCGGGCCGCGGCGTCGGCATGGACGCCGTGCGCCAGACCATCGTCGCCCGGCTCAAGGGCACCATCGAGGTCCAGTCCACCCCGGGCCAAGGGAGCGCGTTCGTGTTGAAGCTGCCGCTGACCCTCGCGATCATCCAGGTCATCATCGCCCGCGCCGGTGGCGAGACGTTCGCGATCCCGCTCGACGTGGTCCGCCGCGTGCTCGTGATCCAGCCCGGCGACGTCGCGCTGATCGGCGACCGCGAGGTCTGCGTGGTGCGCGGCCAGCACGTCCCGCTGATCCGGCTCGATGCCGTGCTCGAGCTCGACGGCGGCGGCGGCGGCGACGGCGCGCTCCAGCTGATCCTGGTCGGGCACACCGGCCCGGGCGCCGAGGTCTATGCGCTGGCCTGCGATCACCTGGTCGGCAAGCGCGAGATCGTGATCAAGTCGCTCGGCCCGCTGCTCGCCAGCGCGGCGTGCGCGGCGGGCGCGACGCTGCTCGGCGACCGCGTCGCGCTGATCCTCGACGTCCCGGCGATCATCCGCCGCGCGCTCGATGCGACGCTGCGATCCGGGGGGCCCGCCCGGCCCGCGGCGCGCGGGCGATCCGCCGAGCCGCGCCGCGGCGCCCACATCCTGCTGGTCGAGGACTCCGACACCGTCCGCGAGTCGCTGCGCCGGCTGCTCGCCGAAGACGGCCACGCGGTCACCGTCGCGGTCGACGGCCAGCATGGGCTCGAACTCGCGCGAAGCCGGCAGTTCGACCTGATCTCGACCGACGTGGTGATGCCGCGGCTCGACGGCTACGAGCTGACCCGCGCGCTGCGCGCCACGCCCGAGTACGCCGACACCCCGATCATCATGGTCACCAGCATGGGCGAGCGGATCGACCGGGTCCGCGGGTTCGACGCCGGGGTCGACGAGTACATCACCAAGCCGCACGATCGCGCGCTGCTGCTCCGCACGGTGCGCAAGCTGCTCGGACATGGCGATCCGGGCGATCCGGCGGGAGGCGACGCGTGAACGTCGTGCTGGTCAGCGACGAGCCCGTGCTCGCCGCGCTCGCCCGGCGGCCGCTCGAGCCGCTCGGCGTCACGGTGAGCCAGGTCGCGTCGGTCGCCGAGCTCGAGCACCGGCTCGCCGAGCTCGCGCCGCGCGCGGTGCTGCTGCCGCGCCGGCTGCCGGATCGGCCGCTCGACGCGGCGGTCGCCCTGCTGCACGCCGCCGCCCCGCCGATCGCCGCGGTCGTGGTCGGCCTCGCGCCCGCCGACCGCCGGCTCGCGCACGCGGCCGACGCCGACGGCTTCCTGCTCGCGCCGTTCTCCGACGCAGAAGTCCTCGACGTGCTGGGCGCGACGACCCGGGCCCGCAAGCTGGTGCTGCTCGCCGACGACTCGCCGCTGATCCACCGCCACACCGCGCCGATCCTCGAGGACGACGGCTACGAGGTCCGGTCGGCGACCGACGGCACCGAGGCGATCGCGCTGGCCCGCGCGCTGACCCCCGACCTGGTGATCACCGACGTCGAGATGCCCGGGCTCGACGGCTACGCGGTGTGCAAGGCGCTCAAGGCCGACCCGGCGACCGCCCACGTCCCGGTGCTGATCTGCTCGACGCTCGGCGAGGCCGCCGACCTCGAGCGCGGGTTCGACGCCGGCGCCGACGACTACCTGGTCAAGCCGGTGCTGCCCGAGGAGCTGTCGACCCGGGTCCGCGCGCTGGTGCTCGGCTCGCTGCCGGCGTCGCGCGAGCGGATCCTCGTGGTCGACGACTCGCCGGCGCAGCGCCACTTCGTCGCCGACTGCCTGGCGCGCCAGGGCTTCGAGGTCGCGACGGCGGACAACGGCCGGACCGCGCTCGACCGGGCCGCCGCGATCCGCCCCGCGCTGGTGGTCAGCGACTACGAGATGCCGGTGATGACCGGGTTCGAGCTGGTCCACGCGCTGCGCCGCGATCCCGAGCTGCGCCAGATCCCGGTGATCATGCTGACCGCGCGCGACTCGCGGCGCGACATGGCGCAGATGCGCGCGGCCGGCGCGTCGGCCTACCTGGTCAAGCCGTTCTCGCAGGACAAGTGCATCGCGCTGGTCGAGCGCACGCTGGCCGAGCGCCGGCTGATCGCCTACAAGCAGGCCTCGGCGCTGTTCATCTCCGAGGGCGCGCGCGCCGCCGCCGAGGATCGCGCCGCGCGCGGCGAGGCGCTGGCGGTCCGCGCCGACGAGCGCACGGTCAGCGTGATGTTCTCCGACCTGGTCGGCTTCACCCCGCTGTCGGCGAAGCTGGCGCCGGCCGAGCTGATCGCGCTGCTCAACGACTACTTCGACGTGCTGTGCCCGATCATCGTGGCGAACGGCGGCGACATCGACAAGTTCATCGGCGACGCGATCATGGCGCTGTTCCCGCCGCTACGCGACCGGCCGTCGCCGGCCGAGCGCGCGGTCCGC
>DATAPF010000335.1:0-29680 GCA_036265355.1 Kofleriaceae bacterium | reverse complement strand
CTCGGCGCGACGGCAGTGGCCACGGGCGGCTCGCTCAGCATCGTGAACTCGACCGTCCAGGACGTGAGGTGTTCGTCAGCTGGAGTCCTGGATATCGAGCACTCGACCACGGGCATGATCAATTCCAACAGCTGCGGAGTGACAGTGCTCGCCAGCCGGATCACCGCAGAGATCGAGGCGATCGGGGGCAAGGTCATCGTCGAGAATAACCTCATCTCCAGCCAGGATGAGGTGCAGGACGGAGGATTTATTCGGAGCTCGGTCTCGGGAAGCCGCTTCGCTTTCAATACTTTGGTGAACTTCTCGGGCATTGACGGCACGGCGGCCGTCCTGGCGTGCAACCCCGGGCTTGATGTGTCGAGCAACGTCTTTGCGTGGCATAGCTCAGCCTCTGCTGGGATCGACGGCTGTGTGCCCCATGACTCTCTATTTGACGCTCTGGTCCCGACACAGCTCGTGGGCGCAAATCACCAGGCCGATGCTGCGACGTTCTTTGTCGATCTCAATGGCAGGGACCTCCATCTTTCTCCGACAAGCCCTGCCCGCGGAATAGGCCAGCCGGGGATCGTAGACGTTGACATCGCCGGCGTCTCGCGGCCCAGCCCAGCGAATTCGCGGCCTGACGCCGGCGCCTACGAGGCCTTATGAACTCGTTGGGGAGATGCACGAGCGGTCTCACGCGGCACTGGGCGGCGTTGCTGATCGCTGTCGCCGCCGCCCGCTTTCCGAAGCCCGACAACGACGATGACGCTCGGCCCGCTCCGACGGCTCGGCGCCCCGACCCAGGCGCGCTCGAAGTGCGGTGATCGCGCTCGCGGCACGCGACCCGCGCGTGGTCGCGCACTCTGACGCGGCGCATGCTAGCCTTGCTCCATGTTGCCTGCGTTGATCGTTGGTGCATTGACCGCGTGGTACCTGGGCCTGCGTGCCGGGATCATCGCTGCGGTGGTCACGGCCGCTGCGTTGCTGGTCGCCATGTTCGTTCCGATCCCGGGGATCACGCTGGCGATCTACGCGCTGGTCGTTGCGTGGTGCGCGGCCGTCTATTTCCTTGGCGCAAAGATCACACAGCGGCAGGCGACGCCAGGCTGGCTATCGGGGGCGACCGCGCAGGCGGGCTCTTGGCTGCACAAGTTGATCAAGCGCGGCTGATCCCCGCGGAGCAAGCTCCCGCGCGGGCTGTGGATTTCGCCATGGTGCCGGGGAGTGTTGGACCCAGTTGGGGAGCCATCCCCCAGGGTTTGGAGCAGAAGCTCCTAGTGATATCGCCTAGTTGGCGGCGGCACGCATTGTGTAAACGTTGCGCAACATGCGCACCCCCCTCCTGGCCACGGCTCTGGGCCTCTCCCTCGCTGGCTGCCTCACCATCGGCGACAGCGGCACTGCCCCCAACGGGGGTGACGACGACACGGGGTCAAGCACCGGATCGAACACCGGGTCGAACGCGACGCCCGGCGTCAACGTGACCACGGATCGCGCGACCGTGACGACCGAGCTCGGCAAGGCCGAGGTGGTCACGCTGACCTTCACCAGTGTCAACTCGTTCACCGGGAGCGTGACCGTCACGCCGTCGCTGGTCGATGGAACCGGGGTTGCGCTCACGACCGGCGGGCTGACCGTCGCCGGGCCGACCTCGGTGTCGGTCGCCGCCAGCGCCCCCGCGAGCGCGATGTACACGGTCACCATCCCGACCGATGCGACCGCGACGCAGATGACGGCCGACCTCAAGCTCGACGTCGCCTCGTCGGCGGGCACGAAGTCGGTCACGTCGGCGTTCACGATCGCGCCGACCTACTCGCTGACGTATGCCGCGGGTCTTGCCGCCAACCTTGCCATGCACCCGTTGACGGGGCTGAAGGTGTCCCTCAAGAAGGGCGCCAAGATCAGCTTGCACAACGCCGATACGATCGTGCACGTCACGCATGGTGATGGTGGCTTCAAGCACGAAGACATCCCCACGGGTGGGCAACCCGGCGCGACCTATGTCATCGATACTTCGCAGCTCGCCGTCGGTACCATGGGTCAGGTTGGCTGCCACTCGCACAGTGGCAATAACAACGAGACGTACGCGACTGTGACCATCAAGTAGGTTATCGTATCGAGATCATCGATGTTCGCGAAGTGCCCATCCACCGATGGGCCCTTGTGTCTGGGGTAGTTCAATCATAGCCTGCGAGTCGCATGTCGAGATTCGGCGTCATCTTCTGCTTGGCGATGATGGCCTGTAGTCAGCCGTCGATTGCGCTGTCCGATCTCGACCGGGAGATCCAGCAGGCGCGCTGCGAGCACCTGGTGCGATGCCAGCTGCTCCCCGACGAGGCGCTGTGTCTGGCCACCACGCGCCCGACGCCGAATCCCAGCCTGAGCGCTGCGGTCGCGGCTCACAAGATCACCTACGATGGCGAGCAGGCCCGCGCGTGCGTCGACGCCACCGCGAACCACGGCTGCGACCTCGCCGCGCACGATGCGCACATCCCGGCGGCGGCGTGCAGCCAGATGCTGCGCGGGCACGTGGCGGACGGCGACAGCTGCTCGATCGACGCCGAGTGTGTGTCGGGAACCTGCGTCCTGCCAGCGGAGTGTCCGGACACCGGCTGCTGCGTCGGGCAGTGTCGCGCGACCCAGGATCCCGCCGCGGCGGGCGGCACCTGCAACAAGGCGCGCGACTGCAAGGCCGGGCTGGTCTGCGGTGCGGACCTGACCTGCCACGCACCCATGGGAGACGGGCAGGCCTGCCGGAGTGATCCCGAGTGCACGGACGGGCTGGCGTGCCTCGGCGGGACGACCGACGTGCCGGGGGCCTGCCACGCGCTGCCCCATGCGGGGGAGCGCTGCCCGTTCCAGCGCTGCGCGAGCGAGAACCTGCGCTGCGACGGTGTCACGAACACCTGCATCGCGGTCGGGTTGCCGGGGGACCCTTGCATGTCGTCCATCGAATGCTCGATCTACCTGGAGTGCGACGCGACCAGCCACACGTGCCGGGAGTTCCCGAGGCTCGGGATGCCGTGCGATGGCACCTGCATCGATGACTCGTTCTGCATGCTCGACGGCTCCGGGCTGACCGGAACCTGCGTCGCGTTGCTTCCGGACAGCTCGCCCTGTGCGGGCGATCACGAGTGCGTCAGCGGGTACTGCCCGGATGGTCCGATCTTTCGCAGCTGCGTCGCTCTGCCGGTGTGCTTCTGATCGGAAGCGCGGGTCCGCGGGGGGACGGCTACTCGGCGACCTCGCGGAGCTTGCGGAGCAGCTCGCGGGCCTCGTCGCAGTGGGACGCGCCGTCCTTGAGCGACTGGCGGATCAGCTCGAAGCTGGAGCGCGGGATGTTCTGCGAGTACTGCTCGAACTCGCCCTCGGCGGCCATGACCTCGATGCGCAGGCTCGACAGCAGGTCGTTGAGCGAGGCGGCGGTCTCCGCGGTGGCGGCCGCGATCTCGAGCGCCCGGCGGACCTTGACGCTGCCGGACTCGGTGGCGAGCTGCTGCTCGGCGCGATCGAGCTTGACCTTGAGGTTGTCGCGCTCGATCTCCATCATGGAGAGATCGTTCTCGAGGTCCTCCATCCGGCGCGCGGTGTCCTGGCTGAACTTGTTGCTGCGGTAGACCCGGAGCTCGGTCTGCAGCTGCTCGACGCGGCGGCGCAGGACGCGGATCTCGACGTCGGACTCGCTCGGGCCGGTGCTGACCGGCGGCGGCGCAGGTGGTGGCGGGGGCGCCGCCGCCTGCGGCTGGGACTGGAGCGCCGAGACGTGGCCGGTCTGGGCGACCGGCACGACCGCGCCCATCCCGGGATGGGACGGGATCATCGGCGGCGGCTGGGCGCTGCCGTCCACGGCGGACGGGCCGGTGTCGACGAACCTCAGCCACAGGCTGCCGCAGCGCACGGCGTCGCCGTGCTTGAACAGGTGGCTCTGGACCCGCTGCTCCTGGAAGTAGACGCCGTTGGCCGAGCTCAGGTCTTCGAGGATGTAGCCGCCGCCGCCCCAGAACACCCGCGAGTGGTGGCGGGAGACCATGGCGTCATCGGTGCGGATCGCGCAGTCCATGGCGCGGCCGATCCGGATCTCCGCCGAGGCGAGATCGAGCGAACCCTCGATGCCCTGTGCATCGCGCCAGAGAAGTCGGGCCACGTGCACAAAAAGGTAAGCCAGGCCGGCGAGATCCTCAAGTTCGCTACTGAGGATCACACCGCCGTGGTAAGTGAGCGCCATGTGCGGCGTCTTCGGCATCCACGGCCATGATGAGGCGGCAAACATCGCCTACCTCGGCATGCACGCGCTTCAGCACCGGGGGCAGGAGTCGGCCGGCCTGGTGGCGGTGGAGCCCGGCGAGGGCCGGCTCCGCAGGCAGGCGGCGATGGGCCTGGTTTCGGAGACTTTCAATCGCGAGACCCTGGCCAAGCTGCCGGGAACCGCGGCGGTCGGCCATGTCCGGTACTCGACCGCGGGGGGCTCGGAGCTGCGCAACGCCCAGCCGTTCGTGGTCGAGTACGCCGGGGGCCAGCTGGCGATCTGCCACAACGGCAACCTGGTGAATGCACAGGAGATACGGGCCGAGCTGGAGGCGAGCGGGTCGATCTTTCAGACCTCGAGCGACACCGAGGTCATCGTCCACCTGATGGCCAGGGCCCGCGAGCCGGACGTGCTGGGCCGGCTGACGTCGGCGCTGCGCCGGGTGCGCGGGGCGTACTCGCTGATCTGCATGACCCAGGACGCCAAGATGATCGGCGTCCGCGACCCGAACGGGTTCCGGCCGCTGGTGATCGGCCGGCTCAAGGACGCGTTCGTCCTGTCGAGCGAGACCTGCGCGTTCGACCTGGTCGAGGCCGAGTACATCCGCGAGGTCGAGCCCGGCGAGATCGTGGTGATCGACAAGGGCGGGATGACGTCGCACCGGCTGCCGGAGACTGCCGCTCCGTCGTTCTGCGTGTTCGAGCACGTGTACTTCGCCCGGCCGGACAGCCTGGTCAACGGCAAGTCGGTGTACCGCGTGCGCGAGAAGCTCGGCCGCCGGCTGGCGCAGGAGGCGCCGGTCGTCGCCGATGTGGTGATCCCGGTTCCGGATTCCGGCTTGCCGTCGGCGATCGGCTACGCCAACGAGGCGAAGATCCCGTTCGAGATGGGGATGATCCGGTCGCACTACGTCGGCCGGACGTTCATCGAGCCGCAGGACTCGATCCGGCACTTCGGGGTCCGGCTCAAGCTGTCGCCGGTGCGCTCGATCGTCGACGGCCAGCGCGTCGTGGTGGTCGACGACTCGCTGGTCCGCGGCACCACGTCGCGCAAGATCGTCAAGATGCTGCGCAACGCGGGCGCGCGCGAGGTCCACCTCCGGATCAGCGCGCCGCCGACGACGCACCCGTGCTATTATGGGATCGACACGCCGAATCGCAGCGAGCTGGTCGCGGCGTCGCACACCATCGAGGAGATCGGGCGCTACGTGACGTGCGATTCGATCGCGTACCTGTCCCATGAGGGCCTGATGGCGGCGGTGGACGCCGAGGTCGGCTCGGCCCGGGGGACTGCCGGGACTGGATACTGCTCGGCGTGCTTCACGGGTAAGTACCCGGTTGCGCTGGGAACGCCGGACCTTGTCCAGCTCCGCCGGGCCAGGGTATAGAGCCGCATGGGTTTGGAAACCGTCGATATCCGCGCCGTCCGTGCGCAGCTGAAGGAGCTCGGGCTCAAGGTCCAGGAGCTCCGGAGGTTGCTTTGACGTCGACCAGAAGCGCCTGAAGATCGAGGAGCTCGATTCGATCGCCGCGCGGCCGACGTTCTGGGACGACCAGAAGAAGGCCCAGACGCTGCTGCGCAGCAAGAAGGAGCTCGAGGCGATCGTCGGCGGCTACGACGCGCAGGTCCGCGCGCTGTCGGACGCCGAGGTCCTGCTCGAGCTCGCCGAGGAGGCCAGCGACGAGGCGTCGGTGCGCGAGGTCGAGTCCAGCGTCGCCGGCGTCCGCAAGGCGCTCGACGACATCGAGTTCAAGCGCATGCTGTCGGGCGAGCTCGACGGCGGCGGGGCGATCCTCCAGATCGTCTCGGGGGCCGGCGGGGTCGACGCGTCGGACTGGGCGCAGATGCTGATGCGCATGTTGATCCGGTACGCCGAGCGCAAGGGCTGGAAGGTCGAGGTCCTCGAGGAGACCCGGGCCGAGGAGGCCGGGATCAAGAGCGCGACGCTCACCGTGGCCGGCGACTACGCCTACGGCCTGCTCAAGGCCGAGGACGGCGTGCACCGGCTGGTCCGGGTATCGCCGTTCGACACCAACGGCCGGCGCCAGACCTCGTTCGCGGCGATCCGGGTCACCCCCGACATCGACGACACCATCGAGGTCGACATCAACGAGGTCGATCTCAAGATCGACACCTACCGGGCCGGCGGCGCCGGCGGCCAGCACGTCAACAAGACCGACTCGGCGGTGCGGATCACGCACCTGCCGACCAAGATCGTCGTGCAGTGCCAGAACGAGCGCAGCCAGCACTCGAACAAGGCCAAGGCGATGAAGCTGTTGCGCGCGCGGCTCTACGACTACGAGCTCGCCAAGCGCGAGGCCAAGGCCGCCGCGGACGCCGCGAACCGGCTCGACGTCGAGTGGGGCTCGCAGATCCGCAGCTACGTGCTGTTCCCCTACCAGCAGGTCAACGACCACCGCACCGAGCTCAAGACCTCGGACGTCGACGGCGTGCTCGACGGCGATCTCGACGACCTGATCCGCACCTACCTGCTCAGGGCGGCGGATCAGCCGAAACACTGAGTCACCGCACCGAGCTGGGCACCGGACCGGGCGCGGCGCGGTGAATCAGCGCGGTCAGCTCGTCGGCCGACGCGGCGGCGCCCTCGACGCGCTGGTCGCCGATGAACAGCGTGGGCAGCGCGTGGACGCCGGCGGCGCGGACCTCGGCCATCTCGCTGGCGACCCGGGCCTTGGCGGCCGTCAGGTCGCGGCGGTAGCGGTCGAGATCGCAGCCGACGCCGGCGGCGAGCTGCTCGCAGCCCTCGGGGGTCAGTGCGTCGGGCGGCGCGGCGAACAGCGCCTCGGCCATCGCGTCGCCCTTGCCCTGGGCATCGGCGCAGCAGTACGCCAGGGCAGCGGGCATCGCGTGGTGGTGGCCCGGCAGCGGCAGCATCTTGCGGACGACCCGCACCGGGACCCGGGCCTGGGCGAGCGCGGTGGTGAGCTCGGTCTGCAAGCGGCGGCAGAACGGGCACTCGAAGTCGGCGACCTCGACGACGGTCGTGACGCCGGGGACCTGGGCGGCCTGGACGAACACCGGCAGGTCGCTGGACGGCGCGTCGCTGGACGGCAGCGCAGGGGCGGGCGGCTCGGCGCCGGTCCACAGCGCGAGGCCGGCGATCGCGGCGGCCAGCGCCGAGGCTGCGGCGGTCCCGCGCGCCGCCGACAGCTGCAGCGTGCCCGCCCCGGCGAGCACGGCGATCGCGTAACCGATCGCGGCCGGATCCGCGATCAGGCACAGCTTGCACCAGGCGCCGATCGCGACCGCCTGGACGGCGATCAGCGCGATGGCCCACACTGCGGCGGCGAGCGCCAGGGCGCGGCGCAGCCGCGGCGCGCGCACGAAGCAAGCCGCGAGCGCGGCGGAGAAGTACGCGATGCCGAGCACCGGCATCGGGATGCCGAGCGGGTGCGACCACGCCGACTCGCGCACGGTGGCACAGCCGGCCTCGCTGCAGAACGTCGGGCTCGCGCCGAGGAAGTCGATCAGGCTCGCGACGCTGGCGGCGAGGCCGATCAGCGCGATGCCGAGCGCTGTCACCGAGAGCCACGCACGCCGGGAACCCATGACGCTGGCAACCGCCGGCGCGCGGCGCGCATTCCCGGGGCCGGGCGCGGCGGAAGACGGCGGCGGATCAGCGCTCGGCGTCGTGGCGCTTCAGCCACTGCCGGAGATCCGACGCGTCGCTGGACGAGTCGGGCAGGTCGGCGAGCGCGGCGCGGGCCAGGGCACGGGCCCGATCGCGCTGGGCTGGCCACAGGAGCTTGGCGAGCTCGCCCTGCAGGCGGGGCTTGTCGAGCGCGCCGCCGGCGGTGCTGGCCTGGAGCGCCTCCTCCAGCAGGGCGCGGGCGTCGGGATCGCGGAGCCGGGCGGCGAGCAGGGCGCTCTGGGTGAGCGCGCTGGCCTGGCCGCGGTGGTCGCCGCTCTGCTGCCAGGCCGCGGCCGCGGCGCGGTACTGAGCGAGGGCGGCGACCTGATCGCCGCGCGCGGCGGCGCGCCGGCCGATCTGCTCGGCGATCCACGCGGTGACCGCCGGATCGACGGCGCCGCCGGTCGGGGCCAGGCCCCACTGCAAGGTATCGGCCGCGTCGCCGGGCGGGCGATCGCCCCAGTGCGCGAGCTGGATCCCGGCGCGCGCGTGGGCGAGCCGGACCGAATCGCTCTGGCCGAGGGTGTCGAAGATCGCCGCGACCTGGCGGTAGCCGGCCTCGGCCTCGGGCGCGCGGCCCGACGCGAGCAGCAGATCGGCCGCGGTGAGCAGCGCGGCCGCCAGCTCGGGATGGGTGCCGCCCAGCGCGGCCTCGTACTCGCCGGTCGCCTTCTGGACCAGGCGGAGCGCGTCGTCGCGCTGGCCGCGGGCGGCGGCGAGCTGGCCCTGGAGCAGCAGCGCGCGGGCGCGCAGCAGCTCGGGTTCCTTGCGGTCGCCGACGTCGGCCAGCACCTCGTCGATCGTTCGCTCGGCCTCGTCGCTGGAGATCGGCGACGACAGCTGGGCCTCGGCGACGGTCAGCCGCGCGGACTGGGTCAACGGGTGGCGGGCGCCGTAGATCTGCGCGTAGATCGTGGCGGCGTTGTGCGCGGCGGTCGCGGCCTCGATGAGATCGCCCTGGGCGAGCAGCGAGCGGGCGAGCTCGAGCGCAGCGGCGGCGCTGGCGGGGCTGTCTTCGCCGCGCAGCGCGCGGACGACCTGCTGCCGCAGCTTGACCGCCTCGGCGATCTTGCCCTCGCAGACCAGGCTCTGGGCCAGCGCGGCGTGGTACTCCGGCTGCGCGAGCGCCTTGTCGGCGAGGTGGAGCTGGGCGTCGACGTAGCCGGTCCACAGCGTGCGCTCCGCCGCCGAGCACGCCAGCGCCAGGCGCTGCAGCGCGGCGGCCGCCGCGAGCTCGGGCTGGCGGCTCGCCTGGGCCTCGAACGCGGCGTCCTCGAACAGCCGGCGCGCCGCGATCAGGTCGCCGCGGTCGCCGGCGGTGTGGGCGCGGACCAGCGACTGGTAGCCGCGCTGCGCCGGATCGTCGCCCGGGCCGGCGGTCAGCTGGTCGGCCTCGTCGAGCATGCCGAGCCGGCGCCGGAGGTCGGCCTTGACCGCGGCGAGCGGCGCGGACGCCGGCGACGGCAGCGAGCTCGCGCACTGCTCGGCGGTGGGCAGCGCGTCGGCGGCGGCCGCCGCGAGCGTCAGCCGGGCCGGCCCGCCGGTCTGTACGAGCTGGAGCAGATCGGCCGCCGCGGACCGGGCGCGCGCCGCGCAGTCCGCGGCCTGCGGCCGGTTGCCGGGCAGGCTGCAGAAGTCGTTGGTGGCCTTCCGCCACGATCCGACCCAGGCGTCGATCCGCGTGCGCAGCACCGGGAACGCGTCGTCGGCGGCAGGGCCGCTGGCGCGGGCGAGCTCGCCCTGGCGCGCCGTGCTCCACACGTCGTCCCAGCCGGTGAGCGAGCGATCGCAGACCGGCTCCGCCGCCCCGCTGCCACCGCGCAGCGCGGCGATCGCGATCCCGCCGGCCACCGCGACGGCGGCAGCGGCGCCGGCGGCGATCACCACCGTGGTCCGGTTGCGGCCGGGCCGCGCCGGGCGGCCGAGCTTGGCGAGCAGGGTCTGCATGCGGTCGAACCGCAGCTCGGGATCGCGCTCCAGTCCGCGGAGCAGCGCGGCCTGAACGGCCGGCGGCACGCCGGGCAGCGGGGGCGCCTGGATCTTGCGGCCGGTGAGCAGCTCGCGCAGCCACAGCGCGATCGTCTCGCCGGTGTACGGCGGCCGGCCGTACAGCCGGTGGTACAGCGCGGCGCAGAACGCGAACTGGTCCGACTTCGGCGACGGCGGCGCGCCGAGCACCAGCTCGGGGGCAGCGTACAGCCGCGGCCCGACCGAGTTGGGGCCCGCGGCGAGGATGATCGCCTCGAACTGGCCGCTCGGCGGGCGCGGCCGGGTCGGGATGAAGCCGATGTACGAGTCCTCGGTCGCGACCTGATCGCTGCTGGTCGTCCAGTCGTTGTCGTGCGCCGACCGGGTGGCAGCGACGCGGTGGATACGGGCCTCGCCGATCCCGAAGTCGAGGACCTTGACCCGGCGATCGCGCGACACCACACAGCTGGTCGCCGCGAAGAACCCGTGCGCGATCCCGGCGTCGTGCGCCGCCGCGAGCCCGCGCCCGGCCTCGGCGAACAGCGCGAGGATCTGGCGCGGATCGTCGCCGCCGGCGTCGAGCAGCGTGGTGCCCTTGACGAACTCGTAGACCAGGTAGACGAAGCCGTCGTGGACCCCCACCGACAGCATCTGCAGCAGGGCGGGGTGCGCCAGCAGGCACTGGCGCCGCGCGAGCGCCACGAACGCCTCGGTCGTCGGGTCATCGACGTGGAGGTCGAGCTGCTTGACGACGACCCGGTCCTCGCGCTCGGGATCGAACGCTTCGTAGATCACACCGTCCTCGGTGCCGCCGACGCTGCGGATGATCACGTAGCGATCGACCGCGTGGCCCTTGGGCCACGGGAACGCGGGCATGAGCGGGGCTCGGCGCGCCGCGCGCCAGGTCGTCAGGCGCTCCTGGATGTCGTCCATCGATCCGGTCGGCGGCTCCGCGCCCGGCCGCGCCGCGGCAAACAGCAGGTGCCGGCAGTCGGCGCACCCCGACGCGTGCTTGAGGGCCCGGCCGAACTCCTCGCTGGACAGCCGTCCGTGGAGAAAGTCGTCCGCTACGCTGGCGGGAAAGCACCGGGTCACGTTCACCCTTGGAGAGGACTATCCCCCAGCTCATCACCGCAGATCGATAGGTAGTTTCGAGTACGCGCTGACAGGGGGCCGGGGCCAGCGGGGCGCGGCGCGCCGTCCCGGCAAGGTCCGGAACTCGGCGATATTCAACGCGAGAATCGGGCGAGCCGCCTGCGAGTCCGGCGATCGATCCCGCGCGATCGCTGCCGCGCAACGAAGCGATTTCGAGCGTTTGTGTGACAAGCTGGCTCATCACACTTGAGGCGTAATGTTGTCAGCAGACTGAAACTACGCGGTGAACGGGCGACAGCGCGGTCAGTCCACCTGGGCGAGGGCGTCCCTGGCCTTCGCGAGTGCCTCGGGGTTGTCCTGGCCGGGAGGTAGCGACTCCCAGAGCTGCACGGTCTGCTGCAGGTAGCGTTTCTGGGCGGCCTTGTCGTGCAGCTTGGCGGCGATCTCGACCCGCTGGCCGAGGACCTTGGCCTTGCGCGGGCCGTAGACCATGGCCAGCGCCTCGTCGGTCCACCGGGTGGCCTCGGGCAGCTTGCCGGCCTGGAGGTAGATCCAGCCCAGCCGGGCGCGCGGGTCGTACTCGCCGGGCAGATCGCGCACCGACTTCTCGAGCGCCGGCACCATGTCGAGCGGCCGGCCGAGGTACGTGTAGACCTCGCAGCGCTGCCAGTTGTAGGTCATCGCGGCCATCGGGGTCGCGGCCTTGCCGGCGGCGTCGTCGAGCAGCGCGCGCTGCTTCTCGGCGGTCGCCCGCGCCTCGGCGCGCTTGCCGAGCGCGTCGAGCAGCTCGCGCAGGGTGGCGAGCGCGTCGGAGCGGTCGTCGATCGACAGCGGCGCGTGGGCGTCGGCGACCAGGCCGGCGAGCCGGGGCGCCGCGCGCTCGCGCAGCCGGCGGATCCGCGGGGCTGCCGCTGCATCGCTGCCCAGGCCCTCGGCGCAGATCATCGCCTGCACGATGAAGTCGGTGGCGGCGGCCGCGTTGCCGGTCCGGTCGAGCGACTGCTCGGCGGCGTCGAGGCAGCCCGCGAGATCGTGGCGCCGGCGCTTGGTCTGCAGCAGCGAGACCAGCGCGTCGGGGCGGCGCGGCCAGTCGGCGGGCGCCTGGGCCAGCGCGGCGGTCAGCTCCTGCTCGCCGGTCGCGAAGTCCTTGACCGCGATCGCGCGCTCGGCGCCGAGCAGGTGGGCGTCGGCGCCCGCGGCGCCGCCCTGCTGCGCCTTGCGCCCGGCGTCGAGGAACGCGTGGAACTGGGCGAGGCTGGCCGCGCCGACGAACCGCGCCAGGACGGCGTCCTGAGCGCCGGTGCCGGCGTCGCGACCGATCACGTAGAACGTCGGCCACGCCGACGGCGGGTACTTCGCGATCGCGGCGGCGTTGACCTCCTTGTCGGTGTCGAGCGCCGCGAACACGAAGCGATCGACCTCGGGCTTGAACGACGCATCGGTGAACACGGTCGACTGCATCGACAGGCAGGTGTGGCACCAGGGCGCCCACTCGTCGACGACGACCGGCACGCCGCGCTGCCGGGCGCACGCCAGGGCGGTCGGCAGGTCGTCGGCGATCCACGGCATCACCATGCTGCCCTCGGGGTGCACCTTGCTGCACGGGTCGCCGGCGGCGCCGTGCGCGGCGCGCTCGGCCGGGGGGCGGGCGTGATCGCCGGGGGCCGCGGCGGGCCGCGCCGCGACCGGCTGGCTGCGGTCGGGTGGGCTCGCCGGCTGCTTGTCGCAGGCGGCCAGCGCGAGCGCGATCACGAGCAGTCGTCTCATGGCCGCGTGATACCACGCGCGGGCAAGGCCGATCCGCAGCCATGTTCCCGTCCCCTCTCGCGGGCGAAGGTGGATCGACACCTCTTGAGCTGGCGCCACTCTCGACAGGGCCGGCAATTCCCTCTCCCGCGCGTCGCGTCCCCCAGGATCATTGGTATGGTGGGCGGCGCCATGTCGTCGCGTCCGCCCGAGCAACCCGAGAGCACCCTGGCCCGCATCATGGAAGAGCGGCGGGGCAAGGCCCGGGCGCTGCGCGAGGCCGGGAGTGATCCATTCCGCAACGACCTCAGGCCGGCGATCTCGCTGGCCGAGGTCCGGCAGCGCTACCAGGCGACCCCGCCCGCGCCCGCCGATCCGCCGCCGGGCGCGCCGCGCGACAAGGGCGAGGCCAAGGGCGAGGCCAAGGGCGAGGGGAAAACCGAGGGTATCACCCCGATCGATGGCGAGCTCCTGCGCGTCTCGGGCCGCGCGATCGGCAAGCGCGGGTTCGGCAAGACGGTCTTCGTCCCGCTGCGCGACGCCACGGGGGATCTCCAGCTGTACCTCAACGTCGATCACCTCGACCCGGACGACTTCGCCCGCGTCGTGCCCCAGCTCGACGCGGGCGACATCGTGGTCGCCGAGGGGCCCGCGTTCTGGACCCGGCGCGGCGAGCTGTCGATCCTCGCCCGCCGGCTGTGGATCGCGACCAAGTCGCTGCGCCCGCTGCCCGACAAGTGGCACGGCATGACCGACGTCGAGCTGCGCTACCGCCAGCGCTACGTCGATCTCGCGATCAGCCCCGAGGTCCGCGAGGTGTTCCGCCGGCGGTCGCGGATCGTCAGCGGCATGCGGCGGTTCCTCGACGCGCGCGGCTTCCTCGAGGTCGAGACCCCGATGATGCACCCGATCATCGGCGGCGCGGCGGCGCGGCCGTTCACGACCCACCACAACGCGCTCGACATCGATCTGTACCTGCGGATCGCCCCGGAGCTGTACCTCAAGCGCCTGGTGGTCGGCGGATTCGAGCGGGTCTACGAGATCAACCGCAACTTCCGCAACGAGGGGCTGTCGCGCCAGCACAACCCCGAATTCACGATGCTCGAGCTCTATCAGGCATTTGCGACGTTCACCGACCTGATGGCGATGACCGAGGAGATGTTCGGAGAGCTCGCGCGCGACATCACCGGGAGCACCAGGGTCACCTGGGACGGCGTGGAGATCGACCTCGCGCCGCCGTGGCGCCGGCTGGCGATCCGCGACGCGGTGCGCGAGCTCGGCGGCGTCGCAGACGCCTCGCGGATCTTCGAGGATCCGGTGTTCGCCGCCGAGGCCGCGATCGCGGCCGGCGTGCCGGCGGGCGACGCGCTGGGCGCCCTGCTCGGGGGGCTGAACGACCCGCTCGGCACGGACGCGGCCGCCCCGCACGCCGCGTGGCAGCACGCCGCAGAGCGGCCGGCACTGGCGCGCGGCATCGTGGAGCGCTATCCCGATCGGGAGACCCGGCGGATCGCGGCGGGCCACCTCGGGTACCTCGTGTTCGAAGCCACCGCCGAAGCCAGGCTGATCCAGCCGACGTTCCTCACCGAGTACCCGCTCGCGGTGTCGCCGCTCGCCCGCAAGAACGACCAGGACGGCGCGTTCTGCGATCGGTTCGAGCTGTTCATCAACCGCCGCGAGATCGCCAACGGGTTCTCCGAGCTCAACGACCCCGACGACCAGCGGGCGCGCTTCCTCGCCCAGGTCCGCGCCCGGGCGGCGGGCGCCGCCGAGACCATGGACTACGACGAGGACTACTGTCGGGCGCTCGAGGTCGGCATGCCGCCGGCCGCCGGGGAGGGGGTCGGGGTCGATCGGGTCGTCATGCTGCTGACCGGCCAGCCGTCGATCCGCGACGTGATCCTGTTCCCGCTGATGCGTCCGGAGTAAGGCCCGAGCCGTGGACCGAGGCATGAACGACGACCAGAAGATCGCGAACCGGCCGGGGGTGTGGGTCTCGCGCTCCGGTTTCGGCCTGGGCTACAAGTCGTTCGTCGCCTGGCGCTACCTGCTGGAGCAGCGCCGCAAGCTCCGGCCGCAGACCCTCTGGCTGCTGGTGATCGCGTTCGTCGCGCTGGCGCTGGTCGCGCTGCTGCACGCGTTCGTCGCGCTCGACCCGATCCGCGGCTACGATCCGCTCGCGCTCGCCGAGCTGGTCGCCGTCGGATTCTTCGTCGCGGTGGTGTTCTTCGGCGTGCTGCCGCACTCCAAGCTGCTGTTGATCTCCGGGATCGTCGGCGTGGCGCTGTTCGCGCCGTCGCTCACGGTCTACCTCCTGCTCGGCCACGGCATGCTGGCCAATCTCCACCTCGATCTCGACCGGATGGCCACGGTCGCGCAGTGGCTGAAGGGCGTGTCGGGCTTCGGGGCGGGGGTCGCCGGGCTCTCGGTGTTCTTCGGCCTGCTGCGCACGCGGTTCACGTTCTTCACCACCGTGCCGATCGGCGGGGTGTGGATCGGTACCGCGGCGCTGGTGATCGTGCTGTCGGTGATGGGCGGCTTCGAATCCGACCTGCGGGAGAAGATCCTCGGGTCCAACGCCCACATCCAGATCGCCCGCGAGGACGGCGACTTCGTCGACTGGCGCGCGGTCAAGGCCCAGATCGACGCGATGCCGGGGGTCGTGGCGTCGACGCCGTACGCGGTGAGCGAGGTCGTGATCGCGGCCAGCGGCTCCGGGATGCCCGTCATCATCAAGGGCATCGATCCCGCGACGGTCGGCAAGGTGACCGACCTGGTGTCGGATCTCGAGGACCGCGACGCGATGAAGCGGCTGCAGCCGCTGATCGACGATGCGCGCGATCTGCGCGTGCCGCAGCACCCGCGGACCGGCCCGGTGATCGACCCGCCGCCGGCGGACATGCCGACGCCGGGTGACCCGATCGACTTCTCCAGCCCAGGGCCGGGATCCGGGTCGGGGTCGACGGGCCCGGCGGACGACGGTGGCGCGTCCGGATCCGGCGCCGGCGCCGGGGCGGGCGACGCGCCGGATGGCGGCGACGCATTCGGCGGCGACGCCGTGCGGGTGATCGGCGAGAACGATCCACCGCCGCGGCCGCCGCGCGCGCCGCCCGGCGATGGCGCTCGCGCGCCGGCCGGCCAGGCCGGATCCGGCACCGGCTCGGGGGGCGCGCCGGCCGTGGTCGATCCGCCGCCGCGCGATCTGATCACGTCCGACGAACCGCCGGCCGACTACAGCCAGCCCGACTACCTGCAGGACGCGGTCAAGGTGATCGAGCCGCCGTTCGACTCGCCGTCGATCTCGCGGCGCACGCAGTCGCTGCCCGGCATCCTGGTCGGCCGCGAGCTGGTCAAGCAGACCCACATGTACACCGGCGAGGAGGTCCGCGTGGTGTCGCCGCTGTCCGACCCGGCGAACCCCGACGCGACCGGCACGCCGATCCCGTTCAACCGCGACTACCGGGTCGCCGGCACGTTCTTCACCGGGATGTACGAGTACGACCTCAAGTACGTCTACGTCACGCTCGACTCGCTGCAGGAGTTCCTCGATCGCGGCGACGCGGTCGACGGCATCGAGGTCCGGGTGACCAACCCGTATGACAGCGAGGCGTTTGTCGCCCGGTTCCAGGCGGCATTCGGCCCCGGTTACCGGGTCCAGGACTGGAAGGAGCTCAACCGCAGCCTGTTCTCGGCGCTCAAGCTCGAGAAGATCGCGATGTTCCTCGTGCTCGGCATCGTGATCCTGGTCGCATCGTTCTCGATCGTCGGCAACCTGATCATGGTCGTGGTCGAGAAGGCCCGCGAGATCGCGCTGCTCAAGACGCTGGGGGCCAGCGACGCGGGAGTGGCGCAGCTGTTCGCGATCCAGGGCCTGATGATCGGCTTGATCGGTACGGTGCTCGGCGTCGGCACCGGCCTGATCGGCTGCTGGGCGCTGAGCGTGTACGGCTTCCCGCTCAACGAGAACGTGTACTACATCGACCGGCTGCCGGTGCACGTCGACCCGGGGTCGGTGGTGGCCGCCGCCGCGGCGGGCATCGTGATCAGCATCGGCGCGACACTGTACCCGGCGGTGGTGGCCGCGCGGGTGCGCCCCGCTGCGGGGATGCGCCACTAGCGTCCGGACCCGTGAAGATCTGGTCACAGCACCCACATCGTGGGTCCGTGAATCCGCCCGGTTGGCGGTGGCACGAGGAGTGCTTGAAAGCGGCCCATGAAGACCGCGCTGGTCCTGACCGGATGTCTCGCGATCTCTTCCCCCGCGTGGGCGGGCGGTTACCTCGGCGTCGCCCTCGGGAGCGCGCCGGGAGTCAACGACGAGTTCGTGCAGGGCGAGGGGCAGCCGGTCGGCCGGAGCCTGCGCGGTCTGGCGGGGATCCGGTTCGGGCACGTGTCACTGGAGGGCGCGCTCAACGGTTTCACCGTCCTCACCAACAACTTCGGCGAGAAGACCGCGTACCAGCTGTCGGGCTCCGCGAAGCTCAACCTCCCGCTCGGCAACGGCTTCGAAGCCTTCGCGCGCGCGGGGTTGGAGCGAACCTGGCTCAACCAGAGCGATGCGGTCAACCAGGCGGTCGACCTGATGGGCGATGGCTACCTCGTCGGCGCGGGGTTCGAGTACCACCTCGACGCGCTGATCGCCAACGCCTCGCTGTTCATCGACTACAACGTCCACCACGCCACCCTGGACTCGCCGCGGATCACCGTGGATGCCACCGCACGGATCTGGGGCCTCGGCATCCTCGTCGGGTTCTGACGGCAGAGCACGCGGGCGGCGCAGGCTCCGATAGACGCGCAGGTGCAGGCAACCATTGCGGCTCGGCATTGGTCCCATCGCGCGTTGACACCTGCAGCGCCACATGAGTAAGGTCCTGCGCCTCTTAGAGATTCCTCTGTGACCGACGCCTCCGAGCCAGCGCTGCCGACCCCCTCCGCGACCGATCCCGACGCGGCGCGCGGGCACGGCGCCCACATCGTGGTCGAGAAGCTCGGCAAGGCGTACTTCCATGGCGGCAAGGCCTTGCCGATCCTGTGGGACGTCGACCTCACCCTCCAGCCCGGCGACATGATCGCCGTGGTCGGCGCATCGGGCATCGGCAAGTCGACGCTCCTGCAGATCCTCGGCACGCTCGACCTGCCGACCGCGGGCTCGATCAAGTTCGACGGCGAGGAGCTCACGACGATGTCGCCGTCGCGGCTCGCCGAGTTTCGCAACCGCCGGATCGGCTTCGTGTTCCAGTTCCATCACCTGCTGCCGGACTTCACCGCGCTGGAGAACGTGATGATGCCCGCGCTGATCCAGCGGATGACCACCGATCGGGCGCGGCGCAAGGCGCGCGACATCCTCGGGCGGGTCGGGCTGGCGCATCGCCTCACCCACCGGCCGGGCGAGCTGTCCGGCGGCGAGCAGCAGCGCGTCGCGCTGGCGCGCGCGATGGTGCTCGAGCCGTCGCTGCTGCTGGCCGACGAGCCGACCGGGAACCTCGACCGCTCGACCGGCATGGCGATCCACCAGCTGTTCCTGGAGCTCAACCGCGAGCGCGGCTCGACGCTCTTGGTCGTGACCCACAACCCCGATCTGGCGGTGCTCATGCCGCGCCAGCTACGCATGGTCGACGGGGGGCGCCTGGTCGAAGAGGACGGCGCCCCTCGGCATCACGCCCTGGCCACCCCGGCGTCCGAGCCGGCCCTCGATCCCGTCCCGCCAACCGACGCAGGAGCGGTCCCGTGAAGCGGTCCCTGTTGGTGTATCTGGCATGTGCGGTGTTCATCGGCCTCGCCGCCGGGTTGCCCGGCGGTCGGGTCGGCCGCGCGATCGCACAACCGAGCCCACCGGCGAGCCCACCGGCGAGCTCGCAGGCCGCCGCCGGCGGTCCGGTGACCCCCGGACCCGCGGTGCAGGGCCGGCCGATCGAGCGCGTCCAGTTCCGCGGCAACCGCAAGGTCGAGGACGACGCGATCCGCGTCCAGCTGCTGTCCAAGCCGGGCACGCTGTTCGACGCCGCGAAGCTGCGCGAGGACATCCGGGCGATGTGGAAGATGGGGTTCTTCGCCGACGTCAACGTCGAGGCCGAGATCGGCACCGCCGGCGGGGTGACGCTGACCTTCGCGGTCAAGGAGAAGCCGTCGATCCGCAAGGTGCTGGTCGCCGGCAACCACGAGCTCGGCCTCGACAAGATCAACGAGGTGATCGACCTCGAGCTCGACACCATCGTCGACATCGCCAAGATCAAGAAGAACCGCGAGAAGATCGCCGACCAGTACGTCCAGAAGGGGTTCTACCTCGCCACCGTCGACTACGAGCTCAAGCCGGTCAACGAGGCCGAGGTCGACGTGTGGTTCAAGATCGACGAGAAGGCCAAGGTCAAGATCCGCGACGTCCAGTTCATCGGCAACCGGTCGGTCTCCGACGACGAGCTCCGGCTCGCGATCCAGACCCGGCGCGAGGACGCGCTGTCGTTCCTCAACGACTCCGGCGTGTACAGCCAGGAGGCGTTCGAGCGCGATCTGCTGCTGGTGTCGGCGCACTACTGGGACAAGGGCTACGCCAACGTCCATGTCGGCACGCCGCAGCTCCGGCTGTCGCGCGACAAGGAGTACATGTACCTGTCGATCCCGATCGACGAGGGCCCGGTGTTCTCGATCGGCCAGGTCAACTTCAAGGGCGACCTGATCGGGACGCCGGCCGACAACCTCGGCAAGATCAAGATGCGGCCGGGCAGCACGTTCTCCCGCACGCTGATCTCCGAGGACCGCGAGAAGCTGTCGGCGTACTACCAGGACCAGGGCTACGCGTACGCCAACGTCTCGCCGCTGACCAAGGTCGACCTGCCGAACCGCAAGATCAGCCTGACCTACGAGGTCGCGCGGGGGAAGCGGGCGTACTTCGAGCGGATCAACATCCGCGGCAACGCCAAGACCCGCGACAAGGTGATCCGCCGCGAGATGAAGATCTCCGAGGGCGATCTGTTCAACAACACCAACCTCGAGGTCTCCAAGCGCCGGATCACCGCGCTCGGCTTCTTCGAGAACGTCGTGGTGTCGACCAAGCGCGGCAGCTCGGACGAGTTCGTCGAGGTCAACGTCGAGGTCACCGAGCGGCCGACCGGCACGTTCCAGATCGGCGCCGGGTTCTCGTCGGTCGAGAACTTCATCGCCCAGGCCCAGATCTCGCAGAACAACCTGTTCGGCCGCGGCCAGACCCTGTCGGTCCAGGCCCAGCTGTCGAGCCTGCGCCAGCTGTTCCTGCTGCGGTTCGTCGAGCCGTACTTCCTCGACACGCTGTGGACGTTCGGCATCGACCTCTACAACCAGAGCATCGGGTTCGGCACGTTCTTCCGCAACTCGTCGGGTGGCCAGCTGACCTGGGGCTATCCGCTGTCGTACGAGGCCCGGGCGTTCCTGATCTACAAGCTGGAGGACGTCAGCATCACGACCGGCACCGGCGGGATCACCAGCTTCGGCGCGACCCAGATCCCGATCGCCGCGACGAGCGTGGCCAACCTGTTCCGCGGCGGCTACACGTCGTCGCTGCGCGGCTCGCTGCAGTGGGACTCGCGCAACAACCGGCTGTTCCCGACCAACGGCTGGTACGAGACCGCGTTCGTCGAGGTCGCCAACCAGTACACCGGCTCGGAGAACAAGTTCTTCCGCGTCGGCGGCTTCATCCGCCATTACCGGGAGCTGTGGGGGCCGTTCGTGTTCCACGGCAACCTCGAGGTCGGGGTCACGACCTCGACCGATCCGCTCGGCGTGCCGATCAGCGAGCGCTACCTGGTCGGCGGTATCTTCGACATCCGCGGCTACGCGCCGCGCTCGCTCGGCCCGCAGCTGCTGACCCAGACGCCCGGCGACGTCGGCCAGACCCTCGGCGTGCTGCCGCTCGGCGGCAACATGCAGGTGATCTTCAACAGCGAGGTCGAGTTCCCGCTGTTCAAGAAGATCGGGATCTCGGGCGTCGTGTTCTTCGACGCCGGCAACGCCTACAACCTCGAGGATCGCTACTGCTCCGGCCTGCAGCGCAAGAACTCGGCGGTCTCGATCAAGTTCGATCCGTGCTTCCGGGCGCTCGACTCGCTGACCTCCGGCCTGCGCAGGTCGGTCGGCTTCGGGTTCCGGTGGTTCTCGCCGATCGGCCCGCTGCGGTTCGAGTGGGGCATCCCGCTGGACCCCCAGGACACCCCGTTCATCCACGAGGACCCGCTGGTGTTCGAGTTCACGATCGGGAACTTCCTCTGATTCAGCTCCGGGCCGGCCGGCTCGCCGGGCTCCGCGATGCTACGCTGCGCATGAATTCCGTCTTGGAACCGCGGTCCAATCGTCGTATGAAGCGCTCGAGGTCTGCCATGAATCGTTATGCTGCTCTGGCTTGTCTTGGCATTGGTCTGATGGTGAGTCCGCTGCTCGGTGGGATCGGAAGATCCGCCGTGCCGGAGGGCACCAAGATCGCCGTCGTCGACGTCGACAACATGGTGCAGACGACCCCGGCCGGCAAGCGGGCCAAGGACGCGTTCGAGAAGAGCCAGAAGACCAAGCAGGCGACGCTGTCCAAGGCGGAGGAGGAGCTCAGGAAGGCCCAGGAGGACCTGATCAAGCGCAAGACCGTGCTCAAGCCCGAGATGTTCGACGCCGAGCGTCAGGGGCTGGAGAAGAAGTTCGTCGACCTCCAGGAGACCAAGCTCAAGCTCGAGCGCGAGCTCGCCCAGGACTACGCCAAGCTGAACCAGGATCTGTTCGATCAGGCCAAGCCGAAGATCGCCCTGATCGCCAAGGCCGAGGGCATCACGGTGGTGATCGACAAGGCCCAGACGATGTACGCCGACTCGGCGATCGACCTCACCCAGCGGGTCAACGCCGAGATGAAGTAACCGCGATCGGGTGATACAACCAGGCGCATATGGCGCCTGACGTCGCGATGAAAGCTGAGCAGATCCTCGGCCTGTTGCCGCATCGCTACCCGTTCCTGCTGATCGATCGCGTGCTGGAGGTCGGCGCCGATAAGGTGCGGGCGCTCAAGAACGTCACGTTCAACGAGCCGTACTTCCAGGGCCACTTCCCGGGCGCGCCGGTGATGCCGGGCGTGCTGCAGATCGAGGCGATGGCCCAGGCCGGCGGGATCCTCGCGGTGCAGACGGTCGCGTTCGATCCGGCGACCCACGTCATGCTGTTCATGGCGATCGACGCGGTGAAGTTCCGCAAGGCCGTGATCCCCGGCGATCAGCTGATCATCGAGGTCGTGCCGCTGCGCAAGGGCAAGATCTTCAAGATGAAGGGCGAGATCCGGGTCGACGGCCAGGTGGTGTCGTCGGCCGAGTTCCTCGCCGGGCTCGTCGACCGGTCGAAGGTCGCGTGACGGCCAGACTCGCCAGGACCCGGCAGGCGCTGGCGCTCGCCGCGGCGCTCGCGGCGTGCGGCTGCGGCAAGAAGCCGACCCACCGGCAGGCCGGCGACGCGGCTGCGGTCGAGGTCGTGACCGCGCCGGTCGTGCCCGACGGGGGCGCGCCGGGCACGATCTCCGACGAGGTCGAGCCCAACGACAGCAACGAGGTCGCGACCGTGCTGCCGCTCGGCGCGACCGTGCACGGCAAGATCGATCCCGACACCGACGTCGACCGCTACCGGATCGACGTGACCCAGGCCGGCGCGCTGTCGGTGATGGTCGACGGCCACGACGCGCTCGACCCGGTGCTCGAGATCGAGGACGGAAGCGGCACCGTGATCGCGCGCTCGGATCGCACCGGCGCGCGGATCCGAGAGGGCGTGCCCAACCTCGGCGTGACGCCGGGGCGCTACACCGCGGTGGTGACCGCGAAGAAGCCGCCGCCGCCGGCGGCCAAGAAGCGGACGGGCAAGCGCCCGGCGCCCGAGCCGGTGCGGCCGGCCGGCGGGCCGTACGAGATCACCGCGGTCATGGCCGCGCCGGCGGCCGGGTTCGAGCACGAGCCGGACGACGATCGCGGCGAGGCCAACGACCTGATCGCCGGCGACACCGGCAGCGGCTACCTCGGCTGGTCCGGCGATGCCGACGTCTGGAAGATCTCGGTCGAGACGCTGTCGGCCAAGAACGCGAACGCGCTCGACGTCGAGCTGACGGCGGTCGAGGGCGTCGCGCTGTCGCTCGAGATCGCCGACGGCATCGGCCAGCCGATCGTGACCCGCAAGGGCGCGCGCGGCGCCGCGCTGGCCGTGCGCGGCTTCACACCCAGCGGGCCGCCGGGCGCCCCGCCGTTCTACTACCTCACGGTGCGCGGCGATCGCTCCAACCCGGAGACCGCCTACCAGCTCCGGGTCACCGCCAAGGTACAGGCCCCGGACCGCGAGGTCGAGCCCAACGATACGCCCGAGACCGCGACCTCGATGGCGGATCGCAAGAGCCTGGGCGCGCACTGGAGCACCGGCGACGTCGACTGCTTCGCGGTGCCACCGGCCGACACCAGCCGGACGTTCGACGTCTCGATCGACACGCCGCGTGATCTCGATCTCGCGATCGACCTGCTGATCGACGGCAAGCTGATGGAGAAGGTCGACCACCCCGGCAAGGGCGCCGCCGAGAAGCTCGTGATGACGGTACCGCCCGGCGCGCACGCCGTGATCCGGGTCCGCGGCGCCGATCTGCCCGGCGAGGACGATTACGAGATCGTGATCAACGAGAGCGCGGCCGCACCGTGACATCGCCGGGCCGCGGGCTATGGTGACGGGATGCCGGGGCGAGCCCGCAAGCTGGAGATCCTCGGGGCGCTCACGCTGGCCAACCTCGTGGCGTACGCGGTGCGCAACGAGCTGCTGGTCGTGTTCCCGGATCTGCACGCCCGGTTCGGGCTCGACGACGCGCAGTTCGGGCTGCTCCAGACCTTGTTCATGCTGCCGCACGCCGCCGCGACGCTGCCGTTCGGCTGGGCCGGCGATCGCTACGACCGCCGCCACGTGATCGCGGTCGGCATCGTGCTCGCGAGCGTCGCCGGGGCGGCCGGCGCGATCGGCCATAGCTACGCCGGGCTGGCGGTGTCGCGCGCGTGCGTCGGGCTCGGCACCGCCGCGGTGGTGCCGGTCGCCAACTCGATCCTCGGCGAGGTGTTCGAGGGCCCGCACAAGGCCAGCCGGATGTCGCTGTTCAACCTCGGGCTGTTCCTCGGCGGTGTGGTCGGGTTCGCCGCCGGCACCGCGCTCGGGTTCCCGGCCGTCGTCGTGGTGCTCGCCGTGCCGGGCCTGGCGCTCGCGGTGTGGATCATCGCGCTGCCGGTGCCGCGCCATCGCCGGCCGCCGCCGGCGGTCGGGTGGTGGCGCTACCTCGCGCAGCTCGCGCAGCTGTTCGTCGCCGACGCAGGTGCGCTGCTCGCGATCCGCACGCTGCGCCGGGTGATGGTGTCGGCGACTGCGATGGCGTTCGCGACCGGCGGCTACGCCGCGTGGCTCAAGGAGTTCTTGACCCGCGAGAAGCACATGACGGACGCCGAGGCCGTGCGGCTGCTCGTGTTCACGCTGTTCGGCGGGCTGGGCGGCATCCTGGTCGGCGGCCGGATCGCCGATCGGCTGCGCCGGCGGTGGGTCAGCGGGCGGCTGTGGACGATCGCGCTCGGGATGGCGCTGACGATCCCGTGCGCAGCGCTGTCGATCGAGCTGCCGAACAGCGCGGCGCTGTACGCGGTCGGCGTCGCGACGGTGTTCTTCATGAGCTGGTACCACGCGCCGATCGCGGCGTCGGTCGACGATCTCGCGCCGCCGGGCAAGAGCGTCACGGCCCAGGGCCTGGTGATCTTCACCATGCACATGCTGGGGACCGCGCCGGCGTCGTGGGTGATCGGGGAGATCTCCCAGCGCTCGACGCTGCGCCTGGCGATGTGGGTGCCGACCGTGGGGCTCGGCATCGCCGCGCTCGCGATGATCGCCGCGACCGCGAGCTTCGCCGCCGACCACATGCGGGCGCGCGGTGCCGCGCTGGCGTGATGCGCCGTCGGGCTCGCCGAGGGAACCCGGCTGGATCCGGCTGGCGCATCGCGCCGCGGGCCGCTATAACGGCACCACATGCGGGGTCGTCCTGCCGGTAGCGTCGTCCTCGGCCTCGTCCTCGGGATCCTCGGGCTCACCGCGGCGTGCGCGCGCGGCACCGGCCCGGATCAGACGCTCGATCGCTACAGCATCGCGCTCAAGAACCACGACTTCGCCGCGGCGTACGACCTGATGTCGTCGGGGTTTCGCGTCAAGATCTCGCGCGAGGACTACGTGCGGACGATGCGCGACAACGCGCGCGAGGTCAACGAGACCGCCGATCGGCTGCGCGGCAAGAAGGGCAGCATGGAGGTCTCGGCCGAGTTCGAGTACGGCCTGGGCGACACGATGCGGCTGGTCCAGGAGGACGGCCAGTGGCGGATCGCGACCTATCCGCTCGGGTTCTACGACCAGTCGACGCCCAAGGCGGCGCTGCGCTCGTTCATCCGCGCCTACCGGCTCGAGCGCTGGGAGGTGATGCTGCGGTTCGTGCCCAACAGCTACCGCGAGAAGATGAACGCCGAGAAGATGAAGGCCCAGTTCACCGGCCCGTCGCATGAGCAGATGGAGAGCCTGATCAACACGCTCGAGGCCAACGTCGACGAGCCGATCACCGAGCGCGGCAACGACGCGCGGATGAGCTACGGGGAGCACTCGACGGTGCAGTTCCTCAAGGAAGACGGCGCCTGGAAGCTCAAGGATCTGGACTGACGGCGCCGGCGCACGCGGGGTCCGAGGCGCGGGAGCGCACGACGCGCGTGTACGATGGGAGCACAGCCCCCAGTGGATCCGGAGGCACCGACAGTGCGTGCGTGTCCCCCGGATCGATCGAACGCGTGGACGTGAACGAGCCCGCTGCACCCTGGTCCTCGCGATGGGGTGACTGGAACCCGGGTGGTTCACTCCCCGTGGGCGCTCCCGGCGGAGGTCCGCAAAAAAGTCAGAGCGCGCGTGAACCGTTCAACGGCGCGCCCGTGCTGGAGAAACGGCGACGGCTCTTTGCGTTATGGGGTTCACAGCACCCGGCGCACCGCCGGGTTTTCCGCCGATCTCGTCGGGCACGGATTTCGTACCTGTGAAGTGGAACGCTCGAATTTCGATGCGTTAGAATAATTACGCGAGAAACAACGTCCCAAGGCCCATGGGTTGCACCATCCGAGCACAGGCGCTACGGATACAAGAGCGTGCGTTCGACTAGTTAGCCCGCACATCAGCCTCCGAAAGGCGGTCCGCTATGTTGGATCCCTGGATCATCGAAGAAATCCTCAAGAAAGAAGAGGAGCAACGCCGTGAGGGCGAGCGTGGGAGGGTCGAGGTGCCGATCGATCGGCATCGTCCAGACCGCGGGGATCGTCCGGCCGTGACGCCGCCGCGTGAGGAGAGCGAGCGCGGCGTGGTCATCATCGACATCTAACGTTCAGAGATGCCCGGACGCCGCTTCGCCGGCGCTTCGTGGCGGGCTATTTCGCAGCGGCACCTCCTGGCACTTTTGACTCCGCCTTCACGGCCCTCCGACACCGAGGGCCGTTCGCGCTTTCGGCGAGCGTAGAGTGATACGTAGCCGGTGTGACACGCTCGGGGGGTCATCTGTTCACGATCGCGCTCGGCCTGGCCGGCTGGGTGGTCGTGCTCGGCCTGCCGCCGCTGGTCCAGTTACCTCGGCCCACGGCGACGCCGATCCTGTGGATCGCGCTGTTCATCGTGGTCATCCTGGCGGCGCGCGCGCTGGCGTTCCGCCTGGTCGAGGGCAGCGTGCTGTCGCTCGACTCGGCGTACTACGTCGCGGCCACGCTGTGCGTCGGGGCGTTCGGCGCCGGCCGGATCGTCGCCGCCGCGCTCACGCTCGATGCTGCGGCGCGGCTGTACTACGCGCGCCGGCGCAGCGGCAGCGAGCTCGCGGTGAGCTGGACCGAGCTCGGCTACGTGCTGTACTTCGGCGGCATGTCCGGTGGCCTGGTCGCGCTGAGCGGCTGGGTCTGGCACGCCGATGCGCTGGTCGGCCGGCACGGCGAGACCGTCGCGGTCGCGCTCCGCGTGGTCGCGATCGACGCGCTGCTGCTCGCCGGCCACTATGCGCTGCAGGGCGTGCGGCTGCGCCTGCTCGGCAGGGCGTGGCGGCCCTATCTCGACGAGCTGGCGCTGCCCGGGATCGTCGCCGAGGTGTCGCTGATGCCGATCGGCGTGGTGCTCGTGCTGCTCTACGATCCCGACCAGCCGCTGGGCTTCGTGCTGCTGTCGCTGACCTACCTGCTGATCAACCTGGTGTTCTCGCGGCTGTCGCGCACCCGCAAGCAGCTCGAGGAGCGGGTGTCCGACCTCGAGATCTTGAACGCCACCGCGCGGCGGTTCGCCGCCTCGCTCCAGCTCGAGGAGCTGGTCGAGGCGGTCGCGCGCGAGACCTGCAAGGCGATCCCCGAGGCCGAGGCGGTCGCGCTGGTCCACCGCCGCGCCGGCGATCGCACCGGCCTGGTGATCGACGGCTTCGACCGGCTGACCGACAAGTTCTTCCGCCGGCCGATGCAGGAGGGCGAGGGCGCGGCCGGCTGGGTGATGACCCGCGGCACGGCCCGGCGGATCGGCGATCTCAGCGCCGACCCCGACATCGCGTCGCGCGGCGGGGCGCACGGCATCCGGTCGTGGCTCGGCGTCCCGCTGTTCATGTACGGCGTCTGCGAGGGCGTGATCGCGGTGCAGAGCAGTCACGCGCGGGCGTTCCGCGCCGATCACCAGCGCCTGCTCGAGTCGCTCGGGCTGCAGATCGCCGCGGCGCTCCAGAACGCCCACCTCTACGAGCTCGCGATGGTCGACGGCCTGACCGGGCTGTTCATGCGGCGCTACTTCGACGCCCGGATCGAGGAGGAGATCGAGCGCACCAAGCGCTACGGCAGCTCGTTCTCGGTCGTGATGGTCGACGTCGACGATTTCAAGCACCTGAACGACACCCACGGGCATCTGATCGGCGATCGCGTGCTGCGCGGCATCGCCAACGTCGTCAAGTCCCAGATGCGAGGCGTCGATACCGCGGCGCGCTACGGCGGGGAGGAGCTCGCCCTGATCCTGCCGCGCACCGAGATGGTCAGCGCCTACAACGTCGGCGAGCGGATCCGCGGCGCGATCGCCGAGATGCGGATCACCACCGACGGCGAGCCGTCGCGCACGCTGCGCGTCACCGCATCGTTCGGCATCGCGTCCTATCCCGAGAGCAAGGCGCGCGACGGGGAGGACCTGGTTCGCAAGGCCGATCGCGCGCTGTACCGGGCCAAGAAGACCGGCAAGAACCGCGTCGAGCTGTACTGGAGCGACGAGTCCGGGCCGGGCCGCCCGCCGACCGAGCCGCCGGTGGACGCCGGCCGCCAGGCCCGGCGCGCCCCCGAGCGCGACGCACGCGAGGCGCGCGAGGCGCGCGAGGCACAGGACGGCCGCGACGCGCGGGAAGCCAGGCCGCGCGCGCCCGAGCGCGAGGCGCGCGATGCGCCGGATGCCCGCGAAGGCGAGGACGTCCGGTGACTGCCGGCTCGGACTCCGGCGGGTCCGGAGGCCGCCGCGCCGCCGCCGAGCGGCGCAGCGCCGAGCGCCGCGTCGGCTGGGCCCGGCTGTGGGCGCGCGCCAAGCAGATCGTCACCACCGATCCGACCCACTCCGACGAGGACGACCTGGTCGCCGACGAGGAGGCCGCGCGCGTGCTGGCGGCGAGCGCCGGCCGGCTCAAGGGCGGCCTCGCCAAGGTCGCGCAGCTCGCGGCCTACGATCCGGGCGCCACGCTCGGCGGCCGGGCCGGCGCCACCACCCAGGCGCGCGCCGTGCTCGCCGGCCTGTGGGACCAGGCCCCCGCGGTGTCCGGCGGCGCGATCGCCCGCGTCGTCGAGGCCGACCTCGGCCGGCCGCCCCAGGCGCTGTTCGCGACCTGGGACCCCGCGCCGCTCGCCGCCGCCTCGCTCGGCCAGGTCCACGCCGCCACGCTCGACGACGGCACCCCCGTCGTGGTCAAGGTCCAGTACCCCGGCGTCGCCGAGGCGCTGCGCGCCGATCTCGACGACGCCGGGTTCGTCCGGCGGCTCGCCGGCTCCGAGATCGGCCGCTCGCTCGACGGCGCGTCGCTGGTCGCGCTCGGCGCCGCGGTGCGCGGCGAGCTCGATTACCGCGCCGAGGCCGACGCCCTGGGCCGGTTCGCCGCCGCGTGGGCCGGCCACCCCGTGCTGCGGTTCCCGCGCGTGATCGCCGAGCGCTCGTCGGCCCGCGTCCTGACCATGACCCGGGCGCGCGGCCGGACCGTCGTCGAGGCGGCCGCCGCCGGCCCCGAGCTCCGGCGCGACGCCGCGCTCGCGATCTTCGGCTTCGCCTGGGCCTCGCCGCTGGCGCACGGCCTGCTCAACGCCGACCCCAACCCCGGCAACTTCCTGATCGACGAGCAGCCCGACGGCAGCGTCCAGGTCTGGTGCCTCGACTTCGGCTGCGCGGTCGCGCTGCCCCCCGCCGCCCAGGCTGCCGATCGCGAGATCTGGTGGGGCCTGCTCGCCGACGACCGCGAGGCCGGCACCGAGCAGTTCCGCCTCGGCCTGTCGCGCGCGGGCCTGCTGCGCCGCGCCGACCTGCTCGCCACCACCGCCCACCGCGACTGGGAGCGCGCGCTCGCCGCGCCGCTGGCCAGCCACGGCGACTTCCACTGGTCCGCCCGCTACGCCGGCGATCTCGCCGAGGCCACCGGCCGCGTGCTCGCCGCCGGCGGCGTCGCCCTGCCGGCCGACGTCCTGCTCCTCTGGCGCCAGCGCCTCGGCGCCGCGGCCGTGCTCGCGTTGCTCGACGCCCGCGCGCCGTTTCGCCGCGTGCTGGTCGAGCTGATCGGCAGCGGCCGCCGCACGCTCAGGTAGGCGAGCCGCTACGCCCCCAGATCGCGCGTCTCGACGACTACCTGAGTCGCCGTCCAGTGCTCGAGCCCCGTCGTGTCCGGCTCGTCACCGTCGTCGATCTCCCGGTCTCCCCGCGATCTCAGGATCACCTGCGCGAAT
>DATAPF010000334.1:0-8701 GCA_036265355.1 Kofleriaceae bacterium | reverse complement strand
GACCTCGGCGTGGTGGCCGAGACCTGCGACGAGGTGGTCGTGATGTACGCCGGGCGGGTCGTCGAGCGCGCGCCGACCGAGGCGCTGTTCGCGGCGCCGCGCCATCACTACACGGCGGGCCTGCTGCGCTCGGTGCCGAGCTACGGCGACGCGGCGCCGGCGGGCGAGCGCGGCCGGCTGCAGGAGATCCGCGGCATGGTGCCGGCGCTCGACGAGCTGCCGGCGGGCTGCAAGTTCGCCGACCGCTGCCCGGCGGTCGCCGAGCGCTGCCGCGCCGAGGAGCCGCGGCTGGTCGCGCTCGGTGCATCGCGGGTGCGCTGCCACTTCCCGCTCGCGCCGCCGGCCGGGACGGCGAGCGCGGCGCCGGCGAGCGAGGCCGCGCCGTGAGCCAGCGCCCCGAGCGCCGGGTCGACGAGGCCGAGCCCGCCGCCGACCGCGAGGACGCCGCGAGCGCGGGGACCGGCGCCGAGGAGGTCCCGGCGCCCGACGTGCTGGTGGCGATCCGCCGCGTGTCGAAGCACTTCCCGGTCAAGCTGGCGTGGCCGCGGCGGCCGGGCGCGCTGCCGCACGTCCGGCTGTGGCGCGCGATCAGCCGGATGCCGGCGACGGTGCGCGCGGTGACCGAGGTCGATCTCGAGATCCGGCGCGGCGAGACGCTCGGGCTGGTCGGCGAGTCGGGCTGCGGCAAGTCGACGCTCGGCCGCACCGTCCTGCGGCTGTACGAGCCGAGCGCGGGGCGGATCGCGTTCGACGCGATCGACGTCACCGCGATGGCGCAGCGCGAGCTCCGGCCGCTGCGCCGGCGGATGCAGATGATCTTCCAGGATCCGTACGCGTCGCTCAACCCGCGGATGACGGTCGGCGCGGCGGTCGGCGAGCCGCTGGTGATCCACCGGCTGGCGGCGTCGGCGGCCGAGCGCGCCGAGCGAGTCGCCGAGCTGCTCGCCCGGGTCGGGCTGCGGCCCGACGCCGCGCGCCGCTACCCGCACGAGTTCAGCGGCGGGCAGCGCCAGCGGATCGGGATCGCCCGCGCGCTGGCGTGCAAGCCCGAGTTCATCGTGTGCGACGAGCCGATCAGCGCGCTCGACGTGTCGATCCAGGCGCAGATCGTCAACCTGCTCGAGGACCTGCAGCGGGCCGAGCGGCTGACCTACCTGTTCATCTCGCACGACCTCAAGATCGTGCAGCACATCAGCGATCGGGTCGCGGTGATGTACCTCGGCCGGATCGTCGAGCTCGCCGAGGCGAAGACGCTGTACGCGGCGCCGAACCACCCGTACACCCAGGCGCTGCTGTCGGCGGTGCCGCGGATCGATTCGAAGACCCGGCCGAACACCCGGCGCGACCGGATCCTGCTGGCGGGCGATGTCCCGAGCCCGATCGACCCGCCGGCGGGATGCGCGTTCCACCCGCGCTGTCCGGTCAAGGTCAAGCCCGAGGCGTGCTTCCGGGAGATCCCGCGGCTGCGGGTGCTCCGGAACGGCGCACAGGCCGCCTGCCACGTCGCCGAGTGATAAGCTGGCATCATGGTCGCGCGGTCGGGTGAGCTTGCGATGCGGCCGCTGCCCGCGGTGCTGCTCGACCTCCACGAGGAGCGCGCCACCGGCCGGCTGTCGCTCAAGCGCGGCCGGGTGTCGAAGTCGGTCGACCTGATCGCCGGCAACCCGGTCAGCATGGCGTCGTCGCCGCGCGACGAGATGCTCGGCCACTTCCTGGTGTCCGGCGGCGTGATCAGCGAGGACCAGCACCGCGCCGCGGTCGCCCACGCCGCCCGCGCCGGGATCAAGCTCGGCGAGGCGCTGGTCGCGCTGCGCAGCCTGACGGTCGAGCAGCTGATCGACCAGCTCGGCAAGCAGGCCCGCCACAAGCTGGTCCAGGCGCTGCGCTGGCCGCAGGGCGCGTGGCGGTTCGACGCCGGCGCCGAGCCCGAGGACGGCATCCGGCTCGAGATGGTCGAGGTCGTGCTCGACGGCCTGCGCGAGACCGCGGTCGAGGACCTCGCCCGGCTGGCGCGGCTCGACGAGATGGCGTTCGAGCTCACCGAGCGCGGCCGGCGGCTCGAGCCCGAGCTGCGCCGGGCGTTCGGCGACGCCGCGGTCGACGCGATCGCGAGCCGCGCGCTGATCGGCGAGATCGAGCGCGCGTTCGGCGATCGCGCGCAGGACCGCGTCCAGGACCGCGCCCAGGCGCGTGCCCAGGCCCGGATCGCCGTCGACGCGCTGCTGCTGTGCGACGCGATCGCGGCGGCCGTGCCCGAGCTCGGGCTGGGCGCGAGCAAGTCCGAGTTCAGCGTGGTGTCGGTGGCGCGCGCACCGACCCGGCCGCCGGCCGCGGGCTCCGAGCTGTTCGACCTGCTGTTCGACGACCTCGGGTTCGGCGAGATGACGGCGAGCGGCGGCGGCGCGGTGCCGATCGAGTTCGACGACGCGCCCGACTCCGGCGTGGTGTCGACCGCCGATGTCGAGGCCGCCAACCTGCGGCGCGACGACACCGCGGCGGCGCGCCAGCTGCTCGCCGCCGAGCACCAGCGGATCCAGAACGCCGATCACTACGCGGTGCTGATGGCCGGCCGCCGCGCCCGGCCGGCCGAGATCGAGGCCGCGTTCGCGGTGCGCTGCGCGCTGCTCGATCGCGACTCGCCGGTGATCCCCGATCCGCGCGACCGCGCCAAGCTCGACGAGCTGCGCCGGGTCTACCAGGTCGCGCGCGACACGCTGCTCGACGAGGCGAGGCGGGCTGCCTACGACCGCGAGCTCGCCGGCGGGGAGCTCGTGCCGGCGCCGCCCGGGATCGACGCAGAGCTCGCGTTCCGCGCCGCCGAGGAGCTGATGGCGCGCGGCCAGTGGGCGATCGCGACCGGCCAGATCAAGACGGTGATCACGCGATCGCCGGGCGAGGCCGACTACCACGCCGCGCTCGGCTGGGCGGAGTGGATGGCCGGCGCGCAGACCCCCGAGGCCGCGGACACCGCGCGCCCGCACCTCAACCAGGCGCTCGCGATCAACCCCGATCACGCGGCGGCCCACGACTACAAGGGCCGGATCAGCGCTGCGCTGCGCAGCGACGACACCGAGGCGCTGTTCCACCTCGAGCGCGCGCTCGAGCTCGATCCGCAGCGCGGCGACGCGCTGGCGGCCGCCGAGCAGCTGATGATCGAGCACGGCGAGCTGCGGCGCTACGAGAAGCTGCTCAAGCAGCTGCTGTTCCGGCTGCGCGGCAAGGCGACCGCCCACGAGGTCAAGGCGGAGGTCAAGGTGTGGCTGCGGCTCGCCGAGCTGTACTTCGAGCACCTCGACGACGCCAAGGCCGGCGCCGCCGCGGTGGCGAACGCGCGCGAGCTCAGCCCCGACGATCCCGACGTGCAGCGGCTGGCCCGGCGCGCGTCCGGCCGGATCCGGCGCGACACGCTGGAGCCGATCCGCGCCGAGTGGCGCGACGCGATGGACGATCCGCAGAGCGGCGCGGTGCTGGTCCAGAGCGCCGAGGCGTCGGGTCACCTCGACGCCGCGTTCCTCGCCGCGTCGACCATGGTCGCGCTCGGCACGGCGGATCCCCACATGGCGGCGGTCTACGACCAGCAGCGGGTGCGCGGTGCGGCGATCGCCCCGGCCCGCACCCTGGGCCGCGAGCACTGGGCGATGCTGCGCCACCCCGACGACGGGGTCGAGCTCGGCGCGATGATGGAGCTGGTCGCCCCGGCGGTCCACGCGCTGGCGCCGATGACGCTGGCCGATGGCGACGTCGACACCGGGACGCTGATCGACGACAACGACATGCCGGCGCCGTTCGCGCGGCTGCGCCGGATGTGCGCCGAGCTGCTCGACGTCCCGGCCGCCCCGGTGTACTCGCGGGTCGAGCTCGGCACCCAGATCCACGTCGTCGCCGCCGATCCGCCGGTGCTGATCGCGGGCGACGAGGCGCTGACCGCGCCCGAGCGGCCCGAGCTGGTGTATCGCCTGGCCCGGGCGATGACGTTCCTGTGGCCGGGCCGGGCGGTCGGCGCGTCGCGCCCCGGCCGGGTGCTGCGCGCGATCGTGCTCGCGGTGTTCCGCGAGGCCTCGGGCTCGGAGATCGGGGTCGACGATCCGCTGGCGTCGAGCGCGGCCGACGTGGTGTCGATGCTGCCCGCCGCCGGCCGGGTCCAGGCCCGGGCCGCCGCGCTGCGCCTGCTGTCGCGCGGCGACGGCCTCAACCTGTCGGTGTGGGCGCGGGCGCTGTCGCGCACCGCCGACCGCGCCGGCCTGCTGCTGTGCGGCGACGTGCCGGCCGCGTTCGCCGGGGCCCGCGAGATCGGCGAGCTCGACCGCGATCTGGTCGAGTTCGCGTACAGCGCCGCGCACGTCAAGCTGCGCGTCCAGCTCGGGCTGTCGCGCGGCGGCTCCCACGGCTGACCCCCGCGGACCGGCCGGTGCGCGACGCATCGCGGCGGGTGCTCGCGCGGCCCGGGCCGCCGAGTATAGTTAGCGCCAAGCAGGCGAAGCGAGGCTTCCATGACCGACCACGAGCTGATCTACGACTGGAACTCGATCGACAAGGTCGCGCCGCTGTCGCCGCGCCGCCGCGTGCAGTTCCTCGACGAGACCCTGCGCGACGGCATCCAGTCGCCGTCGGTGGTCGATCCGGCGATCGAGGACAAGCTGCGGCTGGTCGAGCTCGCCAACGACCTCGGGATCGACACGATGGACATCGGGTTGCCCGGCGCCGGCCAGCGCGCGATCGACGACGTCACCACGATCGCCGGGCACATCAAGGCCAGCGGGCTGCGGATCAAGCCGGGCTGCGCGGCGCGCACCCACCAGCACGACGTCCAGGCGGTGATCGACATCTCGCAGAAGGTCGGGATCGAGATCGAGATCCTGTGCTTCATCGGCTCTTCGCCGATCCGGCAGTACGCCGAGGACTGGGACCTGGCGCGCATGCTCAAGCTGAGCGCCGACGCGATCGACCTCGGCCGCCGCTACAACCTGCCGGTGTCGTACGTCACCGAGGACACCACGCGGTCGCGGCCCGAGGTCCTGACCCGGCTGTTCACCAACGCGGTCGAGCACGGCGCGTCGCGGCTGGTCGTGTGCGACACGGTCGGCCACGCCACGCCGGACGGGATCCGGAATCTGATGAAGTTCACGCGCTACGTGCTCGACGGCGCCGGCTGCCCCGAGGTCGGGATCGACTGGCACGGCCACAACGACCGCGGCCTGGGCGTGGTCAACTCGATCTTCGCGATCGAGTTCGGCGCCGACCGCATCCACGGCACCGCGCTCGGCATCGGCGAGCGGGTCGGCAACGCCGCGCTCGACCAGATCCTGCTCAACCTCAAGCTGCTCGGCGAGCTGCCCGACCGCGATCTCGGCAAGCTGCTCGAGTGGACCCAGGCCGCGTCGCGCGCGACCCAGGTGGCGATCCACCCGCAGTACCCGCTCGCCGGCAGCGACGCGTTCCGCACCGCCACCGGGGTCCACGCCGCGGCGATCATCAAGGCCGAGAAGAAGGGCGACCACTGGCTCGCCGACCGGATCTACTCGGGCGTCCCGGCAGGCATGTTCGGCAAGGAGCAGTCGATCGAGATCGGCCACTACTCGGGCGAGTCCAACGTGATCTACTGGCTGATCAAGCGCGGCTACGAGCCGACCCGCGAGCTGGTCACCGCGGTGCTCGGCGCCGCCAAGAGCGGCAACCACGTGCTCGGCGACGCCGAGATCCGCGACGTGATCGACCGGGTCACCGGGCGCGGCACCGGCCACGCCGGCCCGTCACACTGACCCGGCGGCCGACCCGGCCGGCGTGACCGTCGGCTCCAGCAGCGGCGGCTGCCGGCGGCGGAAGAACAGCCACAACAGCGTGGTGTCGAGGATCGACGCCGCGATCATCACCTGGTACGCGGCGACCGGCGGCACGCCGACGCTCTCCAGCGTGCGCGACAGCCCGAACGCGATGATGTAGGCGTCGAAGCTCATGCAGATCCGGCGGAACGTCTCGACGCCGATCCGCTGGATCAGCACGTGGCCGAGCGGGAAGCCGATCAGCACGCCGGGCACGATCCACGGCAGGATCGCGGCGCTGTCCGACGTCAGAAGCCCCAGGTAGGCGTAGGCGAGCAGCGCGCACACCGACTCGATCGACCGCACGATCGCCAGCGCGACCTTGAAGTCCTCCCTGGCGAACCCCTGATTGTTCCAGAACAGCGCGAGCGGCGGGCCGGAGATCGTCGTCATGCCGTAGATCACCCCGACCCCGGCGCCGAGCGGCACGGCGGCGCGGCGCTCGCGGCGGATCGGCCAGCGCCGGCCCGACGCCTGGACCAGGATCAGCGGCAGCAGCACGCCGAACACGATCAGCTTCATGGTGGTGGGGTCGACGCGGCCGAGCAGCAGCGCGCCGGCGATCACGCCCGGCACCAGGCCGACCGCCAGCGGCAGCACGCGGCGGATCACGCGGCCGGCGCTGCGCCGGTTCCAGTACAGCGCGTACAGGTTGATCCCGACCTCGACGATCACCAGCGCCGGGTTGAGCACCCGGCCGACCGTGACCAGCAGCGCGATCGGCACCGAGATCGACGAGTAGCCGTAGCCGAGCGCGCCGTTGACCGTGGCCGCGGTGAAGCTGGTGACGGCGAGGACGAGGAGAGCGGTGAGACCCATCGGAACCCCTGGCGAGTGGCAGCAGCCGAACCGACGCTATAACGGATGACTACCTCATATCCGTTATCTTAGCTACCCACGATATTTCGTAGATCCCGCGGCTCCCATGACCTATCCTCAATCCATGGCAGCCCCCGACGACGGCGAGCGGCTCGACGTGGCCCGGGCGCCCGGCGGTCAGCCCCCCATCCAGCCCTCCGGCGAGCCGGTGAGCGCGGCCGGCGACGCGTTCCCCACGCTCGACGAGGCGATCCGCCGCCACATCGAGGCCGCCCTGATCCACTGCAAGGGCCGGATCGAGGGCGAGCGGGGCGCGGCGCGGCTGCTCGCGATCCACGCCAACACGCTGCGCTCGCGGATGCACAAGCTCGGCATCCGCTGGGAGCGCTTCCGGTAGCGCGGGCGCGGGATCGCAGCGCCACCCGGTCGCATGGTTGATCCCCGCGCGTGCGCGGAGGGACACTGGTGTTCGATGGAGGCGCTCCAGCCGTTGGCGCCAGCGCGGCCGGTGGCGGAGCGCTTCGAGCTGCTCGAGCTGCTCGGCGCCGGTGGCAACGGCGCGGTCCACCGCGCGCGCGACACCGCGCTCGGCATCGAGGTCGCGGTCAAGGTGCTCGCGCGCACCGCGGGCCTCGACGTGTTCCGGTTCAAGCGCGAGTTTCGCGCGTTCTCGGGCGTGCTCCACCCCAACCTGGTCCGGCTCTACGAGCTGTTCGCCGACGATGCGCAGTGGTTCTTCACCATGGAGCTGGTGCGCGGCGCGCCGTTCGATCGGTACGTGCGGCCGGGTGGCCGGCTCGAGCCGGGCCGGCTGCGCGAGGCGCTGTACCAGACGGCGGATGCGCTGTCGGCGATCCACCGGCTCGGCAAGGTGCACCGCGACGTCAAGCCGTCGAACATCCTGGTCGAGGACGGCGGGCGCGTCGTCCTGCTCGACTACGGCCTGGTCACCGACGTCCGCGTCGTCGCGCCCGACCGGACCCACGACGCCGCCATCGTCGGGACCCCGGCGTACATGTCGCCCGAGCAGGCGCTCGACGAGCCGCTCGGGCCGCCCAGCGACTGGTACAGCCTCGGCGTCGTGCTCTACGAGGCGCTGGCCGGCGCGCGGCCGTTCGACGGCTCGGCCCACGCGATGGTGGCCCGGCGCGTGGTCGAGCCGCCCGCGCCGCCGCGCACGCACGACCCGGGCATCGACCGCGGCCTCGAGGCGCTGTGCCTGGCGCTGCTCCACCGCGAGCCGGCGGAGCGCGCCGGCGCCCGCGAGGTGATGGCGGCGCTCGGGCGCGCTCCGTCCGCGGCGACGATGGCGGTCGAGCAGGCGGCCGCGATCCAGCCGTTCGTCGGCCGCGCGCGCGAGCTCGCCGTGCTGCGCGAGGCGTTCGCCGAGGCGCGCTGCGGCGGCGGCGTGCAGGTGGTGGTGACCGGGCCCTCCGGCATCGGCAAGACCACCCTGATCCAGGCGTTCCTGGACACGCTCGGCGACGACGCCCTCGTGCTCCACGGCCGGTGCTACGAGCGCGAGACGGTGCCGTGCCAGGCGATCGACGGCCTGGTCGACGCGCTGGCCGGCGCGCTGCTGCTCCGGCCCGCCGACGGCCTCGAGGCGCTGTTGCCGCCCGATGTCGCGGTGCTCGCCCGCCGGTTCCCGGCGCTCGACCGCGTCCCGGTGCTCGCGCGGACCCGCGCGCTCGTGCCGCCGGATCCGGGCGAGCAGCGCCGCCGCGCCCTGCGCGCGTTCGCCGAGCTGGTGTGGCGGCTCGCCGGCCGGCGCACGCCGGTGTTCTTCGTCGACGACCTGCCGTGGGGCGACGGCGACAGCACGGGCGCGCTCGCCGACGTGCTCCGCCACCTCGCCGCGGTGGGCGCGCTGTTCGTGGCCTCGAGCCGCGGCGCGCCCGCGAGCCTGCCCGGCCGCCGGATCGAGCTGGCGCTGGCGCCGCTGCCGGTGGACGACGCGGCCGCGCTGGTCGCCACGCTGATCGCCGGCGACCCGCAGGCGGGCGCGCTGTCCGCCGAGCTCGCTCGCGACTCGGCCGGCGTGCCGGTGTTCCTCGTCGAGC
>DATAPF010000333.1:0-2841 GCA_036265355.1 Kofleriaceae bacterium | reverse complement strand
GATCGTGAAGCCGATCTGCTGCGCCCCGCGCAGCGCGGCATCGAGCGGCGGCGCGCCGGTCTCGAGGTGGCGCGACACGTTCTCGATCATCACGATCGCGTCGTCGACCACGAACCCGGTCGCGATCGTGAACGCCATCAGCGACAGGTTGTCGATGCTGTAGCCGAGCGCGTACATCGCGGCGAACGTGCCGACCAGCGACAGCGGGACCGCGACGCTCGGGATCACCGTGGCCGAGGCGCTGCGCAGGAACAGGAAGATCACGAGCACGACCAGCGCGATGGTCAGCGCGAGCTCGAGCGCGACCGCCCGGACCGATGCCTTGATCGCGACCGTGAGGTCGGTCAGCACCGCGACCTGGAGATCCGCGGGCAGGTTGGCCTGCAGGGTCGGCAACAGCCGGCGGATGCTGTCGACCACGCTGATCGTGTTGGCGCCGGGCTGGCGCTGGATGTTGACGATCACCGCCGGCGTGTCGTTCATCCACGCCGCCTGGAACGCGTTCTCGACCCCGTCGATCACCTGCGCGACGTCGGTCAGCATCACCGGCGCGCCGTTGCGGTAGGCGACCACCACGCGCCGGTACTCGGCGCTGGACTGCAGCTGATCGTTGGCGTCGATCTGGTAGCTCTGGGCCGGCCCGTCGAAGCTGCCCTTCGCGGCGTTGACGCTGGTCTGGACCAGCGCGGTGCGCACCGCCTCGAGGTCGATCCCGTACGACGCCAGCGCCGCCGGGTTGACCTGGATCCGCACCGCGGGTTTCTGGCCGCCGTTGATCTGCACCACGCCGACGCCGGACAGCTGCGACAGCTTCGGGGTGACCCGGGTGTCGACCAGGTCCTCGACCTCGGACAGCGGCCGCGCGGCCGAGGTCACCGCCAGCGTGAGCACCGGCGGATCGGCCGGGTTCGCCTTGCTGTAGACCGGCGGGGCCGGCAGGTCGGGCGGCAGCAGCCGCTGCGCCGCGTTGATCCCGGCCTGGACCTCCTGCTCGGCGACGTCGATGCTCAGCGACAGCGCGAACTGCAGCACGATCAGCGAGACGCCGTTGCCGCTGGTCGACGTCATCTGCGAGAGGCCCTGCATCTGGCCGAACTGGCGCTCGAGCGGCGCGGTGACGGTCGTCGCCGCGACCTCCGAGCTGGCGCCGGGATAGAACGTGATCACCTGGATCGTCGGGTAGTCGACCTGGGGCAGCGCGGAGATCGGCAGCTGGGTCAGCGCGACCAGCCCGGTGAGCAAGATCGCGGCCATGACGAGCGACGTCGCCACCGGGCGCAGGATGAACGGGCGCGACGGGCTCATCGCGCGCCTCCCGACCCGGCCGGCGGCCCCGTGATCGCGACCGGCGCGCCGTCGCGCAGCTTGTCGAAGCTGCTGACCGCGACCACCGCGCCCGGCGCGACGCCGGTGACCTGGGTCAGCTCGCCGGCCACCGCGCCCGGCGTCACGCGCTGGACGTGGGCGCGGCCGTCCTCGACCAGGTACACGAACGCGATCTCGGCGTTGCGCTGGATCGCCGCCGACGGCACCGCGGTCACACCGCGCAGCGTGGTGACCCGCAGGCGGGCGTTGACGAACTGGTTGGGGAACAGCGCCTCGTCCGCGTTGTCGAACCGCGCGCGCAGCCGGATCGTGCCGGTCGTGGTGTCGATCTGGTTGTCGATCGTGATCAGCTGGCCGATCGCCAGCCGGCGCGCCTGCACGCGGTCGAGCGCCTCGACCGGCAGCCCGGTGCCGTGGTCGGGCTGCGCGCGGACCTCGCCCAGGTAGTCCTCGGAGATCGCGAACACCACGGTGATCGGCTGGAGCTGCGTGATCACTGCGAGCACCGGGCCGGTGCCGGCGGTGACGAGGTTGCCGGGATCGACCAGCCGCAGACCGACCCGCCCGGTGATCGGGGACGCGATCCGGCAATAGGCGAGCTGGATCCGGTTGTACTCGACCGTGCCGCGGTCGAGCTTCACCGTGCCCTCCGCCTGCCGCACGACCTTCTCCTGATCGTCGAGCTGCTGCCGGGCGATCGCCCGCCGGGCCCACGCCGCGCGGTAGCGATCGCGATCCATGCGGGCCTGGTCGAGGACGTACAGGTCGCGCTCCAGCGTGCCCTGGGCCTGCAGCAGCAGCGCCGCGAACGGCCGCGGGTCGATCTCGACCAGCGGCTCGCCCTCGCGCACCCGCTGGCCTTCCTGGTAGTGCACGACGAACACCCGCCCGGTGACCTGGCTCGTGATCGAGACCGTGGCGATCGGCGTCACCGTGCCGATCGCGTCGAGGTGGATCGGCAGGTCATCGAGCCTCGCCACCGCGGTGCGGATCGCGACGGGCGCCAGCGTCGCACCGCGCCGTCCGCCGCGCGGCGAACCTCCCCGCAGCGCCCACCAGAACACCGCGATGAAGGCCGTGATGACCACCGCCCAGATCGCGAAGCGGCGGCGGCGATGCGGCTTGCGGGGCGGCGGGGTCGCTCCGTCCGTGGGCGGTGGCTCGACCGGCATCGGGGGCACGGGGATCCACCGATCGCGGATGCAACGCCGGTACCTCGGATCGCCGAGGCCCGCGCGCCGGCGCGCGACGAGCCCGGACGATCGCATAGCCGTCGCGCGCGACGTCGAGCTCGATCGTGTCGTCGAACCGGACCGCGCCGGTCGACGACGGGATCGCGCGCGTCGCCAGCACGGTGTCGCCCGGGCCGAGCACGGTGAGCTGGTGGACCGAGATCCAGCTGGCGGCGCGCACCGTGACGTGCAGGCCGACCTTGCCGGGCGCAACGCTGGCGACCTCGCCGAAACGCTTGCCGGCGATCGTCGCATCGACGAGCGGTGCGGGGCGATCGTCAGG
>DATAPF010000332.1:0-2946 GCA_036265355.1 Kofleriaceae bacterium | reverse complement strand
CGCCGCGCGAGCTGGCGCCGGCGCGCGACGAGTCCGCGATCGAGCCGGCCGAGGGCGACCCCGGCGGCGAGTGACGCGTGGACGCGACGCACCGCCGCGGTCCTGCCCGGTCGTGCTCGATCACGGAAGGCGCGACGCGAGCAGGTCGACCACGGCGGCCGGCGCCTCGATGTGCAGCCAGTGGCCGGCGTCCACCGGATGAACGTGGACGTGCGGCGGCGCAGCCGCGAGCCGGCCGCGATCCGCGGCGCTCACCGCGGGCGAGCGCTCGGCCACGACGACCTCGACATCGCCGCCCGGAGCCTCCAGCGCATCCCACAGATCGGTGGCGTAGTACGACGCGAGCATCTCGCGCAGCGCCGCGAAGTCGAACCGCAGCGCCAGCGTGCCGCCCGGCTCGGGCTGGAGGCTCATCGCGAGCCAGCGCGCCAGGCCGTCGTCGTGGCCGGCCCGGACCACCGATGCGACGAAGTCCTCGCGCCGGGCCCAGCCGCGCGGCGCGCGCTCCATGAGCTCCAGCACCTGCATCACGGTGTTCGCCGGATCGGCGGCTGCGCCGGGCCGCGCGCTCGGGCTGGCGTCGAGCACCCAGGTCTGGCGCGGTCCGGGCGCAGCGAGGCGGGTCGCCAGCGCGACCTTGCCGCCGAAGCTGTGGCCCGCGATCGCCTCGACGCCGCCGAGCTCGCCGCACAGCGCGCGCAGATCGCCGGCGCACGCGGCGATCGTGTGCGGCGGCGAGCCGGGCTCCGAGCGGCCGTGCTGGCGCAGGTCGACCAGCACGACGCCCCACTCCGGCCGTCGCTCGTTCAGCTTGCGCGCGACGCTGCGCCAGTTGCTGCCGGCGCCGTAGATCCCGTGGGTCAGCACGAGCCAGCGCGCGGGCGCGGTGTCGCTCCGGGCGATGCGCTCGTGATACAGCCGCGCGGGCACGCCCGGAGTGTGCCATGGTCGCTGCGTGGATGCGCTCGCTGCGCTCGGCTCCCTCGCCTCGGCCGGGTTCGACCTCGCCCACACGTTCGACGCCGCGGCCGCCGCGCGCGCGCCCGGCCTCGCGGTGCTGGCCGGCCCCGAGCGGCTCGGCATCCTGATCGGCAACACCCGCGCGCTGTGGCCACCGTTCACGGCCGCGCTGCGCGATCCGGCGCTCGCCGCGGACCGCGATCCGCTCGATCGCTACACCGAGCGCGCGATCGACGCGGCATTTCCCGGCGCGCGGATCTACTACGGACACCGCCAGTACGACGGCGCGTTCGTCCCGCTGCAGCACCTCGCCGTCGCCACCGGGCTGGGAGCGCTCGCGCCCAGTCGCCTCGTGATCCATCCGATCTACGGTCCGTGGTTCGCGCTGCGCGCCGCGGTGGTGATCGCGGGCGAGCCTCCGGTGCGCCAACCGACCCCGCAGCCGTGCACGTGTGACGAGGCGTGCACAACTGTGCTGGCGCGTGCACAGCGATCCACCGACTGGCGCGACTGGGTTGCACTTCGAGATACCTGCCGCCTGCGAACCTGGCGGTACAGCGACGCTCAGGTCCACTATCACTACGCGAGCCTTCGGGGCCTCCGGCGTCAGGAGGTTTGAGCGAGACCGCGCGCGCGTCGTGGGAAGCTCGGCCCATGCGCTGCGCCTACCTCCTGTGGTTGATCGCGGGTTGTGGTTTCTCCTCTCCGGCCGGCCTGACCGACGATCCGGGCAGCCCCGGCGGATCGAACGGCCCCGGCGGCCCCGGCGGACCCGGCGCGCCCGCCGGACCCGGCGGCGGATCGGGATCCACCTCGCCGTGCGACGCGAGCGATCCGGCCCCGCTGCTGTGCGTGTCATTCGGCGGCAGCTCGCTGGTCTCCGACCTCGCGACGCCGGCGCACGAGCTCCTGGAGCACACCGGCATCGTGCCGCTCGCCAACATCGCGCTGCCGGTCACGGGCTACGTGGTCCGGACCGCCGGCATGTTCGGCCCGGGATCGCAGCTCCGGATCAAGGACCGCCCCGATCTCGACGTCAACGACATGACGCTCGATCTGACGATCGACCTCTGGATGTCCCCCGACGGGGGGCTCTCCAGCGGTCCGTCCTCGTTGATCGACAACAACGGCGCGTACGACGCCGCCTACAACACCAGCGGCAGCGTGCACTGCGGGTTCGCCGGCGCGTCGGTCGACAGCCACGCGATGGTCGCCGCCGGCACCTGGCACCACGTCGCCTGCACCTACGGGATGGCCGACCACCAGCTGCGGGTCTATGTCGATGGCGATCTCAGCGGCTGCAAGACGACCTCGGCGATGCCGCGCGCCGCCAGGGACGGCGTCGCGATCGGCGCCAGCTACGACCCCACCCCCAAACCGCTGCAGTCGAGCTTCCAGCAGCACTTCGCCGGTCGCCTCGGTCACCTGCACGTGTACGGGATCGAGCTCACCCCGGACCAGATCTGTGGCGCCGCGAACCGGACCGGCTGCAGCCAATCGTGCCCCGGGAACGACGGCGGCAGCAACGGCGAGGGCGGCGTGGTGGGAGCAGATCCCGGCAGTCCCAGGTAGCGCGCCCGCGGTATCCGCCCGCGGCGCCCTGCGCTACGCTGTGGTGCTGTGGTCGACGTCCTCGACGCGTTTCACCCGCTCGTGGCGGGCTGGTTCCGCGAGCGGTTCGGCACCCCGACCGAGCCGCAGCGGGCCGGCTGGCCCCGGATCGGTGCGCGCCAGGACGTCCTGATCGCCGCCCCGACCGGTTCGGGCAAGACGCTCGCGGCCTTCCTGGCCTGCATGGACGAGCTGGTGCGCGCCGGGCTCGACGCCCCGCTCGGCAACCATACGGCGATCCTCTACGTCTCCCCGCTCAAGGCGCTGTCCAACGACGTGCAGCGCAACCTCGAGGCCCCGCTCGCCGAGCTCGCGGCGTACGCCGCGGCGCGCGGGGTCCGGCTGCCCGAGATCCGGGTCGCGGTGCGCCCCGGC
>DATAPF010000331.1:0-12553 GCA_036265355.1 Kofleriaceae bacterium | reverse complement strand
CGGTAGCGCGCGGCGAGGCCGCCGGTCAGGCCGAGCGCGTCGATCGAGGTCGACAGCGACTGGAACATCGTGCCGTCGGCCGAGCCGGTGACCAGGCCTGCCTCGACCCACAGGGTCAGGCCGGGCCGCAGCCAGGAGCCGCGATCGACGCCGAGGTCGTGGCCGAGATCGCGGGCGATGCCGAGCGACGCGCCGGCGAGGTTGGCGCCCGTCAGCGCGTTGGCGCTCGGCGAGCGCAGGGCGCGGGCGGTCGCGCCGAGCGAGACCTCGTCGTGGTGGGTGAGCTCGGCGCGCGGGACGGCGGGCGCATCGGCCGGCGCGTCCGCGTCGGCATCAGCACGTGCCGCGGTGGGAGCGGCCATGACAGCCAGCGCGAGGGCAACGCGGCCGACCGGGTGGCTGGACAGCGCTCGCGCGCGATGCGGGCACAGCGGGGAAACCAGGTCGGGCATGTCAGTGCTCCTCGTCGAGCAGGCCGGCGGTCAGAAAGCCGGTGAGCACGGTGGCGTCGCCGCGCCCGGCGGTGGGCGATGGGATGATGGTCGCGTGGCCGAGCGGGCCGCCGTGATCGACGAAGATCTTGTCGTTGGCGGTCGACAGGACGCGGGCCGGGGCGTCGTCGAGGCGGAAGTCGGTCGGGTGGAGGTTGTCGAGCGCGACGAAGCCGACCCGCGCGACGCCGTGGGTCGCGCCGATCAGGTAGTCTCCCGTCGGCGAGAACGCATAGCTGTCGAGCTGGCCGGCGCCGAGCAGCGGCGCGGTGGCCGCGGTGGCGAGGTCGAGCACGCCGAGCACCGTGCGGGCGTCGTCGTGGACGATCAGCGCGAGGTCGCGGCCGGGGACCGGGACGACGTCATGCACCGGCTTGCCGAGGTCGATCTCGACGGGCGTGACCTGGGCCAGCGGATCGGCGACGTGATCGAGATCGAGCAGCCAGAGCCGGGACACGCCGGCGACGCCGGCGGCGCTGCCCGTGGCCGTCGCGGAGGCGCCGGCGGCGCTGATCGTCGCGAACAGGGCGCGGTGGGGCGGACCGTCGGCCGACGGGAACACCAGGACGCGGTTGATCGGATCGGGGATCGGGACCGAGCGGAACTGGGCGGTGTCGGCGTCGATCACGACGACCTCGTGGGTGTCGGGGGTCGCGGCGAGCACGACGCGGCGGCCGCCGGCGTCGTCGTAGACCGCGACGTCGCTCGGCCCGCCGCCGGCGCCGAGCTCGGCGACGACGGCGCGGAAGTCGTTGTCGCCCGGGTCGCTGGGGTCCGGCGGCTGGGGCTCGAGCGCGACCTGCAGGACATCGCGCGCGCTGTCGCTGCGGACGTAGGCGCTCGCGCTGCCAGGGGCGAACACGACCTGGCGCGGGACGACGGCGGTGCCGCCGAGGTCGAGGCGGATCGACACCTCGTGGCGATCGGGGTGGGTGGCGTCGAGCACGGTGAGGGTGCTGGCCGACAGGATGAAGGCGAACGTCCGCGGCGCCGGATCGGGGCTGCCGGGCAGCACCATCGGCGGTGACAGGGTGATGCCCTCGGGGACCGAGCCGAACGACCGGATGGTGTCGAGCGCCGGGTTGGCGGCGCCCGGCGGGCTGGTCAGGTCGATCACGGCGAGCTCGTTCGGGTTGCGGAACACGCCGTCGGGATCGGTGCCGCCCGCCGAGTAGTAGGTGATCGCGAGCTTGCCGTCGGGCGACACCGCGATCCGGTCGAACGGCGAGCCGATCGGGTACGACACCGCCGAGCCGGGGTGCTGGACGTCGACGACCCAGAACATCGGCGGCTGGTCGACCTCGCCCGGGTGGACCGCCTGCTCGCCGCGCGTGATCACGAACAGGCGGTGGCGGTCGTCGCTCGGCACCGCGTACATCGCGCGCCGCCCGATCGCGGTGTGGGCGACCGCCGGGTGATCGCCGGTGAGGTCGATCAGGACGACGCGGTCGAGCGCCGGGTCGATGTACGCGACCTGGGCCTTGAGCGCGATCGGGCCGAGCAGATCGCGCGGGCGATCCCACTGGACCGGGCGGTCATCGCTCCAGCATGCCGGGACGAGCGCGGCGGCGGCGAGCGCAGCGCCGAGGGCAGCGCCGAGGGCAGCGAGCGAGCGTGTGGGGGGAGCGCGCATGGTCAGTGATCCACGATCTGGCTGTTGAGGTCGAACCCGGTGACGGTGCGGAGCGCGCCGGTGGCGAGCGCGACGAACGACATCCGGCCGAGCGGGTGGCGCTGGGCGACGAACGCCTGGCCGGCGAGCGGGACGACGCCGACCGACGACGGCGGCGAGCCGAGCGCGACGGTGCGGACGATGCCGGTCCGGGTCGACACGATCTGCAGGGCGCGGGTCGCGGCCGCGGCGTCGCCGCCGTCGAGCGGGACGTACGCGGCGGCGCCGCCCGGGGCGAACGCCGGCGCGCCCGGATCGACCGGCGTCAGCTGGAGCTTGGCGAACCCGGTCGCGAGGTCGACCAGCTCGAAGCCGAAGCTGCGCGCGATCAGCTCGTCGAGCGAGCCCGCGGTCGCGGGGTCGCCGGGCGCCTTGGCGGACAGCACGACCGCGGTGGCGCTGTCGGGGGCGATCGCGACGGCGCGCACCGCCTTGTTCAGGGCATAGGTGGTGTGCGGGAAGCCCGGCTGGTCGAGCGCGACCTCGGTGAGGTGGGGGTCAAGCGTCGCGTTGGTGTAGAGCAGCGCGCGCGTGCCGTCGGCCGACACCGCGATCGAGCCGACGGTGGCGGGCGCGAGGTCGACGAGGTCGATGCCGGTCGGGTCGATCGCGTCGGCCGGGATGTCGATGACCGCGAGCTGCGCGGTGTCGCGCACCACGGCGTACAGCCGCGAGCCGTCGGGCGCGAGGTCGATGTCGGTCGCCGGCGCGGCGAGCGGAACGTCCCATACCTGACCGGCGGTGGTACTCCCTAGACCTACCACCCGCACGCCGGCATGCCCGGCCTGGCGGACCGCCGCCCAGTCGCCGGTCGCGACGACCTGGACCTCGAGATCGTCGGGCGACACGCCCGGCGCGGCGACCGCGATCGGCGGCACGATGCGCGGGCCCTGGCTGATCGCGCCGGCGAGGTCGATCACCGACACGCCGTCCTCGGTGATCACGAACGCGTGCGCGCCGGCGGCGTCGAACTGCACGGCGCGCGGGCGGAACCCGACGGTCAGCGCGACCGAGCTCTCGTGGCCGGGCGACAGCGCCGCGATCACGGCGTCCTGGAAGCTGCCCGAGCTCGGGGTCCCGTCCTGCTGCGCGCGGACGACGTCGAACCAGATCACCGCGAACCGGCCGGTCGGGTCGATGTCGATCCGGTTGAGCCCGGGCAGGGTCGGCAGCACGCGCGTGCCGTCGCCGCCGGTCACCACCGGGCGGACCACGGTCGCCGTGCCGTCGACCGCGTCGAGCGCGACCGCGCCGTCGCTGCCCGGGATGGTCGCGACCTCGCGCGGCGCGGGGCCGACCGGCGTGGTCGAGACCGCCAGCGTGTTGCCGTCGATCCGCGCCAGCTTGCCCTGCGCGGTCATCGCGACGTACACGAACCGCTGCGAGCTGATCGGCGGGCCGAGCGCGATCTCGGTCTCGGCGGGCACGCCCCCGTCGCTGCCGGGCGGCGGCGCGACGCAGACGTGGAAGTCGTTGCAGGTCCAGCCGGTCGGGCACTCGCTCGACGCCAGGCAGCCGACCGGCGCACCGGCACCGCCGCTCGTGGGTGCGGCGCCCGGGAGGTCGGCGACGGCGCCGGTGCCGCACGCCGCGCCCCCGGCCGCCAGCGCGGCGAGGATGGGTTGGATCGCACGCATGGCGGGGCGCCATCGCAACCGACGTACCGCGGCCACGATAGCGATCTCGGCACGTTACGCTGCGCTGCTTCGCCGGAACGCGCCCAGATCGCGACATCGATGTCACGGCGCGGTTGTTCCGTCGTGGCTCCGGCGTTGCGCGCGCGCGCCGGGGAGGCGACGATGCCGCGGGGATGCAGGTGCTTGCTGCGATCGGCCTGTCGATCCTGTTCGTGATCGGCGCCGTGCTGGGGCTGGTGCTCGGCCTGGTGCTGGGCCTGGTGAGCCTGGTGCGCGGCGCGCGTGCGGTGCACGCCGAGGGGGTGGTGTGCCGCGCCCGGCTGACCTCGCGCCACGTGGCCGCGGACCTGCTCGCCGGCCCGGCGCTGGTCCGGCTGTCGGGCGCGCTGGAGCGCCAGGACACGACCGGCACCGACGTGCTCGGCCTCGACATCCGGTTCCAGCCGGTCGCCAAGGACGACGCCGCGTACGGCGATCAGGACCTGCTGCTCGGCACGTTCGAGTCGTTCGCCACCGCCGCGCGCGATCGCGCCCGCACCGACGCCGGGGACTACCTCGCCAACCGCTATTCGACGGTGACGCCCTGGTGGTTGACCGGCCACGGGCCGGTGATCCTGCGGCTGGTCCCGCCGCCGCCCGCCGCGGCGGATCGCGGCAGCAGCCGGCTGGCGCGGCTCGACGCCGACCTCGCGGCCGGCCGCGCCGGGTTCACGCTGATGATCGACACCGGGAGCGGACCGACCGCGCTCGCCGATCTGCAGCTGACCGAGCGGATCGACCTCGACGACCGCCGGCTGCGCGCGTCGATGTTCCGGCACGGCCGCGGGGTCCGGCCACTCGGCCTGCGGAATGGAATTCGCGCCACGGTCTACCCGATGAGCCAGCTCGCGCGGCGCCTGCGCGGCGGATAGTTGGAGTAGCATCAGGCCCGAGCGATGCAGGAGGTTGCCAGCTCCATCGATCGCTACCAGGTGGTACGTCGGATCGGCGCCGGTGGCATGGGCGTGGTGTACGAGGCGGACGACGTCGAGCGCGGCCAGAAGGTCGCGCTCAAGACGATCTCCAACCCCGACGTCGAGAAGATCTACCAGCTCAAGCGCGAGTTCCGCGCGCTCGCCGACCTGTCGCACCCCAACCTGGTCGCGCTCTACGACCTCGTGGTCGCCGCGGATTCGTGCTTCTTCACGATGGAGCTGCTCGACGGGGTCGACCTGTTGACCTACCTGTGGGGCCGCAAGGTCGAGGATCCGGCGGAGATGATGCCGACCACGCTGACCCCGATCCCGCCCGGCTTCGTGGGCGCCGACGACAGCGAGGACAACACGGTGAACTCGCCGCGGCCGACGCCGTGCGACATCGACCGGCTGCGCCACGCCCTGCCCCAGCTGGCGCGCGGGCTCCACGCGCTGCACGGCGCGGGCAAGATCCACCGCGACGTCAAGCCGTCGAACATCCAGGTCACCAGCGACGGCCGGGTCGTGCTGCTCGACTTCGGCCTGGTCGCCGAGCTCGAGCGCCGGCAGGGCGCCGACGGCATGATCGTCGGTACGGTCGCGTACATGGCGCCCGAGCAGTGCGCCGGCGACGTCCAGCTCACCGCGGCCGCCGACTGGTACGGCCTGGGCGTCATGGTGTTCCAGGCGCTGACCGGCCGGCTGCCGTTCGAGGGCGTGCCGACCCGCGTGCTGTTCGAGAAGCAGACCGAGGCCGCGCCGCGGCCGTCGACGCTGGTCCAGCACGTCCCGCGCGACCTCGACGACCTGTGCGCCGAGCTGCTCGAGCGCGAGCCCGCCGACCGGCCGACCGGGGCGCAGCTCTTGCACCGGCTCGGGGTCGCCGACACCGACCGGATGGCGACGCCGCTGGTCAGCATCTCGCGCGAGGGCGGGTTCGCCGGCCGCAACGAGGAGCTCGCGATGCTCGACGCCGCGCTCGAGCCGCTCGCGGTCAAGCGCGCCTCGGTGGCGCTGGTCCGCGCGCCGTCGGGGATGGGCAAGACCTCGCTGGTCAACCGCTTCCTCGAGCGGCTGCGCGCGACCCGGCCCAACGCGCTGATCCTGCACGGCCGCTGCCTCGACCGCGAGGACGTGCCGTACAAGGCGATGGACCCGCTGATCGACGAGCTCAGCGACTGGTGGCTGTCGCTGACCCCCAGGCAGGCCCAGGCGCTGCTGCCGCGCGACGCCTACCTGTTGCCGACCCTGTTCCCGGTGCTCGATCGCGTGCCGGCGATCGCCGACGCGCCGCGCACCCGGATCGTCGCCGACCCGCAGGCGCGCCGGACCCACGCGTTCAACGCGCTGCGCGAGACCCTGCAGCGGCTCGGCGATCGCCACACCGTGGTGCTGTTCCTCGACGACATGCAGTGGGTCGATCGCGACACCACCGCGCTGCTCGCCGACCTGATGCGCGCGCCCGACCCGCCGCCGGTCCTGCTCGTGCTCGCGACCCGGACCGAGGGCGCCGAGCCGGTCGTCGACCTGGTGCGCCGGATGGACGCGGCGCAGCGGTTGATCGAGCTCGGGCCGCTCGACCACGAGGCGGCGATCGCGATCGCGGTGTCGCACCTGGGCGAGGACAACCGCGAGACCGCGGTGCAGCTGGTCCACGAGGCCGACGGCAGCCCGCTGTTCCTGATCGAGCTCGCGCGGTACCTGCACGGCCGCCGGATCGAGGACATCGCCGGCAAGGGCCTCGACGCGATGCTCGCCGAGCGGATCGGCGGCCTGGGCGCCGCGGCGCGGATGATCGCCGAGCTGGTCGCGGTCGCCGGCGAGCCGATGACCCGCTCGGCGCTGGCGTCGATCAGCGCGGTCGCGCCCGCCGAGCTGTCGCGCCAGCTGTCGCTGCTCCGCGCCCAGCGCGTGGTCCGGATGTCGGGGTCGCGCGCCGAGGACACCATCGAGCCCTACCACGCCCGGGTCCGCGGCGCGGTGCTCAGCCAGCTCGACGACGACCGCCGCGCCCGCCACCACCGCGCGCTCGCGATCGCGCTGTCCGGCAAGGGCGCGGCCGAGCAGCTCGCGCGCCACTGGTACGGCGCCGGCAACCTCGAGCACGCGGCGGGCTACGCGCGGCGCGCCGGCGACGAGGCGCGGTCCCGGCTCGACTTCGACCTGTCGTCGCGGTGGTACGCGATCGCGCTGGAGGGCCCGCAGTGGACCGACGCCGAGCGCCGCGCGCTGCGCACCCAGCTCGCCGACGCGCTCGCCGACGCCGGCCGGCCGCGCGAGGCCGCCGAGCAGTTCCTGGTCGCCGCGTCGGGCGCCGACGCCTCGACCACGCTGGAGCTGCGCCGCCGCGCCGCCGGCTCGCTGCTCCAGTCGGGCTATGTCGTCGAGGGCATGGAGCTGACCCGCACCGTGCTCGCGGGCGTCGGGCTGGCGATGGCGTCGACCCCGCTGCGCGGCCTGGTGTCGATGGTGCTGCGCCGGGCCTGGCTCCGGATCCGCGGCCTGGGCTTCCGGGCGCGCTCGCTCGCCGAGATCAGCCAGGCCGAGCTGACCCGGGTCGACGTCTGCGAGGGCGTGTCGTTCGGGCTCGCGCTGGTCGACACGTTCCGCTCGATGGACTTCGGCACCCGGTTCCTGTTGTCGGCGCTGCGGCTCGGCGAGCGCTGGCGGGTGTCGCGCGCGATCGCGCTGGAGACCGACTTCCTCGCCGTGTCCGCCAGGTCGACGCGCGCCGTGCGCCTGCTCGAGCGGCTCGAGCAGCTGACCACCACGCTCGACGAGCTGCCCGCCACCGCGCAGCTGATGACCACGCGCGGCTTCGTCGACTTCTTCATCCACAGCCGGTTTCGCCGCGCGCTCACCCACTTCAGCGACGCGATCGCGAGCTACCGCACCGTGGTCGGCCGCGCCGGCTTCGAGATCGATACCGTCAGCATGTTCTGCTGCTGGGCGCTGTACTACCTGGGCGAGATCGGCGAGCTGTCGCGCCGGGTCCCCGCGATGGTCGAGGCCGCGGCGCGCAACGGCAACCGCTACACCGCGGTGACGCTGCGCTGCGCGTTCCCGATCGCCTGGCTCGCCCGGTTCGAGCCCGACACGATCGAGGCCGAGCTCGACGCCGCGATCGGCTCGTGGACCCCCGCCGGCGGCGGCTACCAGCTCCAGCACCTGCTGGCGCTCGGCTCGCGGATCGACCTCGCGCTGTACCGCGGCCACCCCGAGCACGTGACCCCGCGGATCGGCCCCGAGTGGAAGCTGATCCGCCGCTCGCTGGTCGACCGGCCGCCGCTCCAGGGCCTGATGCTGCGCGCCGCGTTCATCCGCCACGCCGTCGCGTGCGCCAACCGCGCCCCGCGCGGCTCGGCGCGCCGGCGCGAGGCGCTGGCCGAGGCCCGCGCCCACCTGCGGCGGTTCCCGCGCCACGCCGTCCCCGTCGTCATCCATTGTGCCCAGCTGTTCGACGCCCTGATCGCCGAGGCCGAGGGCCGCCCCGATCACGCGATCGCGCAGTACCGCGCCTCGCTGCCCGGGCTCGACGAGCACGACACCCACCTGTTCGCCCACGCCGCGCGCGACCGGCTCGGCCGGCTGATCGGCGGCGACGAGGGCGCCGCGCTGCGCGCCGACGCGCGAGCCTGGCTCGAGGCCGAGTCGGTCCGCGAGCCGGACACCATGCTCGAGATGCTGCTGCCCAGGCCGCTCACCCCTCGCTGAACCGGGCGCGCCACGTCTCGAGCTCGGTCGCAGCCGCGCGCAGCTGCTCGGGATCTCGCCGATCTCTCCGTTCGGCGAACCGCCGGCCACCGCCGAACAGGGCGCTGATCGTCCCGAGCACGTTGAGACGGTCGACCCACCGGTCCGTGGCGGCGACTGACAGCTCTGCGTCGGTCAAGAGCTTGCGCAGCGCGAGTGGCGCGATCCCGGCGAGCAGCAGGTCGTGGACCACGAGCGACGGCCGGTCGCCCGCCCGCAGGCGTTCGGCAGCGGCACGCATGAGCCGATGCTCGTCGTCCGGCGTCGCCGGCAGCGGTTTCTCCGCGGGAAGCCAGTGGACATCCGGATCGAACCGGCCCGCGCATGCCAGGCCGCAGCACGGATACAGCTTGCGTACGCGCTCCCACGCGTTCGCAAACTGTGGCTCGGCGATCGGTCCTCCGCAAACGACACATCCCATGCCGCCCAGCTTACTCCGGTGGGTCGCCGCGATGACCGGATCGTTCTCGGGCAGCATGGTCGCGATGGTTCTGACGGGTCGGTGCTCTAGCGAATGTCGTCGACGCTCACGCCGAGTCGCTCGGCGTAGAGGCCGAGGGTGCGCTGCCAGGCCGGGCGGGCGTGACAGCGCTCGTGGTAGGCCTTGACCTTCGGGAACGGATCCATCAGGTCGGTCTTGCGGATGCTGCGCAGGACGCTGGCCATCAGGATGTCCGCCACCGTGAAATCGGCGCAGGCGATCCACTCGCGGTCTTCGAGGCGGCGCTCGACGTCGCCGAGCCAGCCGCCGGCGAGCTTGCGCACCTCCGCCATGACCTTGTGGGCGGCGTGGTCGCTGTCGAAGATCTCGATGACGTCGAGGCACGTCAGGGTCGGCGCGACGGTGCTGACCGCGGCGAAGCACCACTGGACGACGCGGGTGCGGCCCTGGACGTCACCCGGGATCAGCTTGCCGGCCTTCTCGGCCAGGTAGAGCACCACCGCGGCCGACTCGGCCACCACGAAGCCGTCGTCGTCGATGACCGGCGCCTGGTGGAACGGGCTGATCCGGCTGAAGGCGTCGCCGCGGAGCTCGCCCGCGGTCTGGTCGAGCGCGTGGACGCGATACGGCAGCCCGATCTCCTCGAGCGCCCACTGCGCCCGGAGGTCCTTGGTCTCGCCGATTCCCGCGGAGAAGATGCGTCCGAAGCCATACAGCGTGATCATGTCGTCTCCGATCGCCGGCCGGATCCAGTGGCCACGCCGGAGCATGCCACGCCGCGGACGGCCTCGCCCGCGTCAGAGCGCCGCCGACCTTGACCGAAGCTCACATCAATTCAGCAAGAACAGATGCAATGGCTCCTCGCCGACGGCGAGCTCGGGCTGCCCGCGCAAGACGCTATCGACCAGTGCAGGGTCTCGCCGGTCGATCAGGAACGGAAACAGCTTCAGCAGCTGTCGGTCGAAACGCTGGAGATTCTTGCGGCTGACGCGCTGATGGAAGTAGAGCTCGAAGCTCTTCTGGTCCTTCACGTGCCGCAGCCTTCGCGCGTCCCGCGGCAGCGCATTGGCGTTGGTGAAGCGAGAATCGAGACGCCGCTCTCCGATGGGAATCAATCGCCAGTCCGCGGGCGGCTGCGGCGCGATCAGCTGCCGATCCAGCCGTTCTTCACCGTCAACATCGGCTGGGAACAGCGCCTGTAGTCGTGTCCCATCGTCACGACCCGCCGGGGGCTGCGGAGGAAGCCGTCAACCGGAGCACGCGCTCGGCCTCCTCGCGCCCGCGCTCCAGCTCGGCCGCCAGCTCGGCCTCGGTGGGCAGATAGCTGCGGTAGGTCGCCGCGATGATCTGGTCATTCTCGGGCAGCGTGATCTTGACCATCGCTTCATTCTGCTCCGAGCACAGCACGATGCCGATCGTCTTGTTCTCGTGCTCGACCCGCTGCGCGCGGTCATAGTAGTTGACGTACATCAACATCTGCCCGAGATCCTGGTGAGTCAGCGTGCCGAGCTTGAGATCGACGAGCACGAAGCAGCGCAGCAGCCGGTTGTAGAACACCAGGTCGACGTAGAAGTGATCGCCTTCGACCGTCAGTCGCTTCTGTCGGCCGACAAAGCAGAACCCCTTGCCCATCTCGAGCAGGAACGCTTCCAGGCGGTCGATGATCGCCTGCTCGAGGTCGCGCTCGTGCAGTGCTGCTGGCTCGCTGACATCGAGAAACTCGAGCACGAACGGGTCCTTGATCACGTCGGCCGGCGCTGCGACTTCCTGACCGCGGCGTGCCAGTTGGCGGATCTGCTCGGGGTTCCGGTTTTTCGTCAGGCGCTCGAACAGCTGGGCCCCGATCTGGCGCTCGAGTTGCCGGACAGACCAGCATTCGCGCGTGGCTTCGATCTCGTAAAAGGCGCGCGCCTCGTCGCTGGAGACGCGAAGCAGGACGAGATAGTGCGACCAGGCGAGCGCACTCGGGAAATGCACCACCGGGGTCGGCGCCGAGGACGGCGCGATCGCCGGTGGTTTGGCCCGAGCAGAAGATATTCTCGACGGTGTCGAGAAATTCTCCGCAGCCCCACCCCCGATCGCAGAACCCCACCGGGAAATGCTAGATAAAATTGGCGCATCCGGAAGAGATTGGGCTGGCTGAAACCCTTTCCGTACGACCGCTGGAGGGCGCTTCGCGAGCCCCTTGACGACCTCGTTCCCATAGCGAGCCCGGGGTGATCCCTCCTGAGTGACCGCGACGATCTCGCGGCCGATCAGCCAGTAGGCCTGGACCATCGCCGTATTGACCGTACGCGCGACCTGCCCCCTCGCTTGCTCGAGGATCCGCGCGACCCTCTCGTAGAGCCCGTCATCGTTCATGCGCTCCTCCTCCACGTGGCGATCCACATCATCGTCCCGTGGAATATCGAGGTCGAGAATCCGGCGTGCCGTCGTCAAAAAACCTTCCACCTGCGCAGCCTCGGACTGCTCTTGGTAGCCGACGCTGCTGTTCCTTGGACGACCTGCGCCTCGAGCGCTTCGGGATGGACGGCCTCGAACGCGGTGGTGTCGCGCCCGAGAGCCCAGGGTCGCACGGCGTCTTGATCGCGCCACAGCTTGCCAGCGGAGCCGCAATGCGGTTGCAGGAGCCAGGCCGGCCGGGATCGCGTACCATCCCGTCATGCGCCTCCTGCTCGCGACCGCCCTGTTGCTCTCCGCTTGCGGGGCCGAGTCCGTGAACGGGCCGGGCGCGCGCGCCCCGCGGTCCACGGTCGACGATACGGTCTGCCAGGATGAGCAGGCGACCGGCACCAACATCACGCGCAGGGTCTGCCGCGGCCCGGAGCAGCGCGAGATCGAAGAGGCGGCCAAGCGGTCGTGGATGACCGGCTGGAATCCCCACAACCCGATGCGCGGCGACTTCACGTACCCCGGCCTCGACGCCCGGCACCCCGCGCCGCCGCCCAGCTTGGAGTCGACGTACGTGCCGCCCTCTCCCCCGCCCGCGCCGCCGTCGGACTGACCCGCGGCGCGAGCCCTGATCCCGCCGATCCCGACATCTCCGGCCAAAATGATCGCCAGGATCCGCGTGGCGGGCTCCGGGCTGTTCGATCCTGGCCGGCGCACGCGCGATGGCCAGCGCACGCGCGATACCCAGCGCACGCGCGATACCCATCCCAAGGCGCGCTATCCGCTCATCATCAATCACGGCCATTTCCCCGACGACTTTGGCGACTTCCGCGAGACGCCGCCGGATCCCAACCTCGAACCGGACTACAGCGAGCGGTTCCAGTGGAAAGGCTATAATCGCACCCAGCAGGAGGAGGCCTATCGGTTCTACAAGCTGTGGACCGGGCTGAATTTCCCGCGCGTGCTGATCATCGAGATCTCATACGGCCGCGGGTTCGAGCACTGCTGGAACGGCGACCCCAACCAGCCCAACGCGATCAGCCGGCTGCGCTACCACGAGATGTTCGTGCCCCGGATCGTCGAGCGGATCACCCAGACCGCGCCGGCCGGCGCCGATCTGACCAGCTGGCGCTACTGAGTGCTCGCCTCCACCGGCGTCAGCACGCGGCTCGCCGCCTCGGGGGTGCCGCCCGGCGCGCCGCTCCGCATATGCC
>DATAPF010000330.1:0-16569 GCA_036265355.1 Kofleriaceae bacterium | reverse complement strand
ATTGTTGCGACGCTATCACTCTGCGATCGCCGGGTGCGATTCGAATCGGCTGCGTCGGCGCGATTGTCGCATGCGACGGCCAGCGGCAGCGCCGCGACAGCGCCGGCCGCGCGCCGCGATCGAGCACGCGAGGATCGGCGGAAGTGCGCCGGCGCGCGCGGAAGCGATGAGTCGCGATGACGTGCAGTGAAGGGCGCAGTGAATGGCGCAGTGAATCGCGAGGTGAATGGCAATGATCCGATCGGCGAGCGGCGCGATCCGGGGCGTACGGAGTTGCGGCGGCGCTCGTCGCAACGTCGGAGGATCCGCCGTGCTCGATGCTCCGTGCCGGATCGGCGGATCCGTATTCGCTGTCGTGCGCCGGGGACGCAGCGCACATGCGGCCGCGGCCGTGACCGAGACATAGCTGCGCGCTCCCGTCGCTGCACTCGTCCATGCACGGGAGGAACGCGCGGCCCTGGACGTGCATGCGGAGCTCCGTACGGAGGACTCATGGCACTCGACCTGCTCATGGACCGAGGGACGCCGATCGAGCGCCAGCGGTTCACGTGGAAGGAGCTCGTCCAGGCACCGATCAGCAAGCTCGACGCCGATGCGTTCACGCGCGTGCGCATCATCCTGATCAACGGCCTCGAGGCCGAGGCCAACCGGTTCATGCACGCGGCGGCGCGGCTGTACCCGGCGCTGCAGCGCCCGCTCGCGGTGGTCCGCCGGATCGAGCAGCACCAGCAGACGCTGGTCAACTGGCTGCTGCCGGCGGATCAGACGCCGCTCGAGACGACGATCGGCTACGAGCAGACGGCGATCGAGGTCACCGCGAGCATCGCTGCGAGCGAGCCCGATCCGTACATGGCCGCGGTGTTCCGGTTCGGGCTGCTCGAGGACTTCGATCACCTGTACCGGTTCTCGGCGCTGCTGGATCGCCTGGAGGGCAAGGACGCCGCCGCGATCCTCCAGGGCTACACCGATATCCTGCCGGGACGGCCGACCGCGATCGAGCACCGCCACCCGATCGACGATCTGCGCGAGCCGTACGACCGCGGCCGCGCGGATCTGATGAGCAAGCTGCACGCGCTGACGATCACGGCGGGCGAGAACCAGACTCACGACTACTACATGACGATCGGCCCGCAGTTCGCCGATCCGACCGCGCGCCTGCTGTACGCCGAGATCGCCTCGATCGAGGAACAGCACGTGACGCAGTACGAGTCGCTGATCGATCCGCGCGAGTCGGCGCTCGAGAAGTGGCTGCTGCACGAGGCCTCCGAGGCGTACAACTACTGGAGCTGCCTCGAGCACGAGGACGACGCGCGGATCCGCAAGATCTGGGAGCGCATGCTCGAGTACGAGCTCGGCCACGTCCAGGCGGTCGCCCGGCTGTTCGAGGACCACGAGCGGCGCGACGCCCAGGAGGTGATCACGCGCCGGATCCGCCAGCCGATCGCCTACGTCAGCCACCGCGAGTTCGTGCGCGGCGTGCTGCGCTCGGAGGTCAGCCTGGGCGCCGATGGCGTGTACCTGATCGACCGCACGCGCGACCACGAGCCCGAGCGCACGCGGCGCTACCGCTCCGAGCTCAACCGCGAGATCCAGCCGTCGAACGTGGTGGCGGCGGGCTGGGTGTGGCAGCCGGGCGGCGAGCTCGCGAGCCGCGACACCGGCAAGCACCCCGATTCCAACGGAGTCAAGTCCCCGCAAGGAGGCAAGTCGTGAAGCCACAGCTCGAGACCTCGACGACGTCGGGGACCAACCACACCGGGCTCGCGCCGCACGGCGACGTGCTCGCCCGGATGATCGAGGGCGCGAGCGAGTTCCCGCCGACGTCGTCGGGCGGTCCGGCCGGGATCGCCGAGGTCCGGATCGACTACGCGCGGGCGAGCGAGCCGCAGGCGACGATGCCGAGCGCCCCGGTCACCCCGGCCAGGCTGCCGCTGCTCGACCGGCTCGGCGCGCGGATGCAGTTCGAGCGCACCGGCGCGCGGCTGTACGACGCGCTGATCTCCAAGCTCGACGCCTACGGCAGCTTCGACGGCGGCCCGAGCCGGCGCGAGCTGCTCGAGATCCGCGAGCAGGAGCTCGGCCATGCCCTGCTGGCCCAGGAGCTGGTGTCGTCGATCGGCGGCGATCCGACGGCGATCACGCCGGGCGCGAACCTGCATGCGACGGCGAGCCAGGGCATCGCGTGCGTGCTGCTCGATCCGCGGACCAGCCTGGTCGACTGCCTCGAGGCGATGCTGATCATCGAGCTCACCGATCAGGACATGTGGGGCATGCTCGCCCGCACGGCGGAGCCGCTCGGCGACGCCGCCATGATCGACCGGATCACGCAGGCGCAGCAGACCGAGCTCGAGCACCTCGCGAGGCTGCGCGGCTGGCTGGAGGCGGCGGACCAGGCGCGCAGCAAGCTCGCGCGCAGCACGCGCTAGTCCACTACCACTTCGAGAACCACAAGGAGATATCGAATGCCGAGGGAAGATCGAGACTACCGCAGCAGTCGCGACGAAGACGACCGCTGGCGTGAGGGCCGGAGCAGCCAGTACGGCGGCTACGGCAGCCGGGGCGACGAGCGCTCGTTCCGCTCGCGCGACCGGGACGATCGCGATGACGATGACCGCGACGTGCTCGGCCGCCGCCGCGGCGGCTGGTTCGGCGACCCCGAGCGCCACGCCGAGATCAGCCGGCGCAGCTTCGAGGCCCACGCGCGCGCGTTCGGCTTGCCCGAGGACCGCGGCGGCACGGGCCGGTCGCGCATGCCCGAGGATCGCGGCGGCTATCGTTCGCGCGAGGACGAGCGCGGCTATGGCATGCGCGGCGGCCACGGCATGCGCGGCGAGGACGAGCGCGGCTATCGCATGCGCGAGGACGAGCGCGGCGGCTATGGCATGCGCGAAGAGGAGCGCAGCGGCTATCGCGCGCGCGGCGGCCATGGCATGCGCGAGGACGAGGATCGGCCGCGGGGCATGGGGCCGAGCTGGTACGACGAGGTCGAGCGCCGGCGTGGCTCGATGGGTCGCCGCGACGAGGACGAGGGCGGCGGCTATCGCTCGCGCGGCCGCGACGAGGACGAGGGCCGCGGCTATCGCGCGCGCGGCGGCGAGCGCGGCGGCGAGCGCGGCGGCGAGCGCGGCGGCGAGCGCGGCGGCGAGCGCGGCGGTGAGGAGGAAGAGCGCGACCGGCTCGGCCGCCGCAGGGGAGGCTGGTTCGGCGATCCCGAGGGCCACTCGCGCGCGGTCCGGTTCGGCCGGCGCGACGAGGACGACGACCGCGGCTATCGCTGGCGCGGCCGCGACGAGGACGACGACCGCGGCGCCATGGCGCGCGGTGACGACGACGACCGCGACCGGCTCGGCCGCCGCAAGGGCGGCTGGTTCGGTGACCCCGAGGGCCACTCCGAGGCGGCGCGCCGGCGCTGGGAGCGCGCCGAGGGCCGCGAGTAGTGGATCGAGCGGCGTCGCGGCGCGGCCGAGCCGCCGGGTCAACCGCGCGAGGCTGCCGCGCCGCGCCGCCGAGCGCCCCACGCCGCGTACACGACGGTGATCGCGACGACGAACGCCAGCCAGACCAGGGGCGACGACACCTTGCCGACCAGCGGCAGCTCGACGGTGTTGAGCAGCGGGCTGGTGAACTCGTAGAACAGCATCAAGCCGGCCAGCCCGATGAAGATCACCGCCGCGATCAGCGCCGGGACGCCCGGCTTCTCGGTCTGCCGGCGATCGAACTGGAGCTTGAACACGCCGAGCGCGGTCAGCGCGGCCATCAAGGTCAGCACCGCGCCGACCGTTGCGATCGCCTTGATGAAGCTCGTGGTCATCGCGACCGCGAGCGCGATCGCGCCCTGCAGCAGCACCGAGCCGACCGGCGGCCGGTCGCCCTCGCCGGCGAACACCGCCGGCAGGTAGCCGTCGCGCGCCATCGCGGCATAGACCCGCGGGCCGATCATCGTCATCGCGCTCGTCGCCGACAGCAGGGCGACGATCATGAACACCGACATGATCCGCGCGCCGGCCGTGCCGACCAGGTGCTTCATCACCACGTGGCCGAGGGTGATGCGATCGGGATCGCCCTTGAGCCAGTCGCCGTAGTGCTCCGGGGCCAGGTTGGCGACGAACACCCAGTTGACCAGCAGGTAGAGCGCGATCACCACGGCGCAGCCGATCAGCATCGCGCGCGGGACGTCGCGGCGCGGCTCGGCGAACTCCTCGCTGGCGTAGATCGTCGCGTTCCAGCCGCTGTAGCAGAACGCGATGAACACCAGGTTCTGGAAGAACAGCCCGACCGGCAGCCCGTGGGCCGACGCCTCGGGGCGCCAGGTCGGCCACGTGTTCGAGCCGGCGATCAGGCCGACCGCGACGAAGCCCACGACCAGCGCGATCTTGATCGCGACCAGGATGTTCTGGCCGCGCCGCGACGCGCGCAGGTCGAACGCGTGCAGCGCGGTGACCGCGACGATGACCAGGGCGGTGACCACACGCCACGGGATGTCGATGCCGAGCGTGCCGGTGTAGTAGCCGATCAGCTGGGTGTCGAGCGCGACCGGCTGCGAGAACCCGATGAACAGCGAGGTCCAGCCGGCGAGGTAGCCGAGCATCGGGTGCCATAGCGTCGACAGGTAGCGGTACTCGCCGCCGGACCGCGGGATCGCCTGTGCGACCGCGGCATAGGCGCGGGCCCCGGAGAGCGCGGCGATCCCGCCGACCAGCCAGGCCAGCAGGATGTAAGACGGCGCGAGCGACAGCGCCATGTAGCCCGGCACGGTCAGCACGCCCGCGCCGACCATGTTGGCGATCACGATGCCGACGCCCGACCACAGCCCGAGCTTGCGCGCGGCCGTCATGTCGAGCCACCGCGGCCGGAGCTGGCGATGGAGTCCATGGGCGTGGCCGGAGTCATACCGCGCTTCGCGCCGTGCACCGAGCGCGGCCGGCGGATTTCGTCACAGCAGGTCGAGGAACGCCAGGAGCGCCGCCCGGTCCTCGGCGGTCAGCCGCGCGAGCGCCGGTCCGGCCGGTGCGCCGTCGTGGTAGGCGGCGTCCGGCGTCCATGCGAAGCGGTCGAGCAGCTCGCCGAGCGAGCGGGCGCTACCGCTGGTGAACAGCGGCCACCTCTTGTACAGCCGGCGCAGCGGCGCGACCCGCGTGCCTCGGTCATTCACGTAGGGCTCGACGCCGGTCTTCGCGTACGCGGTATTGCTCCACACGATCGGCCCGGCGGCCGACAGCACGAGCGGCTCCCAGCGCTCGAACGCCACCTCCGAGCCCGGGTCGTCGGCGACCAGCCGCGCTGCGTGACAGCCGGCGCAGCGCGCGCGGAACACCTCGGCGCCCGCCCGCTCGCGCGGGGTGAACTGCGGGTGCAGCGCCGCGGGGTTGGCGCGGTGGGTGAAGTCGACGAGGAACGCCATGAACGCCGCGCGCAGCTGCTCCGGCGACAGCTCGGCCGGCGCCCCGGCGACGCGGTCGAGCCACGGCACGTCGGCGCGGGTCAGCGCGAACCACGGATCGCGGCCGTTGTGGCGGTTGGCGACCCGGAACTCGGCGTGCACCATGTCGGCCATCGTCGGATCGAGCGCGCGCGAGAAGTAGGGCCGGAGGTTGCCCAGGCCGAGCAGCGGGCGGGTCGCCGCGAACACCCGGCCGCGGCCGGTGAAGTGGACGCGGCCGTCGACGTAGCCCTCGTGGTGGCAGGTCTCGCAGGTGAACCGGCTGAGCTTGCCGTCCGACGAGTTCCACGGCGACAGCAGGGTCGTGAAGAACAGCAGCTCGCCGATCCGCGACGGCAGCGGCCGCGCGGGCCGCGCGCTCGCGACCGGCACCACGCGCGGCGAGCCGCCGCGCGCGACGATCCAGGCATCGAACAGCGGGTTGGCCGCGATCACCGCATCGCCGGCGATCACCGCCGCGGCGGTGCCGGGCACGAGCTCGGCGCGCGCGACGTCCGGCTGCTTCGGGGCCCCCGCGAGGTCGCGCCAGGTCAGCGTCACGAGGGTCGGCGTGGCGTAGCCGGCGGCCGCGACCGACACCGCGCCGGCCGCCGCGCGGAACGCGAGCCACTTCGGTGTGACCACGCCGAGCTCCGAGCTGTTGATCGCCGCCAGCTGCACCGGCTGCGCCGCACCGGGCGCGAGCCGGTAGAGATAGATGTACGAGTCGATGTACCCGAACCCGCCGTCCTCGCGCTCCAGCGGGTGATCCTCGACGCCGCCGGCGGCGATCAACAGCCCGCCGTCCGGCTCGAGGTGGAGCGCGAATCGCCAGATCGGCCCGTCGTGGTGGATCCGGGCGACCGGCCGTGGGTCTCCGGCGCGCCGGATCTCGATCGCGTGGTCGAGCAGGCAGTCGACCGCGACGTAGCCCGCGATCGCCTCGACCTGGATCGGCCCGTGGCAGCGCCCCAGCTCGCGCGCGCCGGCCGCGCCGCCGAGGTCGACCGCGAGCAGCCGGCCATCGTGGTCCTCGACGACGTAGGCGGTGCGGCCGCCGGGAGCCAGCGCGACGTCGCGCAGGCCCAGCGCGTCGACCGGGAGCGTTGCGACCCGCTCGAGCCGATCGCCGCGCAGCCGGTAGCGCGCCAGCTCGCGCGCGGCCTCGCCGACGACCAGGACGTCCCCGCCGGGCGATACCGCGAGCCCGCCCGGCGAGCGCGGCGCGGCGATCCGGCTGCGCTCGCGGCCGTCGGCATCGAGCACGACCGCGGCGGACTCGCCGCGCAACAGGCCGACCAGCCGGCCGCCGGGCAGCGCAGCGATCCGGTAGGGATCCGGTCCGAGCGCCACATCCGACGGCGGCAAGGCCGCGAAGTCGGTCGCGGCGCGGCGCTGCTGCTCCTCGGCCCGCAGCCGCACCAGCGCGGGCTCGTGGTTCGACGCAGGGTCCGGTGCCGGCGCACCCGCGCGCGCGACGCGGCTCGGTGCGATCACCGGCCCGTCGCGGCCGGAGCCCGGCGCCATGCTCGCGAGCGCAGCGAGCACGGCGGCCGGGGCAGCGATCGACACGCGGCGCCGGCCGGACCGCGCCACGCTACCTGCTCACCAGCCGCCCTTCTTGTCCTCCGGCTTGGCCTGGTCGCCACCGGCCGGCGCGGCGGGCGCAGCCGCGGCGTTCGGGTCGGGCTTGGCGGGCTCGGCGGCCGGCGCGGCGGCGGCCGGGTCGCTGGCCGCCTTCTTGTCCTTGCCGCACGCGGCGAGGGTCAATGCAGTTCCGAGGAACACGATCGAGAGGGTCTTCTTCATGGCGGCGATCCTAGCAGCATGCAGGCGCCGCGTGCGCGCCCGGGCGCTCGTCGCAGCGAGGCTGTGTGCGCTAGGTGCACCTGCACACCGCTTCGACGACGCTTCACACCAAATTGTCACGGAAATTGTCACGCTGCGACGACGATCTCAGGCCAGCTGTCGCCCGCGGGTCTCGGGCAGGAAGAAGATCGCAACCGCACCCGCTGCAAATGCGATCGCGAGGAACGTGAGCGCGCCGCCGAGCCCGTACGTCGTCGACAGCACGCCGATCAGCCACGGCGCGAACGCGCTCAGCATGCGGCCGGTGTTGTAGCAGAAGCCGACCGCGGCGCCGCGCGCTGCCGACGGGAACAGCTCGGCGATGAACGCCCCGAACACGCTGAAGTAGCCCGAGCCGAAGAACCCGATCAGCGGCCCGAGCACCATGAGCTCGGTCGCGTCGTGGGTCCGGCCGAAGATCCACACCAGGACCGCCGAGATCACGAGGTAGGCGGCGAACGTCGGCCGCCGGCCAAGCTTGTCGGAGATGAACCCGAACGTGACATAGCCGATCAGCGCGCCGATGTTCATCGGGATCGTCCAGATCGGGCCCTTGACGTCGCCGAGGCCGGCGCCGTCCGGAGCCGGCTTCGCGAGGTAGCCGGGGATCCACGAGAACAATCCCCAGTACGCGAACATCACGAACGCGCTGGTCAGCGTGCACAGCAGCGTGAACCGGACGAGGTCGCTGCGGAACATGCGCACCAGCGAATCGCCGGCCGCCTTGCCGACCACGCCGCTGCGCCGGGCCTCGAGCCAGATCGCCGGCTCGTCGACCTTGCGGCGGATCCACAGCGTGAACAGCGCCGGCGCGATGCCGACGAAGAACATCGCTCGCCAGCCGAACCGCGGCAGGATGAAGATGGCGGCGATCGCAGCGGCGATGTAGCCGATCGCCCAGCCGCCCTGCATCAGCCCGATCGCCTTGCCGCGGTGCTGCGCCGGCCAGGTCTCGGACACCAGCAGCGCTCCGGACGACCACTCGCCGCCCATGCCGAGCCCGAGCAGCGCGCGCGCGATCGCCAGCTGGGTGAGGTTCTGTGCCAGGCCCGACAGCCCCGAGCAGACGGAGAACAGCAGCACGGTCGCCATCAGCGCGCGCTTGCGGCCGATCCGGTCGGCGACCGTGCCGAACAGGATGCCGCCGAACGCCGACGAGAACAGCGTCACCGACACCATGAAGCCGGCCTGCGATGCCGGCAGGTCCCACTCCGCCATGATCTTCGGGATGCAGAACAGGTACAGCGCGACGTCGAATGCGTCGAGCGCCCAGCCGAGCTGTCCCGCGAATAGCGCGTACCACTGCTTGGCCGAGATCTCGCGGTACCACGGCGCACTCTCGGACGGCGTGAACATGGACTCGGTCATGGCTCCTCCGCGCGGCTAGCCTACGCCGGTCCGCGATCCGATCGAGACAGGCTTTCCGCCGCTCGCTCGCCGCGGGCCCCTCGCGCAGCAGGCCGGAGCATGCCCCCGCAGCCGAGCGTCCGGTGGCCGGACCACCGGCGCGAGCACGGTGTCGGTCGTCTCGCGCGGTGCGGCGCGCCGACTGTCCGGGTGGCAGATCGCCCGGACAACGGGCTCGCGTCAATCCGGTCGTCCGGTCGGCGATATCAGCCTATCTGCCCACTCGTATGTGAATGTATGTCTGAGACTGACCTAGATAGGGATCTGAAATGAGAAAGAGAATTTTCTTCGTGCAAACTCGCACAGATTCCGGCACGAGTAGGATTGGTTAACAAACATTCTGAAACAAAGGTTCGGAGCCGGCAATGAGACCAATTAAGGCAAGAGCTTGGGGGCTTGGTCTGATTCTGGTTGGTGTTGTTTCGGTTGCTGCGCACGCCGACACACCTCCACCTTCATCTCTCCACATGAGATCAACGGCGGCAAAGCCCGCGCGCTGGTCGCCGATGCGGTGGGCCAAGCGGGTCGCGCAGGTCGCTCCCGCGGACGATCCAGCCCCGGCGAACGCCGATGCGGCGCAGCCGGCGGATCCGCAGCCGGCGCCGCCACCCGCTGCGCCCGCGGCGGATCCCGCGGCGGCGCCCGAGCCGGCGCCGGTCCCCGAACCAGCGGCTGCTCCGGCCGCCGAGCCGGCGCCCGCCGCACCGCAAGCGCCCGCCGCGGCGCCGGCGGCGTCGGTGACCGCCCAGCAGACGCCGGACCTGACCGACGAGGAGCTCGCCAAGCTGTCCGAGCAATCGGCCAAGGAGGAGATCATCACGGTCACCGGCTCGACGATCGAGCGCAAGACGCTGACCACGCCGGCGCCGCTGACCATGCTCAACCGCGAGGATCTCACCGCTGCCGGCCGGGCCACGGTCGGCGACATCCTGCAGAAGCTGCCCGAGCAATCCAACGCGATCAACGCACAGTCCAACAATGGCGGTGACGGCTCGACCCGGATCAGCATCCGCGGTCTGGGCGCCAACCGCACGCTGACCCTGGTCAACGGCCGCCGCTTCGTGGCCGGTGGCTCGGGCGCCAACACCTCGGTCGACCTCAATGCGATCCCGCTCGCGATGATCGACCGCGTCGAGGTCCTCAAGGACGGCGCATCGGCGGTCTACGGCTCCGACGCGATCGGCGGCGTGGTGAACATCATCACGCGCACCGACTTCACCGGCACCGAGGTCGCGCTGTACACCGGCGGCGCCGGGCACGGCGACGGGTTCACCTACGACGGCAGCTTCGTCACCGGCTACTCGTCGCAGGACAAGAAGGGCAACATCGTGTTCTCGGCGGGGATCCAGAACCAGGATCCCGTGATGGCCGGCGACCGCTCGTTCTCGAACCGGCTGCGCAGCTGGGACTTCACCAAACACGTCGAGACCACCGGCAACATCACGACCGCGCCGAGCGGCTTCCTCAACGCCAAGGCGGGCATCGCCAACCCCGCGGGCGGCAAGCCGGTGCCGCAGAACATCTGCGGCGCGGGAGTCGACTCCTGCACGTCCGACGGCATGGGCGGGTTCCGGCCGTTCACCGACGCCGATCTGTACAACCCGCAGCCCGACAACTACCTGTTCACGCCGGCGACTCGCTACAACGTGTACAGCGCCGGCACGTACAAGCTGGCGCCTGCCGCATCGACGTTCTTCGAGGCCAGCTACCTGAACCGCACCAGCGACCAGCTGCTCGCGCCCACGCCGTTCGTCTCGGCCGCGACGATCTCGAAGGACAGCATGTACAACCCGATCCACCTCGACGTCCTGGACTACCAGCGCCGGCTGGCGGAGTTCGGCGACCGCCAGTTCTTCGAGAACGTCGACACGTTCCGCATCGTCGGCGGCTTCCAGGGCGCGGTCCCCGAGGATGTGCCGGTGGTCGGCAACTGGAAGTGGGAGGCCTCGTACAACTACGGCCGCAACGGCGCGCTCAACCGCAACACCGGCAACCTGATCAAGAGCCGGCTCGCCCAGTCGCTCGGCCCGAGCATGCGCGACGCGAGCGGCAACCCGATCTGCGTCCGCACCGCGAACATGGCGAGCACCGTGATCCCGGGCTGCGTGCCGATCAACATCCTCGGGTCGGCCGGCTCGATCGACCCGGCCTCCGCGAGCTGGCTCACCTTCACCGGCGTGTCGGGTGGCTTCAACCAGCAGCAGATCGCGCTCGCCCAGGGCCACGGCAAGCTGATGGATCTGCCCAACCACGGCGACATCTCGATGGCGGTCGGCACCGATTACCGCATCGAGTCGGGCGGCACCAACCCCGATCCGCTGACCGCGACCGGCGACACCACCGGCAACGCGACCCAGCCGACCTCGGGCAAGTACCACGTCGCCGAGGGCTTCGCCGAGCTGTCGGTGGTCCCGATCAGCGGCGAGAAGTACGCCGAGTGGGTCGAGCTCAGCCTCGCCGCACGCGGGTTCCACTACAGCACGTTCGGCAACGGCATCACCTGGAAGACCGGCGCGCTGTTCCGCACGGTCAACGGTGTCGCGGTGCGCGGCACCTACTCGACCGCGTTCCGCGCCCCGTCGATCCCCGACCTGTACCAGGGCACGGCGGACTCGTTCCCGACCAACCTCGATCCGTGCAACACGGCGGGTGGCATGACGACGCTGAGCCCGACCGCGGCGGAGAAGTGCATGGCCCAGGGCGTGCCGGTGTCGAGCGGCCCGACCTACGCCGACAAGCAGCAGCGCACCGTCGTCGGCGGCAACTCCAAGCTCACCGCCGAGACCGCCAAGACCCTCACCGCGGGCCTCGTGTTCGAGCCGCCGCAGGTCAAGGGCCTGTCGCTCACGGCGGACTACTGGAGCATCGACATCAACAACGCGATCCAGGCCCTCCCGGCCTCGGTCGTCCTGTCGAACTGCTACGTCCAGGGGCTCGACGCGTTCTGCGGCCAGATCCACCGCAACCCGGCGCTGAACTACAAGATCGACTTCATCAACAACACCACCCAGAACGTCGGCGGCACCAAGACCTCGGGCCTCGACCTCGCCGCCGCGTTCGACCGCTCGTTCGTGGGCGCCGGCCGGTTCCGCCAGGGGGTGGAGGCTCAGTACCTGTTCAAGTACAACGTCGACAACACCGTCCAGATCCTGCACTACCGTGGCAACTACGACCTCGGCGTGTTCCCGAAGTACAAGGGGAACCTCAACGAGCAGTGGTCGCACCCGAGCGGGCTCGGGGCCGGGTTCAACGTCCAGTACATCGGCTCGTTCGAGGAGTGCCAGAACAAGGACTGCAACCACGACCAGCCGTCGCGCAAGGTCGACGCGTGGGCCAAGCTCGACCTGTTCGGCAGCTACACGATGAAGTCGCGTGCCGGCCGGACCCAGATCGGGGTCGGTGTCAACAACGTGATGAACACCAACCCCGCGGTGATCTACGCGGGCTTCGCCGGCACGTCGGACTCCGGCACGTACGACTACATGGGCCGGTTCGTGTACATGCGGCTGGCGCAGCTGTTCTGATCCGCGCGCTGCCCTGCAAAGGCGGCCGCCGCCGGCTGGGACCGCCGCGGCGCCGGGTCAGTTCTCGGTCTGGTTGCCCCAGGGGTTGAAGTCGACCCACCGCGGGTCGTCGATCCGGTCCCTGCCGGCACGCCAGGCCGCGACGAGGCAGTCCTCGCACGGCTCCTCGTCGACCGTGCGCAGCGCGCCGGTGTCCTCCATCCAGCGGATCTGGCGGCGGAAGGTCTCGACCAGTGGCACGGTGGTGGCGAAGCCGAGGTCGCGCTCGGCCCGGGTGTTGTCGTAGATCGACGCGAACCGATAGATGAACCAGACCCCCAGGCTGCGCCGCGGCGCCACCCGGCGCAGCCACTCCGCCGGGATGTGGACGATCTCGGCGCTACCACCGGCGGCCTCGGCCAGGCTCCGGTACACGCCGTTCCAGTCGGTGTGCTCGTGCGAGGTCAGGTGGTAGTCGTTGCCGGCCGCGCGCGGATTGCCCAGGGCCGCCACGAAGCCGCGCGCCACGTCGGAGACATGCGCGATCGCCCACGGGGTCCGGCCGTCCTCCATCACGATCACGGGGCGCCCCGCGCGCATGCGCGAGACCAGCGCGTCGTCGAACAGCAGGCCGGCCGCGGTCGCACCCTCGCCGGTCGTGAAGCTCGGCCGGAGGATCGTCGCGACTGTCCCGCGCTGCCCGGAGTGCTCGAGCAGCAGGTCCTCGATCGCCGCCTTGTTCACGCCGTAGCGCCCGAACGGGCTGCGCGGCGACGTCTCGCGGATCGGCAGCTCCGCCGCAGGCCCCCCGTAGACGCACGCCGTCGAGCACAGCACGACCTGGGCAGTCCGGCCCCAGAACACCCGCACGAGCTGCTCGCCGTTGTCCGGCGCGAAGGCGGTCATGTCGATCACCGCGTCCCACGTGCGGCCGGCGGCGGCGCGCTCGAGCGAGCCGGGCTCCCAGCGGTTGCCGATCACGATCTCGATCGGGCCCTGCACGCGCACCGGCGTCCGACCGCGGTTGAACACCGTCACGACATCTCCTCGATCGACGAGCTGCTGGACGATCGCCGTGGAGATCAGCCCGGTACCGCCGATGACGAGGACCTGCATCGCGCCCGAGGATAAAGATCCAGGCGTGCGCGAGCAACCGGATCGGGTTTCCCGTCGAGCTACCGCGGCAGCCGAGGCACCGCTGCGCGCCGGATCATCATCCAGTCCAGCGCCACCTCGATCCGCACGAGCTCGTACGACGGCGATGGTGATCTACGACCAGCGGTTCATGACCGAGCTCGAGCTCGACCACCGGTTCGGCGATCCTCCGATCGACCGCGGAGCCTCGGGGCGGCCGTCGCGGTACAGTGCCGGCATGCGGTCTGCCCTGTCCCTCGCACCGGCGATCGCCGGCGCGGTGCTCGCATCCACGCTCGCCGCGGGCGCGCCGTCGCCGGCCCCGGCAGCCCCGGCGGTGCTCACCGGGCGCGCCGCGATGGGCGACTGGACCACCGACGCGCCCGGCGTCCGGCGCAAGCTCACGCCCGACGACCTGCCGGCCCCGTACGCCACGCCGTCGGCCGACAACGGCGCGACCCTCGTGCGCCGCCCATCCGGCGCGCTGCCGCGCGTGCCCGACGGCTTCGTCGTCGATCTGCTGACCACCAAGGTCAGCGGGCCGCGCATGATCCGCACCGCGCCCAACGGCGATGTGTTCGTCGTCGAGTCGGAGGCCGGGCGGGTCAAGGTGGTGCGCGGCGCCGATCGCGACGCTGGACCCGAGCGCGTCGAGCTGTTCGCCGCCGGTCTGCGTCAGCCGTTCGGCATCGGGTTCTACCCGCCCGACGCGCCGCGCTGGGTCTACGTCGCGAACACCGACTCGGTCGTCCGGTTCCCGTACAGCGAGGGCGACCTCGTCGCGCGCGGCCGGCCCGAGGTCGTGGTCGACGACCTGTCCGGCGGCGGCCGGCTGCGCGGCGGCGGCCACTGGACCCGCGATGTCGTGTTCTCGCGCGACGGTGCGAAGATGTACGTCTCGGTCGGCTCGCGCTCCAACGTGTCCGACGACGCCGGCGAGGCGCGCCGCGCCCGGATCTTCGAGTACACCCCCGACGGCAAGCACGAGCGGGTCTACGCGACCGGCATCCGCAACCCGGTCGGCCTGGCGATCCACCCGGTCACCGGCGAGCTGTGGACCTCGGTCAACGAGCGCGACGAGCTCGGCGATCACCTCGTCCCCGACTACATCACGCGGGTGCGCGACGGCGGGTTCTACGGCTGGCCGTGGTTCTACATCGGGCCGCACCAAGATCCGCGCCACCGCGGCAAGCACCCCGAGCTCCGCGATCGCGTGATCATCCCCGACGTGCTGCTCCAGTCGCACTCGGCGTCGCTCGGCATGATGTTCTACACCGGCACGCAGTTCCCGGCCGAGTACCGGGGCCAGGCGTTCGCGGCGGAGCACGGCTCGTGGAACCGCGCGCGGCGCACCGGCTACAAGCTGATCTGGGCGCCGGTGCGCGACGGCGTCCCGACCGGCGAGTACGTCGACTTCATGACCGGCCTGGTCACTCCCGACGGCAACGTGTGGGGCCGCCCGGTCGCGGTCACCCAGACGCGTGACGGCGCGCTGGTCGTGAGTGACGACGCCGGCAGCTGCCTGTGGCGGATCCGCTATCGCGGCAAGTAGCCGCACGCCGGTTGGCTGCCGCGCGGACGGCGGCGTTACGCTGCGCGCCATGGCGAGACCCAAGGCGAACACCCGGTGGACCGTGTTGCCGCACGCGCCGATCGAGCGGCTGTCGGAGCGGCTGTGGCGGATCGAGGGCGCGCTCCCCACCATGCCACTGCGCCGCGTGATGGCGATCGCCCGGCGCAGCGACGGCGGCCTGGTCGTGCACAACGCGGTCGCGGTCGACGACGCCGCGCTCGCCGAGATCGAGGCCTGGGGCCCGGTCGCCGCGATCGTCGTGCCGAGCGGCTATCACCGGCTCGACGCCGGTGTGTTCCACGACCGCTATCCCGCCGCCCGCGTGATCTGCCCGCGCGGGTCGCGCGCCAAGGTCGAGCAGGTCGTGCCGGTGGCCGGCAGCTACGAGGACGAGCCCACCGACCCCGCGATCGCGCTCGAGACGCTCGACGGCACCGCGACCAACGAGGGCGTGATGATCGTGCGCGACGGCGGCGGCGCGTCGCTGGTGTTCAACGACATCGTGTTCAACATGCCGCACCAGCGCGGCGTCAGCGGCTTCGTGCTGCGCTTCCTCACCGCGTCGTCCGGCGGCCCGCGCGTGTCGCGGATCGCGCGCTGGTTCATCGCCAAGGACAAGCCGGCGCTGCGCGGCCACCTCGAGCGCCTCGCCGCCACCCCGGAGCTGCGCCGGATCGTGGTCTCGCACCACGAGGTCATCGATCGCGATCCGGCGCGCGTGCTGCGCGACGTCGCCGCGACGCTGTGACCACCGCCGTCCTCGACGGCACCGCAGGTTGATGCACGCCCGCCTCACGCTGGACGCGTCGCGGCATCCGCCGGAGCACCGCGCGTCGCCGCGCTGCATCGTTGCCGGCAACTGCGCCCGGCCACGAGGGTCCGGCGACTTCCCGGTCACGAGCGCCCTTCAGCGCTGTCGCACCGGGCGCTGGGGCCGCGCTTGCCGCCCGTGCGCGCGCGCCGGCGCGCCCGTGCCGCTGTCCTCACGCGGCGGTTAGTGCTCGTTGCTTGTCGGCGGGGCGCCGGGCTTCTAGCCTCCCGCCGATGCAGTGCCCCGAGTGCAAGCGAAGGATGACCGCCCTGTTCATCTCCTACGTCTGCGACTACTGCGACGGGCTGGCACCGATCAACTGGCTGCGCGGCTACGTCGTGTTCCGCGGCGACGAGGACTTCGCGCGGCCGATCTACGTGTTCCCGTCGCAGACCGACGCCGCGATCTACCGCAGCCGGAACGGCTGGCAGGACCACCCGATCCGCGAGGTCCGGTTCGAGCACCCGATCTCGTGGACCAAGGCGAGCGGCAGCCTGACCGGCGTGACGCTCGCGGCCCGACCGTTCACGCTCCACCGCGACCACCGCTTCGAGCCGCTGCCGTACCACTGCGGCCTCAAGCCGCTGACCGACTCGCTCGCGGCGTAGCGCGGCCCGGGTGGGCGTTCGCTTGCACAGCGCAAGCTCGTTGCCTGATGATGCGCCCGCACCCGGCGAGGCGGTGCCCACGCCTGGTGCAGGACCCACCATGACCTCTCCGCTGTTCCAACCGCCCGTGCTGTGCGGGCCGCTGCGGCGCCCGCGCCAGATGCTGGCCGAGCAGCGCTACGACGGCCACACGTCGATCCACGACGACGCGATGGCCGAGAACCTCGGCCTGCGCGCCGGGCCGATCGACGGTGAGACCGGCGCGC
>DATAPF010000329.1:0-21254 GCA_036265355.1 Kofleriaceae bacterium | reverse complement strand
GCACCTTCTCGGCGTACGACTCTTCCATTCGCGACCGGAACCGCGTGAACAGCGCCGCGGCGATGGTGTCGGCCGGCACGGCCTCCTCGATCGCAGCCGACACGGTCCATCGGCCCTCGCCGGAGTCCTGGACGTGGCCGGAGAACTTCGACAGCGCCGGGTCCTCGACCAGCGCCTTGGCGGTCAGATCGACCAGCCACGACGACAGCACGCTGCCGCGCCGCCAGACCTCGGCGATCTCGGCGACCGGCAGGTCGGCCAGCCGGTGGTCCGCGGCGACGGTCGGGTTGCCGGCCCCGCGCATGATGTCGAAGCCTTCGGCGAGCGCCTGCATGATGCCGTACTCGATGCCGTTGTGGACCATCTTGACGAAGTGGCCGGCGCCGACCGGGCCGCAGTGCAGGTAGCCGTCCTCGGCGGTGCCCGGCGACGGCAGCTTGTCGCGGCCCGGCGTGCGCTCGGCGTTGCCGCGCCCGGGAGCCAGCGTCTTGAAGATCGGGTCGAGCCGCTGCACCACCGCGGTGTCGCCGCCGATCATCAGGCAGTAGCCGCGCTCGAGGCCGAACACGCCACCGCTGGTGCCGGCGTCGACGTAGGTGATCTGGCGGGGCGCCAGCGCGGCGGCGCGCCGGATGTCGTCCTTGAAGTAGGTGTTGCCGCCGTCGATGATGGTGTCGCCGGCCTCGAGCACGCCGGCGAGCTCCATCACGGTGGACTCGGTCGGCGCGCCGGCCGGGACCATCACCCACACGGCGCGCGGCCGGGTCAGACCCCGGGCCAGCGCGGCGAGCGAGTCGGCGCCGGTGGCACCGTCGGCGGCGAGCGCCTTCACCGCGTCCGGACTGCGATCGTAGACGACGCACTGGTGGCCACCGCGCATGAGCCGGCGGGCCATGTTCGCCCCCATCCGGCCAAGTCCGATCATTCCGAGCTGCATGGTTGTCTCCTGGTTATCCCACGCGCGCGTCGCGGCGTGGGGTCGGGTCATCGCGAAATTCGGCGGTGCTTGTAGTAGTTGATCAGGCCGCGGGTCGACGCGTCGTGGCTTGTCACCGGCGCGTCGCCGTCGAGCTCCGGCAGGATCCGCGAGGCGAGCTGCTTGCCGAGCTCGACGCCCCACTGATCGAAGCTGTTGATGTTCCAGACGATGCCCTGGACGAAGATCTTGTGCTCGTACATCGCGATCAGCGCGCCGAGCGAGCGCGGCGTGATCTGCTGGGCGATGATCGACGTGGTCGGCCGGTTGCCGGGGAACGTCTTGTGCGGCACCAGCCGGGCGATCTCGTCCTCGGGCAGCCGGGCGGCGACCAGCTCGGCGCGCGCCTCGTCGGGCGTCTTGCCCATCATCAGCGCCTCGGTCTGGGCGAAGAAGTTGGCGAGCAGGATCTCGTGGTGGCGGCCGATCGGGTGGTGGGTCTCGATCGGCGCGATGAAGTCGCACGGGATCAGGCGCGTGCCCTGGTGGATCAGCTGGTAGAACGCGTGCTGGCCGTTGGTGCCGGGCTCGCCCCAGATCACCGGGCCGGTGGTGTGGTCGACGCGGTGGCCGTCGCGGTCGACGCTCTTGCCGTTGGACTCCATGTCGCCCTGCTGGAAGTACGCCGGGAACCGGTGCATGTCCTGGTCGTAGGGCAGGATCGCGTGGGTCTCGGCGCCCCAGAAGTTGGCGTACCAGACGCCGAGCAGGCCGAGGATCACCGGCACGTTGTCGGCCAGCGGCGCGGTGCGGAAGTGCTCGTCCATCGCGTGGCCGCCATCGAGCAGCTCCTCGAAGCGGTCCATGCCGATCACGCAGGCGATCGACAGCCCGATCGCGCTCCACAGCGAGTAGCGGCCGCCGACCCAGTCCCAGAACTCGAACATGTTGGCGGTGTCGATGCCGAACGCGGCGACCTCCCTGGCGTTGGTCGACAGCGCCACGAAGTGGCGGGCGACCGCGTCGTTGCCGGCGCGCAGCTTGTCGAGCAGCCAGGCCCGCGCCGAGCGCGCGTTGACCAGGGTCTCCTGGGTGGTGAACGTCTTGGACGCGACGATGAACAGCGTGCGCTCGGGGTCGAGCTCCGCGACGGTCTCGGCGAGGTGGGTGCCGTCGACGTTGGACACGAAGTGCGCGCGCATCCCGGGCTTCCAGTACGGCCGCAGCGCCTCGGTCACCATCACCGGCCCGAGATCCGAGCCGCCGATCCCGACGTTGACGACGTCGGTGATCGACTTGCCGGTGGCGCCCTTCCACGCGCCGGAGCGCAGCCGCTCGGTGAAGTCGCGCATCTTCGCTAGCACGGCGTTGACCTCGGGCATGACGTCGGCGCCGTCGACCCGGATCGGCCGGTTCGAGCGGTTGCGCAGCGCGACGTGCAGCACCGCGCGGTGCTCGGTGACGTTGATCTTGTCGCCCGCGAACATCCGGTCGCGCCAGGTGGTGACCTCGGCCTGCTCGGCGAGCGCGAGCAGCAGCCGCCAGGTCTCGTCGGTCGCGCGGTGCTTGGACCAGTCGACCAGCAGCCCGCAGACCTCGCGCGACATCCGGGTGAACCGCTGCGGGTCGGCGGCGAACAGCTCGCGCATGGTGGTGGCTGCGAGCGACGATTGATGAGCGAGCAGATCTTGCCACGCAGGGGAGCGGGTCAGGGCGGACATGCGAGGAGCAAACCACGGTTCGTCACACATGACGAAGCTCTGGAGGCGGTGTTCACGCTGTGCGTGGCGCAGTGGGCGATCGTGCCACGCGTGTAACCTCCGGTCGCTCGTGCGTATACCGCCGAGACGTGCGCGACATCGGTTCGTCACGCAAATCGAGCGTGTCGCGGCGCCGCCCGCCGTGCGCTGGTGGTATGGCTTCCAGGGGATCATGAAGCACGTGGAGTCGTCGATGGTGCCGGCAGAACACGTCGCGAGCGATGCGATCGACCGCGAGCGCGAGCGGCTGCGCGAGATCGCCGACGACGTCGCCGGATGGCGGCGGTGGGGACCCTACGTCTCCGACCGCGCGTGGGGCACGGTGCGCGAGGATTACTCTCACGACGGCGACGCGTGGGGCTATCTGACCTACGACCGGGCGCGCGCCAAGGCGTACCGCTGGGGCGAGGACGGCATCGCCGGGATCTGCGATCGCTACCAGCTGCTGTGCTTCGCTCCGACCCTGTGGAACGAGCGCGATCCGCATCTCAAGGAGCGGTTGTTCGGGGTGACGCCGCACGAGGGTAACCACGGTGAGGACGTCAAGGAGTACTACTTCCACGTCGACAACCTGCCGAGCCACGCGTACATGTGCCTGCTCTACAAGTACCCGCAGGCGGCGTTTCCGTATCGCGAGCTGGTCGAGGGCAACCAGCGCCGGGGCGCGGACCGGCCGGAGTACGAGCTGATCGACACCGGCGTGTTCGATGCCGATCGCTACTTCGACGTGGTCATCGAGTACGCCAAGGCCGATCCGGAGGACATCGCGATCCGGATCACCGCGCACAACCGCGGCCCGGACCCGGCGCCGCTGCACCTGCTGCCGACCCTGTGGTTTCGCAACACGTGGGCCTGGGGGCCGGTGGCCGGACGCGAGCCGGCGATCACGTGCGAGCGCGGCGGCGGCGTGTGCCTGATCGCCGACGATGCGGACCTGCCCGTCGATCCCAGCATCCCGGCGCACTACCGGCTCGGGATGCGCTACCTGTACGGCCCGGCGGCGCCGGCGCTGTTCACAGACAACGAGACCCACGGCGAGCGGGCCTATGGCCCGGGCCAGACCAGCCGCAAGCGCCACACCAAGGATGCGTTCCACCGCGCGCTGTGCGAGGGCGATCCGACGACGGTCCGGCCCGACGGCCGCGGCACCAAGGCGGCGCTGCACTACCGCCACGTGGTACCGGCCGGCGGCTGCGTGACGCTGCGCCTGCGGCTCACCGACCGGTCCACGCCTGCACCGCTGGCCGCGGTCGACGCGATCATCGCCGAGCGCCAGGCCGAGGCCGACGCGTTCTATGCCCGCCTGGCCCCGCCCGGGGCGACCGCCGACGAGCGGCTGGTCCAGCGCCGGGCGCTGGCCGGCCTGCTGTGGAGCAAGCAGAGCTACCTGTTCGACGTGGCGCGCTGGCTCGACGGTGACGATCCGGCGAACCCGCCGCCGGCCAGCCGCCACCGGCTGCGCAACGCGCACTGGCGCCACCTCAACTCGCTGCGGGTGATGTCGATGCCCGACAAGTGGGAGTACCCGTGGTTCGCCGCGTGGGACCTCGCGTTCCAGGCGGTGGCGTTCGCGCTGGTCGACGCCCGGTTCGCCAAGGACCAGCTGTGGATGCTGCTGTTCGAGCAGTTCCAGCACCCGAGCGGCCAGCTGCCGGCCTACGAGTGGGAGTTCGGTGATCTCAACCCGCCGGTCCATGCCTGGGCGGTGTGGCGGGTCTACAACATGGACCGGATCCGGAATGGGCGCGCCGATCGCGAGTGGCTCGAGCGCTGCTTCCACAAGCTCCTGATCAACTTCGCGAGCTGGGTCAACAAGGTCGACCGCGACGGCAACAACGTGTTCGAGGGTGGGTTCCTCGGCCTCGACAACATCACCGTGCTCGATCGCAGCGAGCCCGGGCCGGGCGGCGCGGTGCTCGAGCAGTCCGACGCGACCGGCTGGATGGGGATGTTCTGCCTCAACCTGATGCGGATCGCGCTCGAGCTCGCGCGCGGCAACCCGGTGTACGAGGGGCTGGCATCGAAGTTCCTCCAGCACTACGTGTACGTCGCGCACGCGATGAAGCAGATGGTCGACGGCGCGCCGCTGTTCGATGCCGAGGACGGGTTCTTCTACGACGTGCTGCGCTACCCCGACGGCAGCTCGCAGAAGTTCCGGGTCCGCTCGCTGGTCGGGCTGATCCCGCTGTTCGCGGTCGAGCGGCTGGAGGTCGAGTGGATCGAGCCGTTCAAGGAGTTCACCGCGAACCTGACCTGGTTCCTCAAGAACCGCCGGTCGCTGGTCGATGACGTGATCCATCCCGTCGAGCGGCCCGACGGCAAGTCGAGCTTCCTGCTCACGATCGTCGATACCTCGCAGCTGGTGCGCCTGCTCGGCCACATCCACGACGAGCGCGAGTTCCTGTCGCGCTACGGCGTGCGCTCGCTGTCCAGGCTGCACGAGGCCCATCCGTTCCAGTGGGGTGGTCACAGCGTCGCGTACGAGCCAGCCGAGTCGACGGTCAAGCTCAAGGGCGGCAACTCCAACTGGCGCGGCCCGATCTGGTTCCCGACGACGTTCCTGATCATCGAGTCGCTGCGCAAGCTCGCCACCGCGCTGGGCCCGAGCTATGCGGTGCCGGTGCCAGGCGCGGCGCAGCCGATCGCGCTGCCCGTGCTGGCGCGCGATCTCGCCCGCCGGCTGATCGACATCTTCCTGCTCGACGAGCGTGGGCGGCGGCCGGTGTTCGGCGGCGCGCCCCGGTTCGCCGACGATCCGCACTGGCGCGATCACCTGCTGTTCTACGAGTACTTCCACGGCGACAACGGCGCCGGGATCGGTGCGAGCCACCAGACCGGATGGACCGCACTGGTCGCCAACCTGATCGACGAATGGCGATGACGGAATCCACCATGGCCCTGACCCACCTGGAGATCCTCGCGCGGCGGTTCCCCGATGCGCGGGCGGTGCTCGCCGAGCTCGCCAACCTCCAGGCGGTGCTGATCCTGCCCAAGCCCACCGTCCACGTGGTCAGCGACGTCCACGGCGAGTACGTGAAGCTCCGCCAGGTGATCAACAACGCCTCGGGCAGCCTGCGGCCGCTGTTCGAGCGGCTGTTCGCCGGCCGGCTCGACGCGGAGGGCATCGAGCAGCTGTTGACGCTGATGTATTACCCGCGCGAGACCTGGGCGATGCGGGTCCGGCGGGCGTCCGCCGAGCGCCGGCGCGAGCTGTTGCACTGGGTCGCCGACCACGCGGCGGTCGCGATCCGCGATCTCGCTCGCCACTACTCGCTCAAGTACGTCGCCAAGATCTTCCCCGATCCGTTCGACGAGGTGTTCCGCGAGCTGGCGTTCGCCGACGAGCTGGTCCGCCAGCCCGAGTTCCTGGGCCGGCTGCTCCAGCCGTTCCTCGACCACGACCGCGACGGCGAGCTGGTCGCGCTGATCGCGCGCGTGGTCCGCAACCTCGCGGTCGGCGAGCTGGTGGTCGCCGGCGATCTGGGTGATCGCGGCCCGCGGATCGACCGCGTGATCGACGCGATCGCCGAGCAGCCCAGCGTCGCGATCACGTGGGGCAACCACGACGCGAACTGGCTCGCCGCGACGCTCGGGCACCCGACCGCGGTCGCGACCGTGGTCCGGCTGTCGCTGCGCTACCAGCGGCTCGCCCAGCTCGAGGACGGCTACGGCATCCCGCTCGAGCCGCTCCGCCGGCTGGCGCGCGAGGCCTACGCCGGCGATCCGGCGGACTGCTTCCGGGCCAAGGGCGCGGCCGAGGGCGGCACCGAGGGCGGCACCGAGGCCGGACTCGAGCTGGCGCGGATGCACAAGGCGATCTCGATCCTGCAGTTCAAGCTGGAGGGCCAGCTGTTCGACCGCCGGCCGGAATGGCAGCTCGGCCACCGCGCGCTGCTGCGCCGGATCGACCCCGCCGCCGGCACGGTCGACATCGACGGCGCGCGCTACCCGCTGCGCGACACCCGGCTGCCGACCGTCGACTGGGCCGATCCGTGCAAGCTGTCCGACGGCGAGGCCCGCTGCCTGGCCGAGCTGATCCGCGAGTTCACGTCGAGCCGGACGCTGTGGAGCCAGATGGCGTTCGTGGTCTCGCACGGCCAGATGGCGCTGCGCCGCGACCTGTGCGCGATCTTCCACGGCTGCGTGCCGGTCGACGACGCCGGCGAGCCGCTCGCGATGGCGATCGACGGCGAGCCGCGGCGCGGCAAGGCGCTGTTCGACGCGTTCGAGCGCGTGGTCCAGCGCGCGTTCCACTGCGCGCTGCGCAAAGGGGTCGACGAGGTCGCCGAGCTCGACCGCGATCTCGTGTTCTACCTGTGGACCGGCCCGCGGTCGCCGTGCTTCGGCAAGGACCGGATGGCCACCTTCGAGACCTACCTGGTCGCCGACCCGGCGACCCACGAGGAGACCAAGAATCCCTACTTCAGGCTGCTCCACGATCCGGCGTTCTGCGCGCGGATCCTGGCCGAGTTCGGCGTCGACCCGGAGCACGGCTTCATCGTCAACGGCCACGTCCCGGTCCGGCTCGAGGCCGGCGAGACCCCGGTCAAGCGCTCGGGCCGCGCGATCACGATCGACGGCGCATTCGCCGCGGCGTACGGCGACAAGGGATTCTCGCTGGTGCTCGACGCACAGCGGATCTACCTGGCGCAGCACCACCACTTCGAGAGCGCCGAGGCCGCGGTGACCCGGCACGCCGACATCGTTCCGACGGTCTCGGACGTCGCGGTCCATGCGCGGCTGCGCACGGTGGGCGACACCGAGACCGGCGACCAGATCCGCGCCGAGATCGCCGTGCTGGAGCAGCTTCTGCAGGCATTCGAGGCCAATATCATCCGAGAGCGAACGTAGTCCGATCCAGAACCCGGCCAGAACCAGGAAAACCGCGATGACACAAACACTGCTGCAGCAGCTCGCTGCGATGACGGTCGTGGTCGCCGACAGCGGCGACTTCAACTCGATCAAGAAGCTCAAGCCGCGCGACGCGACGACCAACCCGTCGTTGCTGGTCGCGGCGGCGCAGATGCCGGACTACGCCGACGTGGTCGACGGCGCGCTGCGCTGGGCGGCCGCCGAGGCCAAGGGCGACGAGTCGAAGGTCATCGCGCTGGCGACCGACCGGCTGGCGATCGAGTTCGGGCTGCGCATCCTCGACATCGTGCCGGGGCGGGTGTCGACCGAGGTCGACGCGCGGCTGTCGTTCGACACCGCGAAGACCGTGGACAAGGCCCACCACCTGATCGGGCTCTACCAGGCCGCCGGCGCCAGCCGAGATCGCGTGCTGATCAAGATCGCGTCGACCTGGGAGGGCATCCGCGCCGCCGAGATCCTCGAGAAGGAGGGCATCCACTGCAACCTGACGTTGCTGTTCGGCATGCACCAGGCGGTCGCATGCGCCCACGCCGGCGTGACCCTGATCAGCCCGTTCGTCGGCCGGATCCTCGACTGGCACAAGCACGCCGAGGGCCGCGACAGCTACCCGCCCGCCGAGGACCCCGGCGTGCTGTCGGTGACCCGGATCTACAACTACTTCAAGCACCACGGTCACAAGACCGAGGTGATGGGCGCGAGCTTCCGCAACCTCGGCGAGATCGTCGAGCTCGCCGGCTGCGACCTGCTGACCATCGCGCCCAACTTCCTCACCGAGCTCGGCACCCAGACCGGCGCGCTGGTCCGCAAGCTCGACCCCGAGCGGGCACGCGCGATGACGACCCCCCGGCTGGCGTTCGACGAGGCCGCGTTCCGCGCGGCCCACGAGGCCGACAAGATGGCGCGCGACAAGCTCGCCGAGGGCATCGCCGGGTTCTCCAAGGCGGCGGTCACGCTCGAGAAGCTGCTCGGCGAGCGCTACCGCGCGATCCAGGGCAAGTGCCGGGCCGGCGACGCCGCCCGCGAGTTCTTCCGCGCCTACGACCTCGACGGTGACGGCTTCATCACCCGCGAGGAGTGGGCCGGCTCGCTCGCGGTGTTCCTCGCGCTCGACGTCGACGCCGACGGCAAGATCACGCCCGAGGAGATGGCGGCCGGCCTGGGCGGCGCATTCGTGCTCGCACAGTGAACCGCCCACCTACTTGCACGGGCCGACCGGGTTGATCGCGGGTGCCGGGGCGGACTCGAAGACCACGCCGCCGTCGAGCACCGCGCCGTCGATCAGGCCGGCGTCGAGCGGCGCCGCGTCGCCGGGGACGGGCGGGGCGGCGTCGGTCGGCTCGCTGCGCGCCTCCTCGGGGGTGAGCAGCTGGAGCGTGCGCAGCGCCTGCTCGAATGCGCGGGTGTGGGTGGCGCGGGCGTCGCTGGTCGGCGTGGACAGCACCAGGCTGAACGCGCGGTCCGCCGAGATCGCGATCGCCTGGCGCAGGAAGTGCCGCCCGTCGTCGTACTCGAACCACACCGACGGCAGGCCGGCGGCCTCGTTCTCCTTGGGCCCCGCCTCGGTCGGCCCGACGTGCATGCGCAGGGCGGTGAGCTTGGCGCGCAGCGCGCAGGCGTACTTCGACGGCAGGAGCTCGTGGCTGGTCCGGCAGGGCACCGGCCACGAGCAGTACAGCTCGCGGGTGAAGGCCTCGGCGGTCAGCTCGATCTGACCCTGGGGCTGGCCGCGCGACATCCAGAGCCGGAGGCCGGGGTAGCTCGACTGATCGCTGGCCCGCCACCCGCGCGGCACGACCACGCGGAGGTGATCCGGGCGGGAGGTGAACACCCCGTTCTCCAGGTCGGCGGCGGATTCGCGGGCGAGGCCGATGGCAACCATCAGGGCGGCCAGCAGCGCGAGCGGGACGATCAGCCGCGCGACGCGGCGCCCCCCCTCTCGAGCGATCAGCCGGCGAAGTCGCTGCACTTCCAGCAAACGCTAGCGGTTCTCGCCAGCCGGCGCGAGTCGCCCGCCGCGTTGCAGACCTGAACGGAGTCCCAGGTAAAAACTTGATTCCTCCAGCATTCCTCTTGTTGACGGAATCCATTCAGACGAATATTGTCACAATACTTCGTTGGACGGCGGTAACTCCGGCGGCCCTCGAAGGTGGACAACGCCCGTACGGAGATCCGCAGACGGAAGGCCTGGAGCGCCGCTCGAGGGAGCGCTCCGCCGTTGCGGTCATCGCCGTGCGTTCGTCGTCGGTCGGTTCACGCGAACGAAGTCACCGAGGGAGAAGCCGTTGCTGTCACGTCATCGAGGCTGGGGCACACGCATGTCGTCGACCGGAACGGTCGTGCCGTTTCGCGCGCACCGGCGCCCGGTGCTCGCCCACATCGCGCGGCGCCGCGACGACGAAGCGCCGCGCGGGGGAGCCGGCCCGGCGCGCCCCGGGCTCCTGCAGGAGGACGATCTGCGCGCGATCGAAGGCGCGTACCCCGACGGGATCACCGCCGTGCAGATCGTCGACGCGTTCACCAGCCGCGGCATCAAGTTCTCCGAGGCGAGCTTCCGCAAGTACGTCCAGCAGGGGCTGTTGCCGCGCAGCCGGCGGGTCGGCCGCAAGGGCAAGCACCGGGGCTCGCTCGGGGTCTACCCGTCCAAGACGGTCCGCCGGATCAACGCCGTCAAGCAGCTGATGGTCGACGGCTACACGATCGAGGAGATCCAGGGGCAGTTCCTGCTCTACACCGACCTGGTCGAGGGGGTGGCCGAGCACCTGGCCGAGCTGTGGTCGCGGCTGGCCGGCGATGCGACCCGACTCGACCCCGCGCTCCGCCGCGAGCTTGAGCAGAAGCTCGCCGACGCCCGGCGCGACGGCGATCGCCTGGTCGAGCGGCTCGGCGAGCTGACCCGGCGGTTCGCCGCCCCACGCACCGACAGCCTCCGTCTCGCCGGCGCCGCAGGGGGCGCCGAGGACTTGCTCTGAACATGACCGCTTGGACCGTCACTCGACGTAGCCCGGCCGCGCGACACGACGCGCAGTCCGGCGCGCCGACAGATCAGGAGATTTCGCCATGAACGACCGTGACGATGAGGATGAGGACGAGATCGAGGAGCAGGACGGCGCGGAGGACGCGGCGGACGACACCGGCAGCGCGGACGGCGACGGCGATCGCGCGATCACCGCCGAGATGCCCGAGGTCAGCCGCAAGGTCCGGCGCCGGCGGCGGCGGACCCGGCCGCGCAGCAAGACGATCGCGATGAAGCGGCTGACCCGCGAGGAGCTGCGCCAGGGCGCGCTGATGTACCCGCCGGTCGACATCCCGCGGCCGATGTCGCGCGCCGAGTGCCGCGAGGAGCTGCGGCCGTGCCCGTGGGTCGCGTGCAAGCACCACCTGTATCTCGACATCAACCCCGAGACCGGCTCGATCAAGATCAACTTCCCCGATCTCGAGCCGTGGGAGCTCAGGCACACGTGCGCGCTCGACGTCGCCGAGCGCGGCGGGATCACGCTGGAGGAGGTCGGCGAGATCATGAACCTGACCCGCGAGCGGATCCGCCAGGTCGAGGTCCGCGGATTGCTGAAGCTGAAGATGGGATCGCCGTCGCCCGACGAGCTCGGCGCCGATCTGCTCGCCGGCAAGCTGCAACTCGATCACTGAGGCCGTAGACGGTCCGCGTCACGGTTGGTATATGCGCGCCATGGTCCGCGCGCTGGTTTCCGTCCACGACAAGACCGGTGTGGTCGAGCTGGCCCGGGTCATCCACGAGCTCGGCGGTGAGATCCTGTCGACCGGCGGCACGGCGGCGGCGCTGTCCGCGGCCGGGATCCCGGTGACCCAGGTGTCGGCGTACACCGGCGCGCCCGAGATCCTCGACGGCCGGGTCAAGACGCTGCACCCGCGGATCCACGGCGGCCTGCTCGGTCGCGCCACGCCGGCGCACCAGCACGAGATGGCGGCCCAGGCGATCCCGCCGATCGACGTGCTGGTGGTGAACCTGTATCCGTTCGAGGCGACGATCGCGCGGCCGGGGACCTCGCTGCACGACGCGATCGAGAACATCGACATCGGCGGACCGGCGATGCTGCGCTCGGCGGCCAAGAACCACGAGCGGGTCGCGGTCGTGGTCGACCCGGCGGATTACGGCTGGGTCGGCGAGGCGCTGCGGGCCGGCGGGCCGCCGCCGGCGCAGCGGCTCGCGCTCGCGCGCAAGGCGTTCGCCCACACCGCGGGCTACGACGCCGCGATCGCGGCGTACCTGTCGTCGATCGACGACGCGGCGGCCGAGGCGCGCGACGCGGTGCCGGCGCGCCGCGAGCTGCCGGATACGCTCGGCCTGCAATGGCGGCGGCTGTACGAGCTGCGCTACGGCGAGAACCCGCACCAGCGCGCCGCATTCTACGCCGACGCGCGCTCGCCGCTGCCGGCGACCGGGTCGGCGCGCCCGACGATCGCCGCCGCCGAGGTGCTGGGCGGCCGCCAGCTGTCGTACAACAACATCCTCGATCTCGACGCCGCGCTCGGCCTGGCGCTCGAGCTCACGACCGGCGGCGTTGCGGCCGCCGTGGTGGTCAAGCACAACAACCCGTGCGGCGTCGCGATCGACCGCGATCTGGCGGCCGCCTACCGCAAGGCACGCGACGCCGACGCGCTGTCGGCGTTCGGCGGCATCGTCGCGGTCAACCGCGAGGTCGACGAGGCGCTCGCGAAGCTGCTGGCCGAGACCTTCCTCGAGTGCGTGGTCGCACCCGGCTACTCGGCCGCGGCGCGCGACGCGCTCGCGGGACGGAGGAACCTCCGGCTGGTCGCGGCGCGCGGGGCGTGGCAGCCGCCGACCGACGAGCTCGCGTGGTCGGTGCGCACGATCGCCGGCGGCGCGGTGGTCCAGACCGCCGACCACGGCATGGTCGACCTCGTTGCGGCGCGGGTCGCCACCGCGCGCGCGCCGACCGCCGCCGAGCGCGCCGACCTCGCGTTCGCGTGGCGGGTCGCCAAGCACGTCAAGTCCAACGCGATCGTGTTCGCCAGGGACGGGGTCACGCTCGCGATCGGCGCCGGCCAGATGAGCCGGGTCGACTCGGTGCGGATCTGCGAGCGCAAGGCGGGCGAGCGGCTCGCCGGTGCGGTGGTCGCGTCCGACGCGTTCTTCCCGTTCCGCGACGGGGTCGACGTGCTGGCGGCGGCCGGCGCGGTCGCGGTCGTCCAGCCCGGCGGCTCGGTCCGCGACGACGAGGTGATCCGCGCGGCCGACGAGCACGGCCTGGCGATGCTGTTCACCGGGATGCGCCACTTCCGGCACTGAGCCCCGAGTCTTCGAGGGGAGCCCCGAGTCTTCGAGGAGGAGCCCCGAGTCTTCGAGGCTATCGCAGTAGCGCTGCAGGGACCTGGCCGGGGGTCGGCGCGGTGAACGGGTTGGCGGCGGTGCCGTCCCAGGTGACCGAGATGTCCTCGCTGGTCTCGTCGTCGCCGGACGGGCCGTTCCCGTTTGCTCCATGGATCTCGTGGGTTTCCTCCAGCGCGATCCGCTTGGTGGAGACCCCGTTCCCCGGCGCCGACGGCTGGGCGTGGATCGTCATGAGATCGACGGCGTACTTGCTGGCGTCCTTGTCCGCATCGGCACCGTCCTGGGTGGCGTTGGACTTGTTGGGGAGGGCGTTGGCCGCCCCGCTGGGGACGCCGGCGATCATGATGTCGACGTCGCGCACCAGGTCGCTCTGGCCGTCCCACTGGAACAGGATGATCGGCTCGCCGGCGTTGGTCAGCTGGGGCGCAGCGTTCATCGCGATGGTCACCAGCGAGCCGTCGCGCAGCGAGTAGCTCGGCGCGACCCCGTAGCTGCTCGCGAAGTCCGTCGGGGTGGAGATCGCGATCGCCATCGCCTGGTGGCCGTGGATCACGGCGCCTTCCGGGAACTTGACGATGAAGTCGGTCGGATCGACCGTCGCGCCGAGCGGCAGCCGGTAGTAGTTGCCGCTGTCGGACAGGTAGTACGTCGAGAGCGAAACGTCGTCGCCCGAGGTGTTGACGATCTCGATCATCTCCCCCGGGTCGGTCATCGATCCCGGGACCGTCGTCAGCACGATCTCGGACAGCAGCAGCGGCGAGCCCGGCGGCAAGTTCCCGTACGGGTTCCCGGCGTCGATGGGGACGTCGATGCCTCCGCCATCGCCCGGTCCGTTGCCGGCGACCGGATCCTGGATCGACAGCAGCTTCTCGCAGCCGGACGCCGCGCCGACCAGGCAGCCACCGAGCGTACAGGCCACGAGCAGCGGCGCCCGCATCGTCCGGATGGTAGCAGAGCCGGCGGCACGGCGCGCAGGGCGCCCGAACAATCGCGGCCCGGCGTGAGCGACCTCGCACCGCCGGTGCGCAGAGATCGCACGCGGCGGCGGCCGCGGCGTCCGGCGCGGGCGACCCGGTCCGGACGATCGAGCTACATTGGCCCGGTGATCCACGGGCTGGTGACCGCGCTCGAGACCGAGCCAATCGAGGCGTTCGCGCGGCTGCTGCGCCGCCGGCTCGGCGAGCTCGGCGTGTGCCTGGTCGACGGCCGGGTGATCGCGCGGGCCGAGGCCGACGCGCTCACCGCCGAGGCGCTCGCGGTGGCGCGGCGCGCGCTCGGCGAGCTCGCCGACCGGCCCGGCGACGCGCTGCGCGTGCTCGACGCCGCGCGCGGCGCCGGGTTCGAGCAGCTGGAGGCCGAGCGACCGCGGCTCGAGGCCGAGCGGGCGCGGCGGTTTCCGCCGCCGGCGCCTGCGACCTGGCGCGAGCTGACCGAGCTGCGCGCGCTCGCCGCCGCCGACCCCGCGCTGTGCCGGGTCGGTCCGCCCGCGACCCACGTCGAGTTCGCGGCGCGGCTGGCGGCGGACGGTCACGAGCTGCCCGGCGAGCTGCTCGCGTTCTACGCCGCGGCCAGCCACGTCGAGCTGACCTGCCGCCACGTCGCGATGCCGGCCGGTGGGATCTGCGGCGGCGAGGCGCTGCGCAGCCGCGACGGCCGGCTGATCCTGCTGGACCGCGTGCGGCGGCACCCGACGAACCTCCACGTCGAGCAGCCGGGGGTATCGCTCGCACAGGCGATCGGGACCTGGTGGCTGGTGCTGGAGGACGACCGCGCTCCGGCGATCCGGCGGCCGCTCGATCTCCAGGGCCTGCTCCGGTTCGCGCTGCGCCGGGTCGAGGCGCCGAGCCTGGAGGCGCTGCTCACCGACCTGGCCTGGCGCCGGTTCTTCGCCTAGCCACCGGCCGGCCGACGACCGGGCCGCGCTCGCGGTTTCGGACGGCCGCGCTGGGTTGGCTGGACCGGCGGCGGTATAGATGGCGCCATGCGCATCCTCGTCATCGGCAGCGGAGGTCGCGAGCACGCGCTCGCGTGGCGGCTCGCGAAGGCGGGACACCAGATCGTGGCCGCGCCCGGCAACCCGGGGATCGAGGCGATCGCCGAGTGCGTGCCGATCGCGGTCACCGAGCACGCCCGGCTGGTCGAGCTCGCGGTCTCGCGCCGCGTCGAGCTGGTGGTGATCGGCCCCGAGGCGCCGCTGGTCGCGGGCATCGCCGACCGGCTGCGCGCGGGCGGGGTGACGACGTTCGGGCCGGGAGCCGCGGGGGCACGGCTCGAGGGCAGCAAGGTGTTCAGCAAGCAGTTCTTCGCGCGCCACCGGATCCCGACCGCGCCGTTCGCGGTGGCCGGCGCGGCGGCCGATGCGGACGCGGCGATCGACCGGCTGTGCGGACCGGCCGGCGTGGTGGTCAAGGCCGACGGCCTGGCCGCCGGCAAGGGCGTGGTCGTGGCCGGCGACGCCGCGGAGGCCCGAGCCGCGGCGCGCGCGATGCTCGAGGCGCGGCGGTTCGGCGATGCCGGCGCGACCGTGGTGATCGAGCAGCGGATCGCCGGCCGCGAGGTCAGCGTGCTGGCGCTGACCGACGGCGTGCGCCTGGAGGTGCTGCCGGCGGTCGAGGATCACAAGACGATCTTCGACGCCGATCGCGGGCCGAACACCGGCGGGATGGGCACGGTGTCGCCGGCGTGGATCACCGACGCGATCGCGACGCGGATCCGCAGCGAGATCCTCGAGCCGACCCTGCGCGGCCTGCGCGCCGAGGCGATCGAGTACCGCGGGGTGCTGTTCGCCGGCGTGATGGTCGAGCCGTCCGGGGCGCCCTACCTGCTCGAGTACAACTGCCGGTTCGGCGATCCCGAGATCCAGCCGATCGCGGCGCGGATGCGCGGCGATCTCGGCGCGGTGCTGCTCGGCGCGGCGCGCGGCGAGATGCCGGTCGGTGCGCTGGCATGGGACGCGCGGGTCGCGGTGTGCGTCGTGGTCGCCGCCGCCGGTTACCCGGATGCGGTGCGGACCGGCGACCCGATCACCGGGCTCGATGCGGTCGACGCCGAGGTCTGCGTGTTCCACGCCGGGACCGCGCGGCGGGCCGACGGCCAGCTGGTGTCGGCGGGCGGCCGGGTGCTCGGGGTGATCGCGCTCGGCCTCGCGATCGACCAGGCGCGCGGCAGGGCCTATGCCGCGGTCGACCGCATCGAGCTGGCGGGCAAGCAGGTCCGCCGCGATATCGGTGCGCGGCCGATGGTACCGTAGGCCCATGCCACAGATCGCAGGTCTCCGGGGGGTGCTGCCCGATCCGTCGAAGGTCAAGGACGTCGTCTCCGGGCTCGGCGGTGCGCCAGGTGCGCTCGACGTCGCCAAGGGGCTCGCCTCCGGTGCGCTGGTGCGCGACCCGGGGCGCGCCGTGTACCGCTACCACCAGGTGTTCTCCGAGCCGGTGAGCGGCCGCGCGCTGGTCCGCAAGATGGTCGTGTGCGCGGTGCGGCTCGATCCGTGGACCGAGCCGCTGATCCGGCCGCACGAGGCGACGCCGCCGGCGGCCACCGCCGCCGCGCTCGCCGCCGTGCGCGCCAGCCGCAGCGTGTCGGCGCCGGTGTTCGCCGGCTACCGCGACGCCGCCGCCGAGGTCGAGCGGCTGTTCCGCAAGGTCGACGGCGAGCGGCCGACGATCGAGGTTGCGACCGCCGACCACACCGTGCACCGGCTGTGGCGGGTCCAGAGCGCCGAGCTGATCGGCAAGCTGCGCACCCACTACGCGCCCAAGAAGCTGACCGTGCTCGACGGCCACGACCGCTACGAGGCGCTGCTGGCGCTGCGCGACGAGCTCGCCGCCAAGCAGCCGCTCGCGATGTACTCGTCGGCGAACTACGCGCTGGCGTGCCTGGTCGACCTCGCCGATCCGACGCTGATCCCGGTGCCGCGCCACCGCGTGATCCGCGGTGCGGTCGCCAGCCAGGCCGCGCTGGAGGTGGCGCGCAAGTACTTCGTGATCGACCGGCTGGCCGGCGCCGCGGGCGATCTGGCCAAGCTGCGCGCCGCGCTCGACGACACGATCGCGCACCAGCCGGCGTTCGTCGTGGTGTGGCCCGGCGAGCCCGACGCCTGGAAGCTGACGCTGTCGCCCGATGTCAGCCCCCTCGCCGAGGGCGTCCAGGTCCACCGCGCGGTGCAGAAGCTCGATCCGGTGGTCGCCGACCACCTGTTCCTCGATCGCGCGATGCCGGGCGCGCAGCGCGAGTTCGTGGTCGACGCCGAGACCGCGCTCGCCGCCAGGGCCCAGCCCGCCGGTGCGGTGGTGATCATGCGGCCGCTGACCATCGAGCAGATCAGCCACGTCGTCGAGCTCGGTCAGGTCCTGCCCCCCGGATCGACCGCGTTCCGCCCGCCGCTCGCGCACGGGCTGGTCTCGGCGATCGTCGATCCCGACGAAGATCTGGTGTGAGCCACCGGCGCGGCGGATTGACTCACTCCGCGGTCGGTGACAGCTGGCTCACCGACCACCGCCGCGATGTGGGACGGCGATCGTGCCCCGGCCGCCCGTGCGCCGACGACACGCTCGAGCGCGATGATCTCGGCGCAACCGCGGCGCGCGGCGGTCCGGCGACGGCGGCGGCGCGCTCCCGCGACGGATGTGCTGCGATGGCTGCGCGGGCGCACCGGATCCGCCATCGAACGCATGAGATCAGAAATCGCTGGTCATCGGGTATGCAGCTCTCACGCAGCAAACCGGTCGGCGCGCGGCGATGCGGGTTGTCGCGATCGAGTTGTCGTGGCAACGTGCCTGCGTCGTCGTTCGTTTGCCACGCGCAACGCGTACGCTGTTCGTAGCGAGACGAGGGAAAGCTTCCAGGCCAAGCCAGGCCAGGGTCATGCCAACTGATCGACCGAACGGCGGATGTTGATCGTCGATGTGACCCGAGGAGCGTGCGAGGAGGGCCACGCCCCCTGGATCTCGTACCCGACAAGGACTACAAGGAGCGACCTCATGTGGAGCTGGGCTGATCGAATGGTCAAGGCGGTATCCAACGTCACCGTGGGGACGGTGATCGTGCTGGTGCACGTCGCGCTGGCCGAGCGCAATCGCCGCCTGCAGCCGGTGGTCCCGCCGGATCGGCGGATCGTCAATTGATGCCCGGGTGATGCCCGGGTGATGCCCGGGTGATGGCCGGGGAACGCCGGCGACAGTTGGCGCGATTGTCGGAGGGATCTGATACGCGATCGGTGTGAACACCTCGATCGCCACCTCGGTCCGGCGTGCACGATCCTCCGACACGGGCGCGCTCACCGCGCTGGTCAACCGCGCGTTCGCCATCGAGCGCGCCTTCATCGACGGCGATCGCACCACCGCGGAAGAGATCGCGTCCCTGATCGCGTCCGGTTGCTTCCTGGTGCTGGAGTGCGCGGGGGGCATCGGCGCCGCGGTGCTGGTACAGGGCCCCGGACAGCACCCGGGCGCGCCGCCGTCGCACGCCTATCTCGGCATGCTGTCGGTGCAGCCCGAGCTGCAGGGGATGGGGCTCGGCGTGCGGCTGGTGCGCGTTGCCGAGGCGATGGCCGAGGCCGCCGGCGCGACGTCGATCTGCCTCCGGATCGTCAATCTGCGAGAGGAGCTGAGCCGCTGGTACAAGCGCCTCGGCTACCGCGAGGTGGGGACTACCCCATTCACCCACCACTCCCTCAAGCGTCCCGCGCATTTCATCGACATGGCCAAGCCGCTGGCGCCCGCGGCCTGCTACCCGGTGGGAGAGGCCGGCGCGGCCGGGGTTGCGTGAGCGAGCGCGTGTTCACCGTCACCCCCGGCGAGCGTCGCTGACCCGGAGCTTCGTCGCCGCGGGCGGTCCCAGGGTAGGATCAGGCAGATGTCGTTCCGGGTGTTGACACGGGCTGCGGGGCTGATCGCCCTCGCGGCCGTCCTCACCACCGGCCTCACCACCGAAGGTGGCTGCGACGGCTGCAGCGGTGGCGGCTTCGACGCCGGCGGTCCGGACCTCGGGGCCGCGGTGGGTCGCTTCTCGCTCAGCTGGTCCGTGATCGATCAGGCGAGCAGCCAGCCGGTGAACTGCGATCAGCTCGATCTCAACGCGACGGTGTTCGTCGAGGCGGTCCGCGAGGGCACCGGCGCCGTGGAGTCGTTCGCTTGCCGCAACCTCCAGGGCACGTCGATGACGCCGCTGTTTGCGGGCACGTACAGCTTCAGCTACGCGCTGCGCGTCGGCGGCGCCACGATCGCGACGGCGAGCGGGCCGAGCGGGGTCGTGATCGGCCCCGGCCAGCAGGTCCAGCTCGCGCCGATCACGTTCCAGGTCGACGCCAGCGGCGGCCTGGCGCTCCAGCTGCGCGCCGGCGCGGCAGGGAACTGCGCGGGTGGGGCCACGATCACGGGGTTCTCGCTCAGCCTCCAGCACGCCGGCGGGCCGGGCGACACCGGGTGCGCCCCGGTGGTGTTCACGCTGTCAGGGGGCGGCACGTACAACGCCAGCGACTGCAGCGCGCCTGCGGTCACCCGGTGCATCGTTGCCGACGAGACGCTCAGCGTGGCCAGCCTGCCGGCCGGCACCTACCAGATCCACGTCCGCGGCAAGAAGGGTGCGCTCGACTGCTGGGTCAACGACGACGTGCTGCGCGTGCCGCCGCAGAGCGCGCTGCTGAGCGAGACGCTCAACCTGGCGCTGCAGAGCGAGACGCCCGGCTGCCAGTGACCGGCGGGCCGCACGGCTCCGGCGAGGTGCGCGGTGGCTTGCCGTCGATCGTCGCCGCGATCGTCGCAGCGCCGGCGACGCTGCGTACGCCGAACATGGTCTGCGCGTAGCGGGAAGGCCCGTGTTCTGGCCACCGGCTGTCGGCTGTCGGCTGTCCGGGATTTGTCCGGATCTCGGACAGCCGACCGAGATCCGGCCGGACACCGGACAAGGTCAGGCCGATCGGCGGCTACGTCCCGGTAGCTGCAAGTCGTTCCTCATCCGAGTTCCGGTCCCTACCGCGCACGTCCCTACCGAGGTCCCTACCTGCGGTTGTCAATCACCTACCTTTTCGGACTTCCAGGGGCTCGGTCGGGACCAGCTCCATGAGCGCCATCGACGCCTGACGCATCTCCTCCACCGTCACGCCCCGGCTGGACGCTGTCCGAGACGCGATCGCCGCCCCACGGCGATAGGCTGCTCGGCGGTGTGTGACGAGCGGTCCGCGAGGTATACTGCTCTCATGACAGCGCTCAAGGCCCACGTGAAGGGCGGCAGGATTGTCGTCGATGAGCCCGTCGATCTCCCGGATGGCTCCGAGCTCCGGGTCTATCTGTACGACGCGGCGGCCGATGCAATGAGTCCCGACGAGCGGGCTGCACTGGAGCGGGCGCTCGAGCGCAGCATCGCCCAGGCGGATGCCGGCGAGCTGATCGACGCCGACGAGGTCTTGGCCGAGCTCCAGCATCCGTGAGGGTTCGGTTCACGCCACACGCGCGCCTCGCGGTCCGCGAGAAGCGCGTGTGGTGGGAGCAGCATCGCGAGAAGGCGCCGAGGATGTTCGTCGAAGAGCTCGCTGCCGTCGTGGCGAAGCTCCGCGAAGGCACGGATAAGGAACGTCAACAGTACGCCGCGCGAAGTGGACGTATTATCTGGCGGCTCCTGATGCCGAAGACGCGGAACCATGTTTACTACCGTGTCAATGAGGTTGCCGCAGAGGTCGAGATCCTCGTGGTCTGGAATGCGGTCTCAGGTGCAAACCCGGATCTCTGAACCTGTCGCGACACGACGCAACGGAGAGCTACGCGCAGCCTACGAGCGGTGCGGCATCTTCGGGAGCACCGCGCGGCCCCATCTCGTTGGCAACCAGATTGTCGTTGCCACCGACGACGATACGACTCCCACGAGCCACGCTCGACGCGAACTCGCCGGCGGGGCTGGCGCCGCCGGGGATCGCCGTGGCGCGGGTCGAGAGCGACCTTCGGACACTCGCCCAAAGTCAGTGTGAAGGCCATGTCGCCGAGGTGGTCGAGGCCCTGAAGTCGCTCCGCTGAGCGCTCGCCGCAGCGCATCATGAAGATTTGATTTGCGGCGACAGGATCGCATGAAACGTCGCCGACCTGCGATCGTCGCAACCGCGACTGGCAGCGACGACCTCCTGGTCGATCATCATGAACGTCAACCGGCGGTAGGTAGCCTTCGAGGGGAAACCGCTCGTGGAAGGCGATGATCTGACGCTTCTCCTCGTCGAGCAACCAGTGGTCGCGCGGCACGTAGCCGTTGTGCTCGTTCGCCTTGCCGTAGCGCTTCTTCCAGGCGAAGAACTTGCCGCGCGCCATGCCGATCCACGCGACGAAGCGATCGGCGGCGATCTCGGTCTTGTCGGACCACACGCGCACGAAGTCGACGATCGTGTCGCGGA
>DATAPF010000328.1:0-10074 GCA_036265355.1 Kofleriaceae bacterium | reverse complement strand
GTCCGGGTGTCGATCACCGAGATCGCGTCGTCGAACCGGGTCAGCACGAACAGCTGGCCGCGGTCCTCGTCGAGGACCAGCCCGGTGGGGCCGCCGCCGGAGACGTGGATCTGGCTGGCGGTGCTGGGCACGAAGCTGTCGCTCTCGAGCTGGGCGGTGGCGAACACGCCGACCTTGTCCGAGCCGAGGGCGGCGACGTAGAGCGTGGCGCCGTTGCGGGTGACGGCCATGCCCTGGGGCAGGGCGAGCGACCGGGCGCTCTCGGGGTTGGGGACCGGCGCGCAGCAGTGCTGGAAGTCGATGTGCTTGTTGAGGTGGCGGGGCGCAACGCTGCCGCCGGGGCCCAGGATGGTGATCCGGCTCTCGTGGAGGTGGCCGCGCAGGCTGTGGCCGGCGAAGCTGCCGGGGCCCTCGAAGCGGTCGGCGTTGTTGGCGTCGGTGTTGGCGACGTAGACCTTGCCGCTGACCGGATTGACGACCATGGAGTACAGGATGGTGCCGACGTGCTGGAAGAACCCGGCGGGGCCGGGCAGCTGGCGCGGCGGGCTGGCCATCGCGTCGAGCACGAACACGTCCTTGTCGGGCAGCGAGAACTCGACGAAGCGGTCGCGCATCGTGCCGGCGGTGTTGACCCAGTGGCTGCCGTTCCACCGGACGATCTCGCCGACCTGCGGCGCCGGCCTGCCCTCGGCGTTGGTCGCGGGCCCGACGATGCCGTCCGGCTGTCCGAACCCGGGCAGCGCCTGCGCGGCGACGATCGAGGTCTGGTTGCCGGTGTGGAAGCCGGCGGCGTAGACCCGGGAGCCGTCGGGGGTGACCGCGAGGGCGCGCGGGGTGTCGGTGAACAGGGTGACGATGGTGAGCGGGGTGCCGCCGAGCGAGTCGCCGAGCGCGCCGGCGTCGAACACCCAGACGTCGGCGCGGCCGACGCCCGGCCGGGTGAGCTCGGGATCGAACGGGATGTTCTGGCCGCGGTGGGCGGTGGTGATGAAGGCGCGCTGGAGACGAGGTCCGGCGAACGCGATGTCGCGCGGCTCGTCGCCGACCAGCAGGGTGCGGACGACGCGGCCGGACCCGGCGTCGCGGTCGAGCTCGACGACGCTGACGCTGTCGGACAGGTGGTTGACGACCCAGACCTCGCGCTCGGAGCGAGCGGCGACGGCGACCGGCTCCAGCCCGACCGGGATCGATCCGGTATGGACCAGACGGTGGCGCTCGATCCGGAACATCTCGAGGCGGTTATCCGGTGTGTTGACCGCGAACAGGTGCTGTCTGTCGGGAGATATCGCGAGCGGGCGCACCTGACCGCTCTCGAACAGCGCGAATGACGACGCTCCCGGGGACTCCCGGGCTGATTCCACAGCGCCGGTCTCGCCGGTCGGCGCGCACGACAGCGCGACGGTGACGGCGAACGGCGCGAAGACCACGAGCGACCCGATCGGGCCGCGATGACCGCGTCGATCCATGACGATCCCCCCTGTTTGCTTGTCCGTGCGACCGCCGAACGACCGATCGAAGAGTCTCGAATGAGAGAACCCTCAAATCTAGCATTCGAGTTTGGGTGATCTCATTTGTTTGTCAAGCACAGGCCTCGAAGCATCTCGAAACATCGAGAGCTCGATTTCGCGGCGGCGATCGATCGCAGCCGCCGACTACAGCGGCGCTGCGCCGTCCAGCCACGCGCCGGCCAGCGCGAGCGTCCGGGCATTCTCCGGCACGCCGTGGAGAAAGCTGTGCCGGTAGTGCGGATCGCCGATCCGGCCGGCGATCGCGAGCAGGTCGGTCCGCGCGCCGGCGATCGCGCGCCGCGCGGCGTCGTGCGCGCCGGTCGCGTGCAGCGCCTCGGCGTGGGCGAGCCGGACGAACGCGCCGCGGAACAGGCCGCAGCCGCCCATGGCCGAGCAGCGCGCGACGGCATCCTCGGCCGCGACCACGGCATCGGCGACGCGGCCCTGAGCGAGCCGGAGCGCCGAGAGCGTCCCGAGCACTCCCGGATGCTCGAGCGGCACCGCGAGCGCCAGCGCGGCCTGGATCTCGCGCTCGGCGGCATCGAGGTCTCCCATCCGCCGCCGCACCTCGGCGAGCGCCCAGCGGCCGCGACCTTCGTCCAGGGCGTAGCCGTGCGCGCGGCCATGCTCCCCGAGCTCGGTGGCCACGGCGAGCGCCCGGTCGAGCGCCCCGCGGTCGGCGAGCAGCCACGCCAGGCCGAGCCGGCGCAGCGAGCTCGCCGGGCCGAGCGTGGCGTCGGCGGCCGCGATCACTTCCAGCATCGGCGTGGCGGCGTCGAATGCGCCCAGGAACCACAGGTTGAGCCCGCGAAACAGCTGCATGTTCAGGAAGATCCGCTCGATCGGGATCACGTCATAGATCGCCTGGATCGCGTCGCTGTGGCGCAGCGCGCTCCATACGTCGTCGTGCGCGTAGGAGGCCCTCAGCCCGATGAGGACGTTCCACCAGAGGTGCGCCATCGGCTCGCGCTCCGGCTGCGCGCCAAGCAGGCCAGCGAACTGCTTCTCGAGCGCTGTCGCCGCGGTGATCTGTCCCAGGGCGTCCAGCATGCAGATCGCGCTGAGCAGCGCCAGCGCCATCCTGCCCACGGCGTCGGGCGCGGCGTCAACGCCGCGCAGCCGGTCGATCGACGTCACGAGATCCGGGATCTTGCCGGCGACCATCAGGCTCTCGTTGTAGGCGAGCATGCCCTGGGCCCATGGAATCGAGCCCGGCGTCGCCGAGCGGATGATCTCTTCGGCGTCGGTCACCGTGTCGCCGAGCCTCATCCAGCCCTGGCCGGAGGCCTCGCAGCGGAGGCCGAGCAGGTCGTTCCGCAGCTCGAGCGACGGCTCGCACGCCAGGCCGAGCGCCGCGCGCGCCATCACGGAGTCGAGGTCGAACACCAGGAACGCCTGCTCGGCGGCGCGCCGGTAGAACTCCGCGGCGCGCTCGGTGTCGCCGCCGCGCTCGAAGTGGCCGGCGAGCACCATGGGGTCGCCCTCGCCGTGGCGGGCCAGCCATTCGCCGGCGATCCGGTGGCCGAGCCGCTTGCTGTCCTCGGTCAAGCTCGCGTAGGCGCCCTCGCGCAGCAGGGCGTGACGGAACGCGAGCTCGCGCTGGTCGGGGAACTGGCTCGCCGGGCGCACCGCGAGCAGCTCCTGATCGACCAGCGCGGCGATCCACGGGACGACCTCCGCCGCGGTCATCGCGCCGTCGAGCAGGGCCGCGACGCCGCCGTCCCAGCACAGCTCGCCGAACACGCTGGCGGCGCGCAGCACGCGGCGGGCCTCGGCCGCGAGCCGGGCGAGCCGGGTCTCGACCATCGCCAGCACGGTGTCGGGCAGCGCGTGGTCCTTGCCCTCGGCTGCGGCCCGGATCAGCTCCTCGAGGTAGAACGCGTTGCCGTCGGCCTGTCGGACCAGCCGCTCGATCATCCCGGGGTCGGCCCGGTCGCCGAGCACGTGGCGGACCAGCCGCTCGCCGGCCTTGCGGCTCAGCTCCTGGAGGCGGATCTCCTGGACGTTCTGGCGGTCGGCCCACAGCTTGGGGAACACCTCGAACACCTCGGGCCGGGCGAGCGCGAGCACCATCCACGGCCGCTGGTTGCGATCGCGCAGCGCGGTGTCGAGGAACCGGACGGTGCCGAAGTCGCCCCAGTGCAGGTCCTCGAGCACGAGCAGGACGGGCTGGACGGCGGTCTCGGCGTCGAGGAAGTCGAGCCATGCGTTGCGCATCTGCTCGCTCATCAGCTGGGCGTCCTGGCGGGCGGCGTGCAGCGCCGGGCTGGCCGTGTCGTCGGGCGCCGGCGTGCCGATCAGCTCGCCGAGGAACTCTGCGACCCGGGTGCGCTCGGCGGCGGCGATCCGCTCGGCGATCCGGGCGCGCAGCTGGGCGTGGCGCTCGGCGAGCGGCTCGCCGGCGTGGATGCCGAGCGCGCCGCGCAGCGCCTGGGCGAGCAGGTCGAGGGTGGCGCCGGCGCGCAGCGAGTCGCCGCGGCCGATCCAGACCGCGACCGGCTGGCCGCGCTGCGGGAGGCGGGCGACGAACTCGGTGGCGAGCCGCGACTTGCCCATCCCGGCCGCGGCGGTGACGATCACCACGCGCGATTTCGGCTCGTCGATGCACTCGTCGAGGATCGCGGCGAGCGCGCCGAGCTCCCAGTCGCGCCCGACGCACGGGGTCGGGCGGCCGAGCAGGGTGCGCGCGCCCTGGATCAGCGGGCGCTCGCCGCACAGCAGCGGTCCGGACGGCGCCTCGACGACGTCGAACCGGGCGTCGAGCAGGCCGGCGCTGATCTCGTCGAGCGCGATCGGCAGCGGGACGGCGGTCGCCGGGGACGGCGGGGCGAGCAGCCGCGACGCGCGATCGATGATGTCGCCCTCGGGCAGCTCCCCGGTCGACTCGGCGCGGCCCATCGCGATCGCCATCGGGCGGTGGCGGGCGAGCGCGCGGACCGCCAGCGCGCAGCGCGCGGCCTGCGCGGCCTGATCGGTGGCGACCTGGCGCTCGGCCTCGACGATCACGATGGTGGAGCCGTCGGCGAACTGCGCCATGCGGCCGCCGCACGGCCGGATCACCCGGCGCAGCTCGTCCGGGGCGATCGGATCGCCGCCGTCCGGCGCGAGCAGCACGACCGACACCAGCCGCCGCTCACCGCCGGCCGGGGCCGTGCGCGGCGCCGGGCGTCCGCGCGGCGCGACGGCTGCGCTGTGGACCCGCGGGCCGAGCGCCGCGAGCGCCGCGGCGAGGCTCGCCCCGTCGCTCGGCCGCAGCGCCGGATCCCGGGCCAGCATCCGGCCGACCAGCGCGTCGAGCTCGGCGGGTACGTCCGGCCACAGCGCGCTGACCCGGGGCGGCGCGCCGAACAGGATCTTGCCGAGCACCGCGATCGCGCTGTCGCCCTCGAACGGCGGCGTGCCGGTCAGGCAGTGGAACACCACGCAGCCGAGCGCGAACACGTCGGTGCGGGCGTCGACCGCGCCGTGGCTGCGCGCCTGCTCGGGCGCCATGTAGCCCGGCGTGCCGACCATCGTCCCGGTCAGCGTCAGCTCGGGGAGCCCCGCCTTGTGGGCGATCCCGAAGTCGAGCACCTTGACCTGATCGATCCGGCGATCGGGCAAGAACAGGTTGCTCGGCTTGAGATCGCGGTGGACGATGCCGCGGGCGTGGGCCGCGCCGAGCGCCTCGGCGACCCGCACCGCGAGCGCGACCGACTCGCCGATCGACAGCGGCTCGCGCTCCAGGCGGCGCCGGAGGTCCTCGCCGTCGAGCCATTCCGTGGCCAGGAACAGCGCGCCCGACGGCGCGACGCCGTGGCTGACATAGCGGACGATGCCGGGGTGCGACAGCTCGGACAGCAGCTGGGCCTCACGGGCGAACCGCGCGCCCCGGCGATCCCGGCTGTCGAACAGGACCTTGATCGCGACCGGCTCGCCCGAGCTGCGGTCGCGGGCGCGGAACACCGCGGCCATGCCGCCGGACCGAACCTGGTGCTCGATCTCGAACCGATCCTCCAGCAGGTCCGCGAGCTCCATCGCCGGTTCACCTTCCTCCGCTCGGCGGCGGGCAACAAGGCATTCCCGCCGCAATCGGGCTACGTGGCCGAGCCGGACCCTCCGCCGCGCCCGCAGCGCTCGAAGTGCGCCGTGACGACCTGGGGGTCCTCGCCCAGCTTCTCCAGCCACTGCGCGGCGAGCCAGTGGCCGGCGGTGTGATCGTCGCTGGTCAGCGTCTCGTAGGCCGCCTCGCGGATCAGCGTGTGCTGGAACCGGTACTCGACCTCGTCGGCGAACCGCGCCTCGTTCCTGAGCTCGATCACGCCCTGATCGACGAGCACCGCGAGCCACGCGGCGGTGTCGCCGCCGCCGATCAGCTCCTCGACGCCGCCGCGCCAGAACGTCGTGCCGAAGATGCTCGCCGCGCGGAGCACGCGCCGCGCCGCCGGATCGAGCTTCTCGAGCCGGGCCTGGACCATGGCGATCACCGACGGCGGCGTCCGATCGAGGTTGCCGGCGGCGGCCGCCCGGATCAGCTCCTGGAGGTAGGACGCGTGGCGATCCGAGCGCTCGACCATGGCCTTGACCGCGTCCTCGGCCACCGCGTCGCCGAGCGCCTGGCGCACCAGCTGTGCGCTCGCCCGGCGCGACAGCCGGCGCAGCCGGATCTCCTGCACGCAGCGGTCGGCCCACAGCTGGGGAAACAGCTCGGTCACGTTGTTGCGGGCGAGCGCGAGCACCATCAGCGGCTGGTCGCTGAGCGCGCCGAGCGCGGCGTACATCAGCTTGATCGTCGACAGATCGCCCCAGTGCAGGTCCTCGAGCACGATCACCACCGGCTGGATCGCGCACTCCTCGCGGAGGAAGCCGACGAACGACTGCCGCATCTGCTCGCTCGGCAGCTTGGGGTTGTCGCGCACCGCGCCGGGCTCGTCGCGGTCCTCGGTCTCGAACGGCGTGCCGATCAGCTCGCCGAGCGTCTCGGCGAACGCCAGCCCGCCGGCGCCGGGGTGGCGCGCGGCCCACGCGCGGAGCTTGTCGCGCCGCGCCTCCAGCGGCTCGCCCTCGCCGAGGTCCAGCGCGCGGCGCAGCACCTGGACCAGCAGGCCGAACACCGAGCCCGAGTTCAGCGGATCGGCCACGCCGGTCAAGATCCGCGGTGGCTGCTCGCGCGCGGCCAGCCGGCGGAGCAGCTCGTGGCCGAGCCGCGACTTGCCGACGCCGTCCGGCCCGCTCAGCAGCACCATGGTCGCGGCGTGCTCCTCGGTGCACTGATCGAAGATCATCTCGAGCTGATCGAGCTCCTGCTCGCGGCCGGCGCAGATCTCCGGGTCGCCCGACAGCATGCCGGTGACGATCGGGTCGAGCCGCTCACCGCGCAGCTCGCGCCGGGTCGCGCCGGCGTCGAACCGCGGGTGGAGCAGCGCCGCGGTCAGCTCGTCGAGCCGGACCGTGGTCGTGCTTCGCGTTCCATCCAGCAGCTCGACCGCGCGGTGCAGCAGCTCGCTGCCGCGCAGCGTCGGGCCGGGGATCTCCCGGCCGGTGACCACCGCCGCCGCGCCCGGGTCGAGCGCCTGCTGGAGCGCGAGCGCGCAGCGCGCGGCGCGCGATGCGAGGTCGCCCGCGGCGTCCGCGTTCGACAGGATCACGAGCAACAGCCCGTCGGCGAGGACCTCGAGCTTGCCGCGGTGGCGCTCGATCAGGTCGTGGAGCGCCCGCTCGTGCGCCGCGCGCTCCGCGATCGTCAGCGAGCTGTCGGTGCGCTCCGGCAGGCGGGCCACCACCAGCGACATCAGCCGGCGCTCCGCCGCCATGATCTCGGACAGCAGGTTGCGCGGCGCGCTGCGCGTCGCCGACTGCGGGCTGGGCTCGCTCTCCTCGATCGTCAGCAGCTCGGCGGCGACCGCTTCACCGCTGGCCGGGCGGTCCTCGGGCGAGCGCGACAGCATCCGCGCGACCAGGTCGTCGAGCTCACCCGGGATCGACGGGCGGAACTCGCGGAGCCGGGGCAGCATCCGCGGCGTCCCGTTGAGCAGCATGCGCAGCGCGTCCGGTCCGCGGAACGGAGCGCGGCCGGAGATGCAGCGGTACAGCACGCAGCCGAGCGAGAAGATGTCGGCCCGGCCGTCGAGCGTCGCGAAGTGATCGACCTGCTCGGGCGCGATGTAGCCCGGCGTGCCCAGCATCGTGCCGGTGACCGTGAGCCTGGGATCGGCGAGCGGGCGGCGCGCCATCCCGAAGTCGATCAGCGTGACCTTGTCGATCGCGCCGTCGCGCAGGAACAGGTTGCTGGGCTTGATGTCGCGGTGCACGATGCCGCCGCGATGGATCGCGCTGAGCGCCGACGCCACGCGCCGGCCGAGCGCCAGCGCCTCGGGCAGGGTCAGCTGCGTGCGCTGGAGCCGCGAGGACAGGGTCTCGCCCGACAGCCACTCCATCACCAGGTAGGGCTCGCCCTCGGCCGTGATTCCGCTATCGATGTAACGGACGATACCGGGATGCGACAGCGTGGCGAGGACCTGCGCCTCGCGCGCGAACCGCTCGAGCTCGAGGCGCTCGGCGTCATGCATCACCTTGAGCGCCACCAGCCCGCCCGACCTCCGATCGCGCGCTCGATAGATCTGACCCATGCCCCCGAACCCCGCCAACTGCTCGATCGTGAACCGTTCGTCGATGACCTCTCTGCTCCGCGGCATCCGCTCCATCTTTCGATTGACCACTCCTACATCCGACCTCGATCCCACCGCGGCCGGATGTTCCACAATCAGAGCGGAACTGCAGCAGAACCTCAAGAGGGGCGTTTGGCGCACATCCTTTTCTGAAAGTGCGTTCACCCCGAGTTCGGTTAGCTTCGATGCGAAGCCGAGTCCTGGCGCTGTTTCCGACACCTGGGTGCAGGATACCCGGCGCAACTTCTGCACAGCGGTTAGCGGTCGGGTAGCGGTTCTCGCAGGTCGATCACGGCTCGTGAGTCGGGCCAAACCCGGTCGGGAATTGACTTTCAGTCACGCTCGTCGGTCGCAATCGCGGCGTCGCCGTCGCAATCGTCGCCATGGCTGGCCGCGCAGTGCAGCGCCAGGGCATCGAGCGCGCCGCCGCGGTCGAGCGCGCTGATCGCGGGCAGCGGCGCGAGCTTGTGCTGCTTGAGCTCGTCGTCGAGCGCGCGCGCGTCCTTGCCGAGGACCGCGTTGACCGTCTTCTCGACGTCGCCGAGCTCGCGGCGCAGGACGTCGAGCCGGTCCAGCTTGTAGCGGGCCGGCCGGCCCTCCCAGCGATCGAGCGCGCCGTACAGCTGGTCGAGGTGCTCGCGGATCCGCTCTTCACCGGTGATTGCGCCACCTTCCGTGGTCGCCACGATCTGCTTGCGCGCGGCCTCCAGCTTGTCGCCCAGCGCGCGCAGCTTGCCGGCCAGCGGGTCGGCGTCGGGCATGCCCTTGAGCCGGTCGCGCACCGCGTCGCGCGCGCCGTCGATCCGGGTCGCGAGCCTGGTCATGTCGCCGAACAGGCCGTGCACCTTCATCGCCGCGTCGAGCTGCGCCTTGCGGTCGGCGACGCTGTACGGCGCCCGGCGATCGAGCCCGATCGCGAGCCTGGACTCGACCACCTCGGTGCCGCGGGTCAGCCGCACGGTGTAGGTGCCCGGCGGGACGCGCGGACCCTGTGACGCCGAGAACGCGACCTGCGCGGCGCGCGGCACCCGGGGTGGCTTGACCCGCATGTTCCACTCGACCCGGTTGATCCCGCGCCGCTTGCCCGGCGTGATCGTGTCGACCAGCTTGCCGGCGGCGTCGAGCACCTCGAGCTTGATCGGGCCGTAGACGTGGCGCGACCGCAGGTAGTAGGTGATCGCCGCGCCGCCGGGCGCGTTGTCACCGCTGAACGTGGCGTCGCCCTCCGACCAGCCGCCGCGCGCCGGCATCCGCTGCTGGACGTCGCGGATCGGCAGGAACGCGGTCGACTTCTGCAGCAGGTCGTCGGACAGCGCGCGCAGCGGCGCAACGTCGTCAATGATCCAGATCCCGCGGCCGTGGGTCGCGATCACCAGATCGCCGTCGCGCGGGTGGACCTGGACCTCGCGGACCGCGATGCCGTCGGGGAACTCGCCGCCGCGGAACTGCGCCCACCGGGTGCCGCCGTCGGGTGAGATCCACAGCCCGAACTCGGTGCCGACGAACAGCAGGTCCTTCTTGACCGTGTCCTCCTTGATCGTGTGGGCGAAGCCGCGCACGCCCTGAGCGGGACCGACGATCCGGGTCCAGGTCTTGCCGTAGTCGGTGGTCCGGAACACCCACGGCGTCATGTCGCCGAACACGTGGCGATCGAACGCCGCGTAGGCGACCGCCGGATCGAACCGGCTGGCCTCGACCCAGCTGACCCACGACGCCTTCGGCAGGCCGGGGACGTTGCCGGCCACGTTGGTCCAGGTCTTCGCGCCGTCGCGCGACAGCTGCACGTTGCCGTCGTCGGTGCCGACCCAGATCACGCCGGGGTTCTTCGGCGACTCGCTGATCGAGTAGATCGTCGTGTGCATCTCGGCCGACGAGTTGTCGACCGTGACGCCGCCCGACTCCTCCTGCTTCTGCTTGTC
>DATAPF010000327.1:0-3638 GCA_036265355.1 Kofleriaceae bacterium | reverse complement strand
TTCTGGCTGCGGGTGATCAGCGAGCTGAAGAGCCGCGGCGTCGAGGACATCCTCGTCTTCTCCGTCGACGGCCTGAAGGGGTTCCCGGAGGCGATCGAGGCCGTCTACCCGGAAGCGATCGTGCAGACCTGCATCGTCCACTATGCCGACCCGCGCGTTATGCCGACTCGCGTGAGAACGCTCTGCTCAGGGCGGCATCGCGTGAGATTTCGTCTGCATAATCACAGCGCGTCGAGGAACGCGAGGACGCGGTCGGTGGGCTGGTAGCGGCCGGGTTTGACCGTCGGCGGCGTGGTGCGGTCGAGCGCTTTCTGCTTGATCGCGAGGTCGGCGTGCAGATAGATCTGGGTGGTCTGGATCTGTTCGTGGCCGAGCCAGAGTGCGATCACGGTGGTCTCGACGTCGGCGTGGAGTAGCCGCATCGCGGCGGTGTGGCGAAGCACGTGCGGTGTGATCGCTTTGGCGGCCAGTGACGGGCACGTCGCTGCGGCGGTAGCGGCGTGCTTGGTCAGGCGGCGTTCGAGTGCGTCGCGCGTGAGCTTGCGGCCGGTGCTGGTGGCGAACAGCGGGTCGTCGGGCTGGGCGTCGCGCTCGCGGGTCCAGTCACGCATGACCGCGACGGTCTGCTTGGTCAGCGGCGTGATGCGCTGCTTGCGGCCCTTGCCGATGCAGCTGACGTGCGCGCCGGTGCCGAGGCGCAGGTGGCCGCAGGTCAGGCCGATCAACTCGCTGGCGCGTAGCCCCGTCTGGGCGGCGAGCAGTATCAGGGCGTGGTCGCGACGGCCGATCCATGTGGACTGGTCGGGGGCGTCGAGCAGCGCGTTGAGCTCGTGGTCGGTGAGGAACGTGACGAGCGCCTGATCATGGCGCTTGGATGGGATCGCCAGGACGTGTTGGATCGTGGCGGCGTGCTCTGGTTGCCTGAGCGCGGCGTAGCGGAACAGCGAGCGGATCGCTGCCAGGCGTGCGTTGCGGGTGCGGATCGTGTTGCCGCGCTCGTGCTCGAGGTGATCCAGGAACGCGCCGATCAGCGGCGCGTCGATGTCGTCGATGTCAAGGTCGCTCGGCGGCTTCGCGGTGTGCTCGGCGGCGAACGCCAGCAACAGCCGGAGCGTGTCGCGGTAGGCGGCGATGGTGTGTGCGCTGGCGCGCTTCTGGCCGATCAACCGGTCGGTGAAGAACGCCTGCAAGGTGGGCGCGAGCAGGCTCATCGCGCGCCTCCCTCGACGCGGTCCAGCCGCTGGGCGGCGAGCTCAAGCAGCTCGGGGGCGGCTTGCAAGTACCAGTATGTGGATCCGGGGTTGACGTGCCCGAGGTAGGTGCACAGCAACGCGATCCGCGCCTGGATGTGCTCGCCATCGCCGATGTCGTCGCGGTAGGCGTCGAGCAGCGTGTTGACGGCGAACGTGTGGCGAATGTCGTGTGGCCGGGGCCGGCAGGCCGTTGAGCCTGGGACGAGTCCGGCGTGCTTGACGATCCGCTTGAACGCCAGGTGCACATTGCAGTAGGTCAACCGCGTCCCGACCGCCGAGGTGAACACCGCGTCGGTCGGCTCGGCCGGGACGGGCCGGTCACCGCGGGCCAGGTAGGTGCGCAGCGCCGCGGTCGTCGTCTCATGCACGGCGAGCTGTCGCGACTTGCCGAACTTGCTCTCGACAACGCTCAGCACGTCGTGCTGGTAATCGATGTCGCCGCGGTCCAGTCGAATCGCCTCGCCGATTCGCATCCCCGTCACGGCGAGCAGCCCGATCAGCGCATGCATCGTCGCGGCCCTGTGCGGCGTCGGGATGACGCAGGAGGCCTCCATCAGCGCCCGTATCTCGGCGTCGCTGTAGAGGTAGGGCACCGCGCGCCGCGGCCGTTGGGGCAGCAGGTCCTGCGGGACCATCTCGTGAGCTGGATCGAGCGCGTGAACGTGCGCGGCGAAGCCGCGCACGACCGACAGGCGGTGAGCGTGCCAGTTGGAGTCGGTTGCGGGTGGCAGCGTCGCCCAGACGAGCGTCGAGTCGGTCGTGATCGTGCTCTCGCCGCGCTCGTTCATCCAGGCGATGAACTGCGCCAGCAGCTTCTCGGCGCGCACCAGCCTGTAGCCCAGCGCGCGGCGCACCGCCAAATAGCCGGCGAGCCGATCCTCCAGGCCGGTCACGACCGGCCCCCGGTCCGCGGCCACGGCCGTGCGAGCTGGCGCAGCGAGTCGCGGTCCACCTTGGCGTAGATCGCGGTCGTCAGGACCTGACGGTGGCGCAGCACCTGCCCGATCTCCTCGAGGCTGGCGCCTGCGCGCAGCAACTGCGTGGCGGCGGTATGCCGCAGCCGATGGGAGTGCAGTGGGCCGAGCCCGGCGCGAGCGGCCGCGGCGAACACGATCTGCGTGATCCCACCGGTGGTCAGACCGTGGTGAGGGGCACGGACGCGCACGATCAGCGACCGGTCCTGCGCCGTTACGGGCCGCCCGTCTTGCAAGTAGGCGACGATCGCCTCGCCGACATCGGCCGGCAGCGGCAGGCGCTCCGCGCGTCGTCCCTTGCCAACGATCCGAAGCTCGCCGGCTCGCCAGTCGACGTCCTCGAGCCCAAGTGCGGCGACCTCGCCGGCGCGCAGCCCCAGCCGCGCGAGCATCACCAGCACCGCGTAATCGCGGCGCCCGGTCACAGCGGCGCGGTCACACGAAGCCAGCAGCGCGTCCAGCTGCTCAGGCTCCAGCGCGCGCGGCAACCCGGACAGCCGCCACGACGCCGTCGATGGCACCGCCTGAGCCAGCGGACCGCTCACGATGCCGCGCAGATGCAGGAATCCGAGCAGCGACCGCAGGGCAGTGACCGTCATCTTCGCCGCCCCACGCGACTGCGCCGGGCACCGGGCGACCACGAACGCCACGACGTCGGCCGCGCTCAGCCCGCCCAAGTCGAGCTCCTCGCCATCACGCAGGCGACCATCCACGAACGACCGCACCGCCAGCACGTAGCCCTCGATCGTGTCGATGGTCAGCCCCCGCTCGACGGCCAGGTACTCGCGATAGTCGGCCAGCAGCACCGCGGCCGCGCCGACCGCCGCTCGCGGCGACGCCGGCGGAGCGACCCCGAGCCTACGCAGATACCCAAGCAGCGGCGCCATCGCCCGCGCCGTCACGTAATTGGTGTAGCCCGCCGCCCGCCGCTCGGCCAAGAACCGCTCTACGACATCGCTCGTCAACTCGCCCGCACCGAGGCCCTCGCGCCGCAACCAGCGGCTCGCATGCGCCATCAACTGCAGCTGAAAGGTCGCCGGCGTGCGCCGGTAGCCCAGCCGCGCAAGCTCGGCCGCGAACCCCGAAGCGAACACCTCCAACGGACCCGACACCCTGACCCTCGACGGATCGTGCATGACGCTCTCCTCTCACTCGACGAAAGCGCCAGCATCGACCGAACCGGCTCGCGTTATGCCGACAATCTCAACCGCAACCCGCGATCACCGCAGGCCCTTCTCACGCGAGTCGGCATAACGCGCGGGTCGGCATAGTGGCGGTGACAGCGGTGCACGAGCGCGTGCTCACCGAAGACGTCCTTGATCGCCCGCCGCAGCGCCTTGGCGCCGTCGATCACGAACAGGATCGCCTGCTCCGGGTCGAGACCGCGGTCGACGAGGTCGGCCAGCAGCGT
>DATAPF010000326.1:0-13038 GCA_036265355.1 Kofleriaceae bacterium | reverse complement strand
GTCGAACTTCTTCGAGCGCGGAGCGCGCGCGTCCCGCGCCGGCGCGTCGCGCCCACCGGTCCCGCCGGTCCCGCCGGTCCCGCGCCCATCGGGCCCGTCGCGCCCATCGCGCGCGCCGGGTCCCGTTCGCGGCCGCGGCGCCGGCACCGGATGACCGGCGCGCGTCGAGAAGATGCTGGTCGCCGAGCGCAGCCACTTGCGCGGGCCCGACACCGGCTCGCCCATCGGCATCGGCAGCGCCGCCGACGGTGCAGCGGCCACGCCCGAGCGCGGCGGCTCGACGCCGACGCTGCCGCCCAGCACCTGGGCCGCGGCGCGCGCGGCGTCCTCCGGGCCCTCGACCGCGCGCGCGGCGAACTTGCGTACGATGTCGTCGGTCTTGCCCAGCTGGTACTGGTGCGGCCGCTCGACGAACCGGATCCCCATCTTCTCGAGCCACTGGACCGGCGGATCGGCGCCGATCAGCACGAACGCACCGTCGTTGGGGTAGCGCTTCTGCGAGCCGTCGCTCAGCCCGAGCGTCACCGAGTCGGGCTCGAACCCGATCACCTGCGAGCCGAGCTTGGCCTTGATCCGGCCCTGGCCGGCGTAGCTCTCGATCGCCTGCTTGTTCTTGGGTGCGGCGCGGTTGAAGCCCTTGCCGCGGTACGAGATCATCACCCGCGCGCCGGCGTCGGCCAGCGCGAGCGCCGCCTCGCACGCCGAGTCGCCGCCGCCGACCACCAGCACCGCGCGGCCGCGCCACTCGTCGGGGTCCTCCAGCAGGCTGAACACCTTGGGCAGGTTCTCGCCGGGGACCTGCAGCGTGCGGGGCTTGCCGCGCGTGCCGATCGACAGCACGACGCGCTGCGCGCGATAGGTCGCCACGGTGGTGCGGACGTCGAATGCGCCGTCGGCGGCGCGCGCGACGGTCTCGACCGACTCGCCCTGATGGATCTGCAACCCGACCCGATCGATCAGCTCGCGCCAGATCGGGAGCAGCTGCTCCTTGGCCGAGTCGAACACCGGCAACAGCGACAGGTTGGTCGCGTCGTACGGCTCGGCCATCACCAGCTTGCCCTTGGGGTAGCGCGAGATCGTCGATGCGATCACCTGCTCCTTCTCGAGCACGACGTACGACAACCCGCGCTGGATGCAGGTCAGCGCGGCCGACAGCCCACCCGGCCCCGAGCCGACGATCGCGACGTCGACAACGCTGTCGCCACCGCCGAGCGCCCCCGGCCGCATCCCGCTGGCCAGCATGTGCTCGACCACGGCGCGCCCGAGGTTCGCCGCGTTCTTGACCAGCGGCTTGCCGGCGACCTCACCGATCAGGTACTGGCCCGGCACCGCGGTCTGGAAGTTGTCGTCCATCTCGGGGACCTTGAGCGGCGGCGGCACGGCGCCCTCGGGGAACATCACCAGCGCCTCGGTCGGGCACGCGAACATGCACGCCTCGCACTGGATGCAGTCGTGGAACCGCAGCACGCGGCTCTTGTTCTCGACCAGGTCCAGCACGTTGGTCGGGCAGACCGCGACGCAGGCGTCGCAGCCCGTACAGCGGTCGTCGTTGATGTCGTGAATCAACACCCGCGGGCCCACCACGCCGGCCGGTGCCAGCGCCGCGCGGTGACGCCGGCGAGCGGAGACCATCGTGAACACCGCCATCAACAGGATGGCGAAGCCCCCGAGCGCCAGTGGGACCACCCAGGTCACGGCACAAGAATACCTGATTTACCGGCCATTGCCCGTGACGTTCTCGACGTTCTGGACCAGGAATTCACTGACTTGCACCATCAGGTCGGGGAGGTCACGGCCCCCCACGTCGATAGGGGCCCCGATCTGAACCGACACCACCTGGTGGAGCCGCATCACCTTGGCGCCGCGCGGCAGGATCCCGATCGTGCCGCGGATCGCGACCGGCACGATCGGCGTCCCGGTTGCGAGCGCGAGGTGGAACCCGCCCTTCTTGAGCTTGCCGATCCGGCCGTCGACCGAGCGCGTGCCCTCCGGAGCGACCCAGATGCTCACGCCGTCCCGCACCAGCCGCGCCGCGTGCTCGATCGATTGCACCGCGCGGGCATGGTTGCCGCGATCGACCTCGATGAACTCGGCCGCGCGCAGCCCACGGCCCCACAGCGGGATCCGGAACAGCTCGGCCTTGGCGAGCATGCGGATGGTCGGCGATGGCAGCGTCGCGTACAGCACCGGAATGTCGAGGTGGCTCTGATGGTTCGACATGTAGACGACTGCCCGACGCGGCACGCGCTCCGCGCCGGTCGCGGTCAGCTGGATGTCGAGCAGTTCCACCACGCGCCGGCCGAACCACTGCGCGCGCGCATCGATCGCTCCGCGATCGACCGATCCCCGCACGACGTCCACGAGCGTGGGTGCCGTGATTCGCGCCATCGCTCCGAGCACGCGCACGCTGTCGAGCAGAGACATGCGCGCATTCTACGCCGAGGTGGGAGATGTCGTGGCCGGACCCCCGATTCCGCGATCGCTCCGGCGTGTTACCTTCTCCGGCCATGCGCGCGCTGGCGGTGGTCACCGCCTTGGTTCTGCTGGCCGGAGCGGCACGCGCCGACACGACCGACACCAACATCTCGCAGCTCAAGGAGTCGAGCTACAAGGTCCGGCTCGCCGCCGTGCTCGCGCTGTCGAGGTCGCACGACCCGCGCGCGGTGATCGCGCTCGCCGACGCGCTGGCCAGCCCGTCGCAACGGGACGACGAGCCGACGATCCGCCGGGCCGCGGCGCTCGCGCTCGGCAAGATGATCGACGCGCGCACCGCCGACGACGCCCGCGAACTCGGGCTCGACGCGCTCGCCGACGCCGCGATCAACGACCCCGACGTCAAGGTCCGCGCGACCGCGCTGCGCGCCGAGCAGGACCTCGCCGGCCTGCGCCACAAGAAGAAGGACCCGGTGTCCGAGCCCCGGACCGACGGCCACACCGACAAGCCGGGCGTGTTCGTCAACGTCGACAGCACCACCGATCAGTCCAAGGTCGCGCCGAGCGACGTCGGCGAGCGGCTCGCCCGGATCGTCAAGAAGACCGTCGAGCGCACCGGCTACGCGACGACCTGGCCCGGCCCGCTGCCGACCCAGACCGAGCTCGCGTCGAGCCATTCCCGCGCGTTCATCGTCGCGTCGACCGTCAAGAAGATCGAGGTCAGCAAGGCGAGCCGGATGACCCAGATCTCGTGCAAGGTCGAGATCCGCGTCGCGCCGTGGAGCGGGGTCGACGGCGGCGAGAAGTGGGAGGCCAACAAGGCCGCGTCCGCCAGCGGTTCGGCCAAGGCGACCACCGGCAACTCCGATCGCGAGATCGCCGGCGGCGTGCGCGACTGCCTCGAGGCCGTCGCCGAGGACGTCACCACCCGCCAGATCCTGCCGTTCCTCAAGCGGCTCGCGAGCGCCGGCAGCGGTACCTGAGCGGCCCGCTCACAGCGGGTGGACGGTGAACACGCCCTTGCCGCTGAACGTCACGTCCTGGGTCGGCTGGGTGCCCATGCCGGCGGAGTCGACCTGGCTGCCCTCGTCGATGTAGGGCTTGAGGTTGACGCCCTCGACGTGAAAGCTCAGCGTGCGGACCGCGCCGGGCGACGCCACCGAGGCGATCTTCGTGCGCGCCAGCGTCGAGCCCGACTTCGTGCTGGACACGAACACGTCGATCGACGTCACGAAGCTCCAGTCGCCGCCGCTCGACGTGATGTCGAGGCTGAGCGACGACAGCGTCACGCCGTCGATCGGGCCGGTGTCCTGGGCCTTGATCTTCGACGAGATGTCGAGGCTGAGCGGCAGCGGGAAGATCGCGGCGAGCGGCGCCGGGAGGCCCGAGCCCTGGATGGTCTGGGACGGGACCGGCTGATCGACGTCGAAGTCGGCGATGCCGCAACCCGCAGCGGCGAGCACCGGGTACAGGACGAGCGCACGCAGCATGGTCCCACGAGCATAGGCCGGCGAGCGGCACGCCCAGGGCGACCGCGCGCCCGGATCACGCCGGCATCACGCCGGGCGTTGGCGCACGGGGTACCGCGAGCCGCGCCGTGGGTCGGCGCAGCTCAGCCGCCGACGTGGACGGTGACCTCGGCGGACAGACCGGGTTTCATCTCGACGGCGGGGGGCGACGACCACCGGATCTTGACCGGCACGCGCTGGACGACCTTGACGAAGTTGCCGGTCGCGTTGTCGGGCGGGATCATCGAGAACCGCGCGCCGGTCGCGGGCGACACGGTATCGACCACGCCGTGGAACGTCTGGCCCGGAAACGCGTCGATCTCGATGTCGACCGGATCGCCGGTCTTCATCCGGCCGATCTGGCCCTCCTTGAAGTTGGCGATCACATAGCTGTCGACCGGAACCAGGTTGAGCAGCGGCTGGCCCGCCATGACCTGCTGGCCGGCGCGGGCGGCGAGCTTGGAGATCTTGCCGGCGGCCGGCGCCGTGACGGTGGCGTAGCTGCGCTGCAGCGTGGCCTTGTCGAGCGCGACCTGGGCGGCCTTGACGCGCGCGGCGGCGAGCTTGGCGTTGGCCTGGGCGGCGGCGACCGCCTGATCGACCGGGGTGGACTGGGTGACGTGGCCCTCGGCCTCGGCGACGCGGGACTGGGCGAGGTTGTGCTGGTCGCGCGCCATCGCGAGCTGGGCGTTGGCGGCATCGAGCGAGGCCTTGGCGACGTCGCGCGCCTGCTGGGCGTGCTCGACGTCGCGGCCGGTGCCGGCCTTCTGGGCGTACAGGTCCTGCTGGCGCTTGAGATCGGACTCGGCGGTCGCGAGGTCGGCCTTGGCACGCTCGACCAAGGCCTGGGCGGCGCGCATCGCCTCCTCGGCCCCGCGCACCGAGGCGCCGGCGCCGGTCAGCGCGGCGCGGGCCGACGACAGCCCGCCGGTCGACGACGACTGGACGACGCCGACCTGGGCGTCGGCCGCGGCCTGCTGGGCCTGGGCGGCCTGCAGCTCGGCGTCGCAGCGCGCGACCTCGACGTCGAGGTCCGCCGGATCGATCTCGAACAGCACGTCGCCGGCCTTGACCGCCTGGTGGTCCTGCACCCGCGCGGTCTTGATCACGCCGCCGACCCGCGGTGACAGCAGCACGACGTCGGCCTCGACCGTCGCGTCGTCGGTGTCCTCCTTGTCGTGGGTCCACCAGCGGTGCACGAACCACAGCAAGGCGACCGCGGCGGCCCCCACCGCGAGGATCAGGTAGGCGTTCTTGGCGCGGCGGCGGCGGGCGGCGAGAGCGGCGGTGTCTTTGCTTGCGGCTTCCATGGCGGTCACTCCAGGTGCATGGCCACTTCCCGAGGCGCCTCGGGGGCCGGGCCTTGCGCGGCCTTGGTGCGCTTGACGCGCAGGAACAGGAGCAGCGGGATCACGACCACGAACGCGATCGTCTGCAGGAGGAAGGTCTTGTCGAAGCCGATCACGGTGCCCTGCAGCAGGGTGCGTCCGGCGATCGACTGCTGGGTCAGCGCATTGGCGGCGTCGGGGCCCATGCCGTGGCTCATGATCGCGTTGCGGGTCATCATCGCCTGGGCGGCGACCTCGGGGCGCAGCATCGAGACGTTCTGGGCCAGCCCGGCGGCGGCGCGGTGGCTGTAGCTGGTGAACAGGTTGGCGAAGATCGACAGGCCGATCGAGCCGCCGACCTGGCGCACGAAGCTGTTGACGCCCGCGGCGCCGGCGAGCTCGTGGCGCGCGATGTTCGACAGCGCGGCGGTGGTCAGCGGCACGAACAGGAACGCGAAGCCGATCCCGGTGACCGCCAGCGGTACGCGGAGGTCGGCGGTCGAGGTCGCGAGGCTGATGTCCGACTGCATCCAGCAGCCCAGCGCGGTCATGATCATGCCGAACCCGCACAGCCACGACGGCCGGATCTGGTTGTACAGCCGGCCGACGATCGGCGATGCGATCATCATCGCGATCGTGCGCGGCAACAGCACGATGCCCGACTCGGTCGCGGTGAACCCCATCATCTCCTGGGTGAACACCGGCAGCAGGAACATCGAGCCCATCAGCATCGCGAACACCAGGCCCGCGATCACCGTGCCCGACGCGAACGTGGGATCGCGGAACATCCGGAGGTCGACGACCGGCGCGGTCGCGGTCAGCTCGCGGATCACGAACGCGCACAGGCCGACCGCGGCGATGTAGGTGCCGACCACGATCGCGGTCGAGTCGTACCAGTCGTTCTGCGGGCCCTCCTCGAGGACGTACTGCAGCGCGCCGATCGCGATCGCCATCAGCGCGATGCCGGCCCAGTCGAGGTTCTTGCGCGCCACCGCGGCGCGCGCGCGGTTGGCGGCGAGCACGTCGGCGGGCTCGATCACGTTGCGCATCGTGAGGTAGATGCCGAGCACGCCGACCGGGAGGTTGACGAAGAAGATCCACGGCCACGAGTAATTGTCGGTGATCCAGCCGCCGAGCACCGGGCCGACCGCGGGGCCGACCATGATCACCATCGAGAACACCGCCATCGCCATGCCCTGCTCGGAGGGCGGGAAGGTCTGGCGCAGGATCGCCTGCTGGGTCGGCTGCAGCGCGCCGCCGCCGAAGCCCTGGAGGATGCGCCACACGACCAGCATCTCGAGCGAGCGCGCCGTGCCGCACAGCACCGAGCCGACCGTGAACACCACGAGCGACGCGAGGTAGACCCGCTTCTGGCCGAAGAACGAGCCGAGGAAGCCGGTCAGCGGCATGACCAGCACCATCGCGATCATGTAACCGGTGGTGATCCAGGTGATCTCCTGGAGCGACGCGCCGAGCTCGCCGCGGATCTGCGGGATCGCGACGTTGACGATCGAGGTGTCGATCGTCGCCATCAGCGAGCCGAACGCGATCGAGATCGCGACCGTCCACTTGCCGACCTCGCGCGGCGTGTGCGACGGGATCAGCCCGCCGGCTCCGGAAGCAGGAGGCGCGGCGGTCATCGCGGCACCCCCCGCGCGCCGTCGAGCACGAAGTCGACGATCGCGTCGGCGTCGCGCACCAGCTCGCTGCCGGCCTGGATCCGCTGGACCACGACCGCCTTGATCGTTCCGGTGATCGCGAGCGCCAGGAGCTCGGTGTCGGCCGGGATCGCCCCCTCGCGAACGCCGGCAGCGAGGATGTCGCGCACGCCGGCGGCGAGGTCCTCCGGCGTGGTCGATGCCGACGGCCTGAGGTGCTCGTTCTCGATCGCGACCTTGAGGAAGCTGCGGTGGGAGTCGAACGCCTCGAGCAGATCGCGCACGAACCGGCGCAGCCGGGGCTCGAACGGCAGGTCGAGCCCGGCGTCGATCGCGGCGAGCAGCCGGGGGCGGAACGTGGCGCGCCGGGTCTCGAACAGCGCGCGGATCAGGGCGTCGCGGTCGGTGAAGTAGTTGTACAGCGTGCCGACCGCGACTCCGGCGCGCCGGGCGATCTGGACCAGCGCGGCGTCGTGCAACCCGTGGCGGGCGATCAGCTCCTCGGCGGCGTCGAGGATCGCGATCCGCACCGTCTCGCGCACGGTGCGCCGCATCTGGCTGCGCAGCTCGGCGCGCGGAGCGACCCGCGCTGCGCGGACCGGCCGGCGGCGACGCACCCGCCGAGATGAATCAGGATTCACGTGGATGAATTTACATTCATCCTGGGCGGTGCGCAACCCGGCGAGGACCGCCGGCAAACCCTGGCAACGCCAGCGGAAGTTCCGGCTGGACCGGACGAGCGAGTGCGCGGTGTGGGCCCCGGCGCGCGGGCGTCGTACGGGCGCGCAGCAGGGCACACCGTGTCGCCACCGCCCGCAGCGACACCGGCACACACGTCGCATTCGCTCCTCCGCAAAGGAAGGTCGTCATGACTCGCGTACTCCGCCTGATCATTCCCGTCTCGCTGTGTGGCCTGTTCACCAGCGCGGCAATCCTCGCCTGTCATCACCGCAGCGACGCCCCCACGACTGCACGACCCGAGGCGACGACGCCGAGCACCGAGCCCGCCCCGCCGGTGGCACCGAACGCTGAAGGCAACCCGATGACGGATGGCGGCATGGGCACGCAAGCCCCGCCGCCGGGCGGTGCGCACGCCGTGCTGGAGCAAGGCGCGGTCGGTGGGCCAGGCGTGCTGCTGGCGTCGCAGCCGGTGACTCCGGGGCCGACCGGCGCACCGCCGCCGCCGGGCACGCCGTCGCCGAACCCGCCGACGCCGTCGCCGAACGCGCCATCGCCGGCACCCAGCCCGCCGCCCGGGACGCCGCCGAACCCGGGCGCGCCGTCGTCGCCGACCGGCCCGTCGCAGCCGAGCCCGACACCGGGCATGCCGCAGACGCCGGCGCCGGGTACGCCGACCCAGACGCCGCGCGACGCGGGCGTGGGCGATGCGCTCACGCCACCGGTTCCGCCGATCTCGGATGCCGGCGTCCGCATCGACTCCGGCATGTCGCCCGTGCTGCGGCGCGACGCCCGGTAGACGCGGATCGACGCGCCAGCATGCGCCTGGGCGCCCGGCGAGGGCGATCCGCTCGCCACCGGTTCGGCCGATCTCGGAGGCCGCGGCGCATCGCACGGCGGACGTCGACCTGAGCCTTGACCTGCCTTGACCTTGACGTCGACCTTGACTCCCGCGTTGAGCGTGACGGCAGCGAAGCGATACGTGGACGTCTGACCCCCGCCCTCGACCTCGACCTCGTACCGTTGTCGCGCTCGGTCCAGGCGGAAGCACAGGATCGGTCGACGTCCAACGTCGACGATGGGGTCAACGTCGTACGTCGCCGTCGACGTCAACGCTCTGGGTCAACGTCAACGATCAGGTACGATCAGGTCAACGTCAACGATCACCAACGCCAGATCGAGGCCTTGGGCCGGATCATCCGACGTCGCCGTCAAGCTCGGCCTCGGTGTTCCTGGGATCGGCGACGTTCAGCGCTGTGCGCTGGCGCGCGTGGCCCGAGGGCGGTGCGCGGTGCGAGCACGCTGCGCGGGCCGCGCGCGGCCGGCGCTGCTCGAGCGGCGCGAGCGAGCTCCGTGCGCGGCGCGGCGGGTGGGCGGCGCCCCATCGCCGCCCGCCCCGGGCGCACCGAGCGATGCCTTGAGCGCCGCCATGAGATCGGTCACCGGCGGTCGCTCGGCGCTGGGTGGCGCGACGATCTCGCCGCCCTTGGCCTTGCTCGCGATCAGATCGCGCACCCGGTCCTTGACCTCGTCGTGGTAGCGCGACGGGTCGAACGTCGCGCGCCGCAGGTTGTCGATGATCTTGCTGGCGAGCGCGAGCTCGGCAGACGACGGCTTGACGTGCGCGGGTGCCGGGATCTCGCTCCACGGCTTGAGCTCGTCAGCGTAGCGCAGCTGGAGCATCGCGAGCCCGGTCTGGTACGGCAACAGCTCGACGATGTACTGCTTGCCGCGCGCGGCGTAGCTCGCGATCCCGACGAGGTCGGCGGTGGCGAGCGCGTCGCGCAGCAGCCGGTACGCGCGCTCGCCGCCCTTGCCGGGCCCGAGGTAATACGTGTGCTCGACCAGCAGCGGATCGACCGCAGCCGCCGGCACGAACTCCTGGATCGCGATCTCGTCCGACGCGACCGCCTCGAGCGCCTCGAGCTCGGGCCGCGACAGCTCGACGAAGTTGCCGCGGCTCAGCTCGTAGCCCTTGATGATCTCGTCGCGGTCGACCGCGCCGTGACGCGGGCAGACGTACTGCTGGTGGAGCCGCTCGCCGCAGCCCTCGTGGACGAGGTGGAAGTGGATCTCGTGCGACCGCTCGCTGGTCGCGTAGATCCGCACCGGAATTGCGACCAGGCCGAACGTCAGGGTCGCCGTGTCGATGGAGCGCGCAGGCATGTCCACGCGCATTGCGATCGGCGTACCAGCGGCGAGCCGATGCGCACGCGAGGATCTCGCAACGCGCGCGTGACACCACGGCACTGGCACCGTGCGCACACCCTCGTCGTGGCGCCCCGCGCGCCCTGGCGCAGGCATGCGGCTCGCACGACCCCACCCCATGACCCCCATCGCTCTCCGTGCCGCGCTGGTCGCGGCGGTGATCGCGGGCAGCGCCGGAGCGTGCGCCCACCAGGCCGCGGAGCCGACGGTGCTCGGCCCGCAGCTCGGCCAGTCCACCGCCCCCGGTCCGTCCGATCCGACGCTGCGCTCACCGCCGGCCCCGAGCGTCACCGAGACGTCCGGGCACCTGCAGGGCTTGCCCGGTTCGGCTGCCAGTCCGACACAGACCGCCGAGGCCACGCCTGCCTCGCCGACCCAGCCGACGCCCGGACTGATCGTCACGATTCCTACCCCGGCACCGGGTCCGGCCACAGTCAGCGCGCCGGTCGTCCTTCCGAGCAATACCGTGGCGCCGTCGCGGATGGCGCCCGCTGCCGCGACGGCCCCGGCACCGGGGCTGTCAGCGCCGCCCGCACCGGGGCTGTCAGCGCCGCCCGCGCCGGGACTTTCCGTGCCGCCGGCCCCGGCAACGACGGCGCCGCCGGCACCCGCCCTGACCGCGCCTCCGGCCCCGGCGACCTCTGCCCCGCCGCCGGCTCCCGCGACGACCGCGCCGCCGGCGCCGGCCACCTCGGGTACGCCACCGGCGCCGGCCACCTCGGGTAGGCCACCGGCACCGGCCACGCCGCCGGTCTCGCCACGGTGAAGGGCTCGTGATGACGCGGTTTCCCTTCGCCGTGCCAGGTGCGCCGATCGCCTCGACCGCGATCGGGCGGCGCGAATCGCACCGAGCGCTCGACGCCGGATACCCGGTGGCGTTACACCCATGAAGATGGAACCGGCGACGATCGCTGCACTGCTGCGCGAGCTCGCGGTCTATTACGAGCTCGACGGTGACCGCCACCGCGCGTTCGCGTTCGATCGCGCGGCGCGGTCGATCGATGGCGCCAACGGGCTGGCCCGGCTGATCGACGAGGGCCGGCTGGAGGAGCTGCCCGGCATCGGGCCATCGATCGCGCGCGTCATCGCCGAGCTGGCGCGGACCGGCACGGTCGGCGTGCTCGAGCGGCTGCGCGAGCGCTGGCCGCCGATCGTGATCGAGCTGGCCCAGCTGCCCAGGGTCGGCGTGCCCAAGGCGCGCAAGATCTACCAGGCGCTCGCCCCGGCCAACCTCGACGCGGTCGCCGAGCTGTGCCGGGCCGGCGCGCTGTGCGAGCTGCCGGGGTTCGGCAAGATCAGCGAGCGCAAGGTCCTGCAGGCGATCGAGGACCGCCGGACCCAGGGTGCGCGCATGCTCCTGGTCGATGCCGAGAGCCACGCGGCCTCGCTCGCCCAGCACCTGCGCGGTGATCCGGCGGTGACCGCGGTGGAGATCTGCGGCCCGGTGCGGCGGGCGTGCGAGGTCATCGACCACCTGGCCTACGCGGTGGCCTCGGAGCACCGCGACGCCGTGATCGACCGGCTCACCGGGTTCGCGCTGATCACCTCGGTCGACCGCGCTGCGTCCGCCGCCCCGCACGCGCCGGTGATCGGCTACCTCGCCGGCGGTCTGCGCGCCGAGCTCCACGTCACGGCGGCGGCCCACCTGGGCTGGGCCCAGGTCGTCGCGACCGGCTCGGCCGACCACGTCGCGCAGCTCACCGCCCGCGCCGCCGCGCGCGGCATGCGGCTGGACGTGCTGGAGTCCGCCGACGAGCCGCTGGTCTACCGCGCGCTCGGTCTGCCGTGGATCCCGCCCGAGCTGCGCGACGGCACCGACGAGATCGCCGCGGCGCTCGCCGGCGACGACTTCCGCGACCTGATCACGCTCGACGACCTCACCACCGCGTTCCACTGTCACACCACGTACAGCGATGGCAAGGCGACGATCGCCGAGATGGTGCGCGCCGCCGCCGAGCGCGGGTTCGACGCGATCACGATCACCGACCACTCCGCGGCGGCGACCTACGCCAGCGGGCTCGACGCCGCACAGCTCCGCGCCCAGCTCGCCGAGATCGACGCGATGGCCGCTCCCGAGGCGCGGATCCTGCGCGGCACCGAGGCCGACATCCTCGCCGACGGCGCGGTCGACGTGCCGCCCGAGCTGATCGGCTCGCTCGACGTGGTGATCGCCAGCGTCCACCAGCGCTACAAGCTCGACCGCGACGCGACCACCGCGCGGCTGATCGCGGCGATGCGCCAGCCGTTCTTCAAGATCTGGGGCCACGCGCTCGGCCGGATGGTGCTGCGCCGCGATCCGATCGAGGTCCGGCTCGACGACGTGCTCGATGCGATCGCCGAGTCGCGCGCCGCGATCGAGATCAACGGCGATCCGCACCGGCTCGACCTCCCGCCCGCGCTGGCCCGCGAGGCCGGGCGGCGCGGCATCCGGTTCGTGCTGTCGTGCGATGCCCACTCGCCGCGGGGGATCGACGCGACGCGGTTCGCGGTCGCGATGGCGCGCCGCGCCCGGATCCGACGCCGCGATGTCCTCAACGCGCTGCCGCCGGACGAGCTGATCGCGGCGATCCGCCCTGCTGGATGATGGCAGCCCGCCGCCGTCGCCGCGCCGGAGCCACTGGCACCCCGGATGCATTACCCCGCATCATGGCCGCCTCCGCCTCCGCGTCCGCGTCTGCCAAGCTCGCGAAGTACCGATCAAAGCGAGACTTCAGGAGGACGGCGGAGCCGCGGGGCGAGGCCCGCGCGCAAGCCGGCCATCGCTTCGTCATCCAGCAGCATGCCGCCCGCCGCATGCATTACGACTTCCGCCTCGAGCTCGACGGCGTGCTGCTGTCGTGGTCGGTGCCCAAGGGCCCGAGCCTGTCGCCCCGCGATCGCCGGCTCGCGGTGCGCACCGAGGACCATCCGCTCGACTACGCCGACTTCGAGGGCGTCATCCCCCAGGGCGAGTACGGCGGCGGCACGGTCGTGGTCTGGGATCGCGGCACCTGGCAGCCCCAGGGCGACGCGCGCGACGCCATGGCGAAGGGCAAGCTGACCTTCGCGCTGCACGGCGAGAAGCTGCGCGGCCGCTGGCACCTGGTGCGGACCAGGTGCCAGCGCCCGTGCAGCTTCGCACCGTCGAGCGTGAACGTCAGCTTGCCGGCGGCGAGCCCGGCGCGGCCGTCGCCATCGGGCAGCCACGTGCCGCGATCCCACACCGACACCGTGCCGCCGCCGTAC
>DATAPF010000325.1:0-24757 GCA_036265355.1 Kofleriaceae bacterium | reverse complement strand
TACCGATTCGAGCCGGAGCTGATCGGCGACCAGCTCGATCGGGTCGGGGCTGGCGTTGTTCACGGTCAGATTGACGGTGACGATGCTGCCGGTGCCGTGCGGGTTTCGCTCCGCCCCGGGCGACCAGACCCTCACCTCGCTTGGCATTCCCGCGGTGGCGAGGTCATAAGACGCATCCGAGAGGCCCGAGACCGTGCTGCCCTGGACGTGCTCCACCGGGGTGAACTCGGTATGAGCGCCGCAGGCGGCGGCGATACCGATGAGTAATACATATGGTGTCCTGTACATGGGATCCTCCTGACAGCGATAGTTGCATCGCGTATGCCGCGCACTCGATGCCCGTCCACAGCGAACGAGAACACTGCCGTTCGTGCACGCCAGGGACCCTGGACCAGGATGTTCCCCGCGGCGCAGCGACGCGGTGCCGCGGCAGACCGCCGCGTGGTGGTCACGCGCCGCGAGCCGCGGCCGGGTTCGATCGTCGGTACGCGCGATGCATCACCGCGTTGCATGATGCAGTAACGGCGTGGACACGCCATTTCAAGCAACGGGAGGAGTGTCATGAGGCTCGATAACATCGCGCGCGCCCTGGTGGTTGCAACGCCGCTGGTCGCCGCCGGCTGCAGACGCGCGACCTGACATCAAGCGCGCGGCAGGCGCAACGTCACGCGGGTACCGCGATCGAGCGCGGAGGAGAGCTCGCAGGTGCCGCCGAGTGAGCGCGTGGCGCGATCGACGATCGCGAGCCCGAGACCGTGGCCCGGCACCTCGCGATCCATTCGCTGCAGGTGGACCGGTTCGAGCGCGTGCTTCGCGGTCTCGGGGTCCATCCCGAGCCCGTTGTCCTCGACCACGAGCTCCACCATCCTCCCGGCGTCGCGGGTCTGGATGGTCACGTGCAACGGCCGTGTACGGTCCCGGAACTTCAGCGCATTTCCGATCAGCTGCCGCAGCATCTGATGGAGGATCGCGCTGGAGCACGCGACCTTGCCGCCGGTGAAGCTCGTGTCCACCGTGGTGCCCTGGAGCTCGGGGCGCATGTCTTCGATCGCGGCTGTCGCGACTTGTTCGGGCAAGGCGATGCCGGGGGACGGCCGCCCGGCGATCGAGAGCGCCAGCATGTCATCGACGATGCGAGCCATGCGATCGACCGCCGTGCGGATGCGCCTGGCCATCCCCGCCACGTCGGCCGGCGAGTCCGCGGATTCGAGCAGCAGGTCGGCATACCCTCGGATCGGGTTCATCGGGCTGCGCAGGTCGTGCGCCGCTCGCCCGGCGAACGCCTCGAGATCCCGCGCATGCTCGTCGAGCAACTGGTAGCGCTCCGCGACGAGGCGGCGCTGCCGCGCGAGGATGCGGAGCAGGACCCACGAGACCAGCACCACCAGCACGAGCGTGATCCCACCGATGACCTCCTCGCGGCGGAGCGCATGCGCGTGCAGGTCCCGGATCGTCGAGGCCTGCATCCGGCCTTGCCTGGCGTTGATCATGACGAGCCGGTCCACGCTGATGTCGATCTCGTCGGCCAGGTGCTCGCGGGTCGCCTGCTCGGCCAGCGGCGTCGACCCGAGCGCGCCGAGCTGCGCCTGCAAGCGCCGCCATTCGTCGGCCTCCCCCGGACTGATCGCGATCGGCGTGTAGTCGCGCGCATCGCGCTCGATCGCCGCGACCAGCGCGGCGTGGTCGGCGGGCGCGATCCCGGGCTCGCTCAGGTTCTGCGCCTTGGACCGCAGGTCATCGAGCAACACGAGCGACTGCTGCGTGTCCTCGACGAGCACGTCGACCTGCAACATGATGTGGCGGCTCAAGATGAGCCCGGCCCCCACCCGCCCCGCGATCAACAGAGCGAGCAGCGCCAGCGCGACGAACACGGGCCAGGCGTGCAGGGCAGTGGGGGGCCGGGGCATGCTCATGGCCCGCTCCTCGGAGCAGCCGGGGGTATGGTACGGTGCCGGCAGTGTCCACGAATGGCACGCTGCTGATCGCCGAAGACGACGAGCTCACGCTGGAGCTGCTCGGCACCGCGCTGCGGCGTGAGGGCTACGAGGTGGTCACTGTCTCCGACGGAGCTGCCGCGCTCGACCAGCTGCGCGGCCGGCGATTCGACCTCGTGATCAGCGATATCCAGATGGCACGCGCGAGCGGGCTGGAGATTCTCGACGCGGTGCTCCGCGACGCATCCGACACCCCGGTCGTCCTGGTCACCTCCTACGCCGATCCGATGGCGGCCATGGACGCGATCGCGAAGGGGGCCGCCGACTACCTCGCCAAGCCGATCGACATCATGGCGCTCCGCACCACGGTCGCGCGCGCCCTCGAGCGCCGCCGGCTCGCGAGCGACAACCGCTCGCTGCGGGCCGCGATCGCGGACCGCAAGGTGCTGGTCGGCACACATCCCAGGATGCTCGAGCTGTACAAGCAGATCGCGCACGTCGCGCCGACCAACGCCACGGTCCTGATCGAAGGCGAGAGCGGGTCGGGCAAGGAGCTCGTGGCGCGGACGATCCACGAGCGCAGCCTCCGCGCAGCGCGGCCGTTCGTCGCGGTCAACTGCGCCGCGTTCGCGGAGAACCTGCTGGAGAGCGAGCTGTTCGGCCACGAGCGGGGGGCGTTCACCGGAGCGGCCGTCGCACATCCGGGACTGTTCGAGGTTGCCTCGATGGGCACGCCGACCAGGATCGATGTCCGGGTGGTGGCCGCGACCAATCGCGATCTGGCGGCGGACCTCAAGGCCGGCCGCATGCGCGAGGACCTGTTCTACCGGCTCAGCGTCGTGACCATCCATGTCCCACCGCTGCGTGACCGTGGCGACGACGTCATCGCGCTGACCCGGCATCTGGTCGCGCGCCACGCGGCGGTGCTGGGCCGTGCCCTGCCTCACCTCAGCGAAGAGACACTGCATAGGATCCGGACCTATCGCTGGCCAGGCAACGTTCGCGAGCTCGACAACGCGCTGGCGCATGCGGTCGCGATGTCGCAGCGCGGTGTGATCCTCCCCGGAGATCTGCCCGCGTTCGCAGAACCCGCGGCCACCGTGACGCCGTCGATCGAGAGCGACTGGCCCACGCTCGAGGAGGCTCAGCGGCGGTATATCGCGCGCGTGCTGGAGCATACCGGCCACAACAAGACCGCGGCGGCGAACATCCTCGGGATCGATCGCCGGACGATTCAACGGCTGGCCGCCCGCGATGCGAGGGACGAGGGCGACGAGACGTAGGGGAAGCGCCGGAAGCTGACATCATGGCGGACACGCTGGCTTCGGCCAGGCCAGGTGCACGGGGTATGCCATCGTGTGACGTACGCCTCGCTGCCTCGTGAGGAACGGAGCCCTGCGAGCGCGGCAGGCTGTCGCGCACCCGCGGCAGCCTGCCCGTGATGGCGCCGGTTCGCTGTGCCATCGCTGCACGGCTCCCCGGAGCCGGGTGCGGCGATCGATCCCGCGGTGGGGCATCGGGTCGCTGTTCCATGTCCGTGCCGCCGCCGCTGCGCAGCGGACTTGCGCAGGCCCGTCCGATGCAATGCGGTTCGATCGAGGAGGAATCGCAATGAGCCTTCAACAGATCCCTGCACGAGACACCGACGATCGCTGGTTCAACGCGGTCTATGTGGTCGTGTTGATCGTGGCCACCGGCATCGCCGCGATTGCCTTCGGCGGCCTGTGATCCGCGGCGGGATGGGTCATCCCAGGTACGGATGGTAGATGACGGTGAAGAGCTCGCAGTGCTCGACGGGACCAGCGGTCGGCTCGAACCGCCAATCGGTGACATCCTGGATCACCGCGTGATCGAATTCGGGCAACATCGATCGCTTGGCGAGCTTGACCGTCGCGAGCTTGCCGCTCGGCTGTACGCACAGCCGCAGCTTGGCCGTGGCATCGTCGCCGAGCTCGGTGCGGACGAGCGATGCGATGTGGTCCACGGAGGGAAGCTCCGGATCGATGGGCTCGATCTGCGCGGGAGACGCGGCCTCGAGATTCGTCGAGGTGGTATCGAGACCCGTGGTTGCGCAGCTTGCCAAGAGGGCTGGAATCAGTGCGGCTCTGAACATGATGACCGTCCTTCCTGTCATCGATCAGCGGTTCAAGAGCCATGCCCGAAGGTATCGTCGATGCGAGCGCCATCCGCCATCGACCGCGCTGTCCATGGTCATGTTTGTCGCGTGCCGCGGCACGCTGCCGCCGTGCAGTTTCCATCGCATCGCGTGGCACGGTGCCTGCACTGCCGTGACGACATGATCGCCACCATGTCGTTGACTCTGCTCCCACTCCGCGATGTCGAGCGCGATCACGTGCTCCAGGTCCTCGATGTATGCGGTGGTAACCGGACTGCGGCGGCGCGCATCCTCGGCATCGATCGCAAGACGCTGTACCGCATGCTGCAGAGATGGAAGGCCTGAATCGGGCGAAGCTCGCGCGACCGACCGTTGCCGCCGCCAGCGCCCTGTGATTGTCTAGCGCCTCGATGCCGCTGTCGTTGACCTTCGTCGCCGGGACGCTGGAGCTGCGCGGCCTCGCCGCCGACGCGCCGGCGCCGGTCGGGAGCCTCTGGGATCCGCGCGCGGCGTGCCACCGCGCACCGGCGATCGCCTACGCCGAGCTGGTCCGTGCTCTCGCCCGCGACAAGGTCGCCCACGAGGACCACGCTCGCGCCTATCCGACGCTCGAGCACGGCATGCGCGTGCGCCGGACCCCGCGGCCGTACCAGACCGACGCGCTCGAGGCGTGGCAGGGGCAACGCAGCCGCGGCGTCGTCGTGCTCCCCACCGGGGCGGGCAAGTCGCAGCTCGCGTGCATGGCGATCGACGCCAGGCGCCGCGCGACGCTGGTGGTCGCGCCGACGCTCGATCTGGTCCGCCAGTGGTACGACCTCCTGCGCACGACGTTCGGGGTCGCGATCGGCGTGGTCGGCGGTGGTGACCACGACGTCCAGCCGCTCACCGTCACGACCTACGACTCGGCCTACCTCCACATGGAGCACCTCGGTGCGCGGTTCGGGTTGATCGTGTTCGACGAGTGCCACCACCTCCCGGGCGCATCGTATGCGCTCGCGGCCCGCGCCGCGCTCGCGCCGTTTCGCCTCGGCCTGACCGCGACGCCCGATCGCGAGGCCGCACTCCACGAGCTGATCGGGCCGGTGGTCTATCGCAAGGAGATCACCGACCTCGCCGGCGACTTCCTGGCCGAGTACGACATCGAGCGGGTCGAGGTCGAGCTGTCGCCGGGAGAGCGCGCCGAGCACGACGCCGAGCGCGCGATCTACCGCGCGTTCGTCGAGCGGAACGGCATCCGGATGTCGAGCGCGCACGGCTGGTCGGAGTTCATCATGAAGTCGGCCGGGTCGCTCGAGGGCCGCCGCGCGATGGCCGCCTATCGCCGCCAGCGCCAGCTCGCGTTCTGCGCCCCCGCCAAGCTCGACTTCGTCGAGTGCCTGCTCGCGCGCCACCACGCCGAGCGCACGCTGCTGTTCACCTCCGACAACGCGACCTGCTACGAGGTCTCGCGCCGGTTCCTGATCCCGGCGATCACCCACCAGACCAAGGTGAAGGAGCGCAGCGCGTTGCTCGCCCGCCTCGCCGACGGCACGTATCGCGCGCTGGTGACGTCCCGGGTCCTCAACGAAGGCGTCGATATCCCGGCGGCCAGCGTGGCGATCGTGGTCTCCGGATCCGGAGCCGTGCGCGAGCACGTCCAGCGGCTCGGCCGCATCCTGCGCCCGGTCGCCGGCAAGCGCGCGACGCTCTACGAGCTGATCACCGCCAACACCGCCGAGCAGTACACCAGCGAGCGCCGGAGAGAGCACGTTGCTTACCGCTGATCTGGTCCGCGCCCGCCGGCGGGGCAACGAGCTCGTGCTGGCGCCGCTCGACGCCACCGGCCGCGGCGCGGCGCTCGAGCTCGCGGCGACCTTGCTCGGCCTCGCCGGGTCCCACGTCGGCAGGACCCGCGGCGAGCTCGCCGAGGTCATGGACGCGGTCGTCGGCGGCGCCCGGGATCGAAAGCTCGCCGCCGGCCTCGCCAAGCTGATCTGGGATCGCGCCGAGCTCGCCGAGGCGGTGCCGATCGATCCCGAGGCGCTCCGCCACGACGTGTTCGCACGCGCGCAGACCGCGTGGGCACAGGTCCGTGAAGGCGATCGCTTCGATCGGGCCGCCGTCCTCGACGCCGTCGCCGCCGATCGCGGGCTCACCGTCGACGACGTCGAGCGCGGCCTCTACGCCGACCTCCGCGACGCTCACGTGGTCACCGAGCTGGCTCCGATCACCGCCCCGCAGCTGGTTGCCGCCTACGACCTCGCCCAGCCCCAGGCCGTCCTGCTCCGCGCCGTCCGCGTCATCGTCGAGGTCGAGAGCGCGATACCCGGCGCCTACCGCACGTTGTTCCGCAAGCTCAAGTTCCTGCGCCTCCTGTGCACGATCGCGCCGCGCGCCAGCAACGGATACCGCATCGAGATCGACGGCCCGTTCTCGCTGTTCGAGTCGTCGACCCGCTACGGCCTCGCGCTCGCGCTCGCCCTGCCCGCGATCCGCGAGCTCGACCGATGGTCGCTCGTGGCCGACCTCCGGTGGGGGACCGCCCGGACACCGCTGCGCTGCCGCCTCGACGGCCTCGGCGAGCCCGATCCCGAGGCCGCGCCGCACCTCGCCGACGACGTGCGCGCGCTGCTCGATGCGTTGCATGCGCTCGACACGCCGTGGCATGCGGTACCCGCGGCGGAGATCCTCGATCTGCCTGGCCACGGGGTGTGCGTTCCCGACCTCACCTTCGAGCACGCCCGGAGCGGCGAGCGCGTCCACCTCGAGGTCCTCGGCTACTGGAGCCGCGACGCCGTGTGGAAGCGTGTCGAGCTGGTCGAGGCCGGCCTTCCGCATCGCATCGTGTTCGCCGTCGGCCAGCACCTCCGCGTCAGCGAGGCCGCGCTCGACGCCGAGCTCCCCGCCGCGCTGTACGTCTACAAGCGCACGATGTCCGCGAAGGCGATCATCGAGCGGCTCGACGCGCTCGCCACGGTTCGTGTTCCCCCCCGGGCGCGGAGGTAGGTTTCGACTCAGCCTGGGCTGGTCCGCCGCAGGCCCGCCAGCACGCTCCCCAGGATCCGCACGCCCTGTTCGAGCTCGGCCATGGTCACGATGAGCGGCGGCGAGATCCGCAGCACGCGATCGCGCGCCACCGTGAGGAGGATGCCGGCGTCTTGCAGGCTCGGAAGGATCTTGTGTGCGACAAGGCCGGGCTGGAGAACAAGCCCCCACATGAGCCCTTCTCCGCGAGCTCCCTCGCACACCTCGGGTAGCTCGCGTACGAGCTGGTGCAGCATCGCCCCGAGCGCCGCGCCCTTCGACCGGGTCTGCTCGACGAGTCGTTCGTCGTCGAGGATGCGCAGCACGGCCAGCGCGGCACAGCTCGCGAGCGCGCTGCCGCCGAACGTCGAGCCATGGGTCCCCGGAGGCAGCGACCTGGCGAGCGCCTCGGTCGTGAGCATCGCGCCGATCGGAACGCCGCCGCCGAGCGCCTTCGCGAGCGCGATGGCGTCGGGCTTCGCGCCCGTTCCGTCGCTGCCGAGGAACCGGCCGAGGCGGCCGATCCCGGTTTGCACCTCGTCGGCCAGGAGCAGCGCGCCGTGCGCGTCGGCGATCGCGCGCAGTGCCGCGGGGAAGCCCTCGGGCGGTGGAATCACGCCGCCCTCGCTCTGCAGCGGCTCGAAGAGGATCGCGCACACGTCGTCGCTCATGGCCCGCGCGGTGGCGTCGGCGTCGCCATAGGCCACGTGCGTGACCGGACCGAGCTCGCCGAACCCTTCGCGGTACCTGGGCGTGCCGGTCACCGACAGCGCGCCGAGCGTGCGGCCGTGGAACGCGTCCTGGAACGCGACGATCCGGACGCGCTGGTGCTGCCCGAGGAGGAAGAAGTGGTGACGGGCGAGCTTGATGAGCGCCTCGTTCGCCTCGGTGCCGGAGTTGCAAAAGAACGCCCGCGCGAAGCCCGTCCGGCGGCACAGCTCGTCCGCCAGGCGGACGTTCGGCTCGTTGTAGAAGTAGTTGGAAGCGTGAATCAGGTTGGCCGCCTGATCGGCAATGGCGCGCACGAGGATCGGATGCGCATGGCCCACCACGCTCACCGCGAGGCCGGCGCACAGGTCGAGCCAGCGCCGGCCATCGGCGTCGAACAGCTCGCAGCCGCGACCGCGCACGAGGGCGAGCGGACCGGGCCGGTAGTTGGGGTACAGGCGTTTGCGCGCTAGGGCGACGAGGTCGGCATTCGAGGACGGCATGTAGCCTCTGCTTTCTCGGAAGACAACGGGTGCATCGCGAGGTACGTGAGACCGATGACGGCTGCGCCGATCCCGGCCGCGGCGCCGGCGCCGACCGCCCAGCGCGGTCCGAAGCGGTCGGCGATCCAGCCGACGATGGGGGCACCGACCGGAGTGCCGCCGGCGGCGAAGGCGACGAAGATCGCCACGACGCGGCCACGCATCACCGGGTCGCTCCCGAGCTGCAGCACGCTGTTCGAGGTCGTGGTGAACGACTGCGCGGACACGCCGACGGCGACCAGCGCGATCGCGAACAGGCTGTAGCCGGGCATGGCCGCGGCGATCGCCAGGCCGAGTCCGAACACGGCCGCGGCGGCGACGAGCACCGTGATGCGCGGGTTGGTCCGTCGCGCGGCGAGCAGTGCACCGGCGACGGACCCGATCGCCATGATCGACGTGAGGAAGCCGAACTCCCCCGCGCCCTTGTGAAACACGCCGACCGCCATCGTCGAGATGAAGATCGGGAGGTTGAGCCCGAGGGTGTTGACGACCAGGAGCATGACGAGGACGGTCCTCAGATCCGGGCGATTCCACACGTAGCGAAACCCCTCGATGAGACCTCCGCGGGCTCCGTGCGCGCCGTGCCGCGGACGAAGCTCGGCGCCGCGGAGCAGGCTCAGCGAAACGAGCACGGCCACGAACGACGCCGCGTTGAGCAGAAACACCCATCCCGTGCCCACGGCCGTGATGAGGACACCGGCGATCGCTGGACCGACCAGTCGCGCCGCGTTGAACGAGGTCGAGTTCAGCCCCACGGCGCTCGGCAGGTCGTGGTCGGCCACGAGCTCCGAGACGAAGGTCAGGCGGGCGGGCGCGTCGAACGCCGTGACGCATCCGAGCAGGAACGCGAGGACGTAGACATGCCACAGCTGCACCAGGCCCGTGACGGTGAGGGCGCCGAGCACCAGGGCGAGGACGCCGAGCGCTGCTTGCGTCACACGGAGGAAGCTGCGCCGGTCGAAGCGGTCGGCTGCCGGGCCCGTCCACGGCAGCAGGAGCACCTGGGGCCCGAACTGGAGGCCGATCACGACGCCCAGGGCGGTCGCGTTGCGGTGGGTCAGCTGCGTGAGGACGAGCCAGTCCTGCGCCGTGCGCTGCATCCACGTCCCCACGTTGGACACGAATGCCCCGAGGGCCCACGTCCGGTAGTTGAAGCCGTGCAGCGAGCGGAACATGCCTGTGGTCTGGGGCTGCATTGCCGACCCGGTCTGAAGCGTCACGAAGCGACCACGATCAGGCCATCGCGTTCGAGCTGCCTGATCCGCTCGTAGTCGCGCTCGAGCGTCGCCCGGTCGGCATGGGCGAGATACACCGTTCCCGGCACGGTGAACAGATCGACGGTCAGCCGGATCTCGTCTCCGATCTCGAGCGGGTAATGGGCAAACTGAAACGAGGGCAGGGCCTCGATCTCGTCCTTGAACCGCAACCCGGCGAATCGACCTCGAACGCGCGAGACGAGCAGGCAGGACATCGCGTGCCGTCGGATCGCGTAGGGCTCGTGGAAGCCGGCCGGCGTGCCGTCTCGCTCCAGGAGCGCGCGCACCATCCATTCGAACTGCCCCTCTCCGATCGCCAGTGTCGCCATCCTCGGGAGGTTGGCGCCGGAGGCCCGGGGATTGATCTCGACGAGGACCGGTCCTGCGCTCGTCATCATGACCTCGTTGTGCGCGGGACCCTCCTTGACACCGAACGCATCCAGCATGCGCAATGTGTAGTCGATCATCTCCGTCAGTCCGGCTGCCGACGACGGAACCAGCTCGATCTTCTGGTAGACGAAGCTGCTGCCGTTGGCCGCGGTCTTGTGGCATCGCCAGATATCCGTGACCCGGTGCATGCCCTTGAAGCTCACGGTATTGACGACGTACTCCGTCCCGTCCAGGAATTCCTGGATGACCACGGCGTCGTTGCGCAGCCCGGACCGGTTGGTCTTGTGGAGGATCTTCGTGAACGCGGCGCGAACGTCAGCCTCGTCGCGGCAGACCGTCACGTCGTCGGTCCCCATGCTGGTACACGGCTTGACCACCACCCGCGAAGCACCCAGCCGGCGAAACCACGCGACCATCTCCTCCTCGTGCGCCGTGGCATGGGTCCTCGCGCAGCGAAGCCCCGCGGCGTCGAGCACGCGCGCCATGGCGTACTTGTCGATCCGGTCGAGGCTCTGCTTGGTCCCGTTGCCGGGGAGATCCAGCGCCTCCGCGAGCCGGTCCGCCAGCAGCGTCCCGGGCTGACTTCCGGGCATCACCGCCACGACATTCCATGGCGCCAGCTCGGACAGCAGCCTCCCCAGATCGCCGTCGAACAGGACGGTCGCCGCGCAGCTCGAGCGAAACGCCTCGCCTCCGAGCAGCTTGCGCGCCCCGCTCTGCACGTTGATCGCGTGATACTCGCGCGCGCCGATCATCCTCGCCAGCGGGACCGAGAACGGATAGCCATCGACGATCACACAGCTCATTGTATCGCTTCGACTCATAGCTCGAACCACATGTGGACCTGCCCCGTGCCGAGCGCACTCTCGTACTCCGACATCTGTCTGCCCCGCGCCCGGCATTCCCGTCCGCCGATCGCGCCGATCGCCATGAGATAGTGTCCGAACAGACCTTCCGGCTGATACGCCCGGTAGTCCGCGTACAGATCGATCACGGCTCGGTGCTCGCCGCCGCGCCACAACTCGAGGATCTGCTCGTCCATCGCGCGGGCCTCGCGCGTGCGCACGTGCTCGGCGGACCAGCCCTGGTGTCGCGGGATCTCGTCGAGCGGCCAGAACGTGTGGCTCATGCCGCCGGAGGCGAGCAGCACCGCGCGCGCGTCCGTGCCGGCGATCGCTTCGCGGATCACGGCACCCATCTCGAGGAAGTTGTGCGGCAGCGCCGCCTGGCAGACCCCCACGGACAGCACGCGCTGGTTCGATCGGAGATGGTGAACGAGGTTGAGCGTGGGATAGCGCGGCGCGAGGTGGGGGCTCGTGGCGTTCAGCACGCGCACACGGCGCTCGCGCGCGACCCGCGCGATCGCGGCGGCGAGCTCCGCTGCGCCGGCGTAGTCGTACGCGTGATCCGCGATCACGGTGGGCAGCTCGTCCGAGGTGTACACGCCCTTGAAGTGCGCCGCTCCGGCGACGACGTGCTCGATGGTCGTGATCCAGTGGGTATCGAAGATCACAAGCGTGTCCGCGCGCGCGTCCTCGATCGCCCGCCGCACCGCGGCCAGCCCCTCGACCATCGAGGTGTCCGCGCCGCCGCCCATCTGCTCGCGGATCGGTCTCGGCATCATGATCCGGGGCTCGTGACACACCACCGCGGCGCTAACGATCTGTCCCATCCGGTCCTCCTCGGTCGACGCTCCGGCGAACGACGACGTTCTTCACATCGCAGTAGAAATGGAAGCTCCAGTCCCCGCCTTCGCGCCCGAGGCCCGAGTCTCGGCTCCCGCCGAACGGCGCTGCGAGCTCGCGGACGTAGTAGCAGTTCACCCAGACCGTGCCGGCCACCACGGCGGCGGCGATCCGCCGCGCGCGCGCCTCGTCGCGGCTGAAGATCGTCGCCGCCAGGCCGTAGCGAGTTGCGTTGGCGAGCTCGATCACTTCGTCATCGGACCGGAATGTCTGCCAGGTGAGCACGGGCCCGAACACCTCGCGCTGCATGAGCTCCGCGCCCTGGTCGACGTCCGCGAACATCGTGGCCTCGTGATAGAGCCTGCCTGCCGCGGCGCGGTGGCCGCCCCACAACAACCGCGCGCCGTCCCGGACCGCACGCTCGACGAAGCCGGCGACCCGCGCGTAGTGCTGTTCGGTGATCAACGGTCCGATGCGGGTAGCCCGGTCGCGCGGATCGCCCACCCGCATTCGCAGGACCGCCGCGCGCACCGTCTCGAGAAACCCGGCCGCGATCGAGTGCTCCACCACCACCCGCGTGCCTGCGAGGCACACCTGCCCGGCGTTGAGGTACTGCAACGCGACCGTGTGGGCCGCCGCCTCCAGATCGGCATCCGCGCACACGATGAGCGGCGACTTGCCACCGAGCTCCGCCGCGAACGGCGTGATGGTACGCGCGGCGGCCTGGCCGACCAGCTTCGCGGTGTCCGTGGAGCCGGTGAAGCTGATCCGATCGAGGTCGGGATGGTCGACGAGCGCCGCGCCGGCCTGCTCGCCGATACCCTGCACCACGTTGATCACGCCGGGCGGAACACCGGCGCCGTGCGCGATGTCGGCGAGCATCGAGCAGGTCAGCGGCGCCCACTCGGGCGGCTTCACGACGATCGTGTTGCCCGCCGCGAGCGCGGGACCGAGCTTCCACGTGGTCAGCAGCAGCGGCGCATTCCACGGCGTGATCAGCGCGACGACCCCGGCCGGATCAAAGTGCAGGTGGTTGACGACGTCCGGCGATTCGATCGCCTGGCCCTCGAGGCCGAGCGCCCGGCGCGCGAAGAACTCGATGTTGAGCGCCGCGCGCGGCACCGTGCGCTGCGCGTTGCCGGCGAGCAAGGAACCATTGTCCAGCGTCTCGACCGCCGCCAGCTGCGCCGTGCGCGCTCGGATGCCGTCGGCGAAGCGCTGCAGGATCGGCAACCGGCCGTGGGGGCCGAGCTTCGCCCACGCCGGAAACGCGCGCCGCGCAGCGTCGACCGCCGCCTCGACATCCTGCTTGCCGCCCGCCGACACGCGCGCGAGGTGCGCGTCGTCGATCGGACAGCGGTCGTCGAACGTCGAGCGCGACGTCACGCGGCGGCCGCCGATCCAGTGTGCCGTCGAGATCGGGATTCCTGCGAGCTCGACGACGTGCTCGCCCGGCCCGGGGTTGTCACTCGACATCTTCGCCTAGAAACCGTTCGACCAGGTCGAAGGCTCGGGTTCGATCGGCCGTCAGGTGCGCGATCTGCTGGTTGCGCGCGCCGGACGCGAGGTAGAAGCGCTCGTACTGGTCGTTCCGACCGGCCAGCCCGGTACCGGCGAAGTCCCAGGCGAGCCGGAATACCCGCGCTCGGGTCTCGGCGCTCACGCCGTCGACGCCGCACAGGTAGCGATCGAGCAAGGGCTTGAGCTCGGCGTTGCGGATCATGCTCAAGCTGGGCGCGGTCAACAGGTGGTGCGAACCGAGCAGCCGGATGATCTCGGTCGCCCGGGGCATCCAGGTCGGCAGCAACGCGCGCAGCGCGGCGAGCGGGCCGGTGGCCGGACACCAGACGCCGTTGCCGTGGTCGGACGCGGCGTCCTCGGCGGCGGCGACCGCAGCGCGCGTCAGCTCTGCGTAGGACCACAGCTCGCCGAGCAGCTGTTGCGCCGGCGGCTGCGCTCCGTTGATCGATTCCACCATCCGCGTGGCCAGCCCCCAGGCGAACTCGAGCTTGGTGTGCGCGCGGATCATCGTCTGTTGCATGATGTTCGGCGCCCAGCTGGTGCGCATCACCTTCTTGTACACGGCGAGGTTGCAATTGATGTGGATCCGGTCGCGCGGCACCTCGACGTCATCGAAGATGACGAACGCGTCCTGTTCGTCGAACCGGCTCGACAGCGGGTGATCGAAGCGATTCCCCGACGCCGCCACACTGTCGCGGCAGATGAACTTGAGTCCCGGCGTCGCGACCGGAATGCAGAAGGCGAGCGCACACTCGTCGGCGCTCACCGACGCCGGGTGACCTGGATACACGGCGATCTCGTCTGCGAACGGCGCGAGCGTCGCGAGCGTGCGCGCACCGCGCACGACGATGCCGTGCCTGGTGGTCTCCACCTTGTGCAGCGCCACGCCGGCGCCCGGGTTGTCGCCGATCGACTTGTCGATGGTGGGATGCACGATCGCGTGGGTCAGCGCCAGGTCGCTCTGCGCGATCCGCCGCTGGTAGCGAACGAGGTTGGCGGCCCCCTCCTCGTTGCCGTTCATCGCCCACTCGTCGTGGCGTCCGGCGAATCCCGCATACGTCACGTTGACGTAGTCGGGTGTCCGGCCCAGCATTCCGACGGAGAGCTCGGCAATTCGCCGGAGCCCCCGGTGGCGCCGTCTCAGATCCTCCCTGGAGCGTGGGATCAGGTGGCTGACGTTGATCGGTTCGTGGGTCTGTGGATCGGGGACGAGGCAGTCACCCGCCGCCGCGTGCTGCAGGTCGAACACGCCGGCGAGCGCCCGGGCCGCGCCGCGCAGCGCCGGATGGTCGGTCACGTCGGTGACCTTGTGGTGGCCGATCCAGATCTCCCGGCGATCTCGAAGGCCTTTGAGGAAGTCCGTACCGGTGCGTGCGCTCATGGGTCCCTCGATTTCGCCATCACGACAGCTCCAGAAACTCGTCGAGCAGCGCCGCCACTGCCTCGGGTTGATGGCGCTGCACCATGTGTGCCGCGCCGGGGAGCAGGAGTCGCCGAGCGCGCGCGAAGGCGCCGGCGCGGCGCTCGATCTCCTCGACCGACATCCGCTGCGGCGACTCGGCGCCGTCGATCAGCAGCGTCGGGCAGCGCACGCGCTGCCAGAACCCGCTCGCGAGCTCGACGGTGAAGCCGACCGGCGGCGGGGCCACCTGCAACGGGTCGTGCTTGAAGCGCAGCCTGCCGTCGGGCTGGCGCACGGTGCCCTTGTCGGCCAGCCAGCGCGCGAGCGACGGCGACAGCCTGGGATCGCGCTCGACCATGCGCGCCGCCGCGTCGTCGAGCGACGCGTAGCTGCGAGGGGTCTGCGCGCGCGCGCGCCGCCAGGCGGCCAGCCACGGCGCGACCCGTTCGGCGGCCGGCTCGTTCTCGGCAGGCGGGCCGAGCCCCTCGAGCAGCGCGAGCCGGTGCACGCGCTCGGGAAACGCGCCCGCGTAGTAGGCTGCGACGCGCCCCCCCATCGAGTGGCCGACGAGCGACAGCCGCGCGCGCCCCAGCTCGGCGACGACGTCGTGCACGTCGGCGAGGTAGTCGAGGAAGTGGTAGTATCCGCCGGCGCCGATCCAGTCGCTGTCGCCGTGTCCGCGCAGGTCCAGTGCGACGACATGCGCGCGCCGCCCCAGCCCGGCGTCGACGACCGGCTGCCAGCCCCAGGCATTGTCGAGATAGCCGTGGAGCAACAGCACCGTGTGGTCGCCGCCGCCGTCCCACTCGAGCACGTGGTAGGTCAGGCCGGTCGAGAGCGTGAGCTTGCGTGAGGCGGGCATCGGGCTCTACTGATTCGCGACGCTCGGGGCGTCGACGAGGCGATACAGATCTTCGGTGGTCAGGATCCGATCCGCGCGCTTGGCGGCGGCGAGGATGCGATCGACGAGCGCCGGCTCCGGCTCGATCTGCTGCTTGCGCAGCCAGTACAGCACGTTGGATTCGCCGCTCATGTTCCCGATCGCGATCTCCTGCTCTCGACCGAGCATCGCGGCGGGGACGCTCGAGTAGATGCGGTCGGCGAGAAACGCGTGGCCCTTGCGCTCGGCCTTCATGATCGCCGCTGCGTGCACGCCGCTGGCCGTCCGGAACGCGTCCGACCCGACGATCGGATAGTTCGGCGGAACATCCAGATGACACGCGGCGGCGGTGGTGTGGCAAAGCACCGCCAGCAGTGACAGGTCGCGATCGCGAAGCTCGCCGAGGAGCTTCAAGTTGACGAGCAGCTGGTCGAGCGAGGCGTTCCCCACGCGCTCGCCGATGCCGAGCACCGTGCCATGCGCACGGTCGACTCCGGCCTCGAGAGCGCAGATCGCATTCGACACGGCGAGGCCGCGATCGTTGTGGCCGTGCCAGTCGAGGCCGACGTTCGCGCCGAGCGAGCGCGTGAACGCTCGCGTCCAGCCGACGAGGCGCTTGATTCCCTCGGGCGTGGCGTGGCCGGTCGTATCGCACAGGCACAGCCTGGTGGCCCCGTGCTCGATCGCAGTGCGAAACAGGATGGACAGCACCTCCGGATGCGAGCGCGTGGTGTCCTCGGTGACATAGGTCGTGGGCAGCCCATGTCGGACCGCGAAGCCGATCGCCTCGAGCGATCGCTTCACCAGCAGGTCGATGTCCCAGTCCTCGGCATACATCCGGATCGGCGACGAGCCGATGAACGTGGAGCATTCGATCGCGACACCCAGCTGCTGCGAGATCTCGACGATCGGGCGGATGTCGTCGAGGTGCGTGCGCGCGGCGCACACCGGCAGGATGGCCAGCCCGGCGTCCCGGATGGTGCGCACGAGCTCCAGGACCTGCTCGTAGGCCCGCGGTCCAGCGCCGGGCAACCCGACGTTGACGTACTCGACGCCGAGCTCGTCGAGCAAGTGAACGATCGCGATCTTGTCGCCGATGCCAGGCTCGGTGATGCTCGGCGACTGCAGGCCATCGCGCAGTGTCTCGTCGAGCAGGAGAATCTCTTGCTCGAACGGCCGGCCTCGCTCATCGACAGTGTTCCAATCGTAGATGATGTCCGCTTCCGAGCGCTCTGCTGGACGACGCCTTGAACAGCCGGGAGTGTCTTTCATGGGTCTCGCGTTGGGTGATGGCTGACTACCGGGCTGAAAGGCGGTCCCCGATCAAGGGGGCAGTCGTCAGGACACGTCAGCCTGCGCCGCGATTGCCGGAACACCGCCTCGGATCACTGGCATCCGATCACGATCCGACGCGGCGAGGGCTCCGTCGCGCGTCTCGCCCCCGTCGCACGCGCGTCGCGCGTCGCGTGCGGCAGCCGCATGCCCACAGCGCGACGCATCCGCGACATGTGGCAATGCCTGGCACGCCGCGCGCCCCTTTGCGCACGCGTCCACAAGCTTCCACGCGCGGGTCAGTGGACGTCGACGCTGCCGGCGTGGATGAAGCGCTGGACGTGGGGGTCGGGCGAGGCGCGGAGCTCGGCGGGTGAGCCGAACGCGACGATCCGGCCCTGGTAGAGCATGGTGATCAGGTGGCCGATCCGGAACGTCGATGCCATGTCGTGGCTGATCACGACGCTGGTGATGTCGAACCGCTCCTGGGTCTGCTGGATCATGTCGTCGATGTCGCGGGTGCGCAGCGGATCCTGGCCGGTGGTCGGCTCGTCGTAGATCATGATGTCGGGCTTCATGACGATCGCGCGGGCGAGGCCGACGCGCTTGCGCTGGCCGGCGGAGATCTCGCCGGGCATGCGGTGCATGATGTCGGTGAGGTTGAGGCGCTCGAGGATGTCGTTGACGCGGTCGCGGAGCTCGCCGCGCGCCAGGTCGCCGCCGCGCTCGCGCAGCGGGAACGCGACGTTCTCGGACACGGAGAGCCAGTCGAGCAGCGCGGCGCCCTGGAACAGCAGGCCGAAGTGCTTGCGCATCTCGTTGAGCTCGCGGTCCTTCATCGGGACGATGTCCTGACCGAACACGAGGATCTGGCCGCGGTCGGGTTTGAACAGGCCCATGATGTGCTTGATGATGACGGACTTGCCGGAGCCCGAGGCGCCGATGATGACGGTGATCCGGCGCGGGAAGATCGGGAAGCTGACGCCCTTGAGGACGGGCTTGTCGCCGAACGACTTGTAGACGTCGATCAGCTGGACGACCGGCGGGTCGGTGATCTGTGCGGCGGCCGGCGGGGCGGTGGGTTCGGCGTCGCCGGTGCGCGACAGCCGCGAGGTGCGGGCGCCCTCGACGAACGCCTGGATCTGCGGCAGGTCGCTGTGCACGAACGCGTCGTAGCTGCCGTAGAAGATGATCCGGCCGTCGTGGAGGAACGCGACGTGGTCGGCCAGGCGCTGGGTGCTGGCCATGTCGTGGCTGATGATCACGGAGGTGATCTGGTACTGCTGCTTGGCGAGCGCGATCATGTCGTCGACCTGCGCGATCATGATCGGATCGAGGCCGGTGGTCGGCTCGTCGAACAGCACGACCTCGGGGTTGGCGATCAGGGCGCGGGCGAGGCTGACCCGCTTGCGCATGCCGCCGGACAGCTCGGCGGGGAGCAGGCGCTCGCTGCCGGTGAGGTTGAGGATGCGGACCAGATCGGCGGTGAGGTGGGCGATCTCGCGCGGCGGCAGCTGGGAGTTCTCCTGCAGCGAGAACCCGACGTTCTCGTCGACGGTGAGCGCGTCGAACAGGGCGTAGTTCTGGAACAGCATGCCCATCCGCTTGCGGAGCTCGATGACCTCGACCGGCGTGCAGGTGGCGAGATCGCGGCCGAACAGGCAGACGCGGCCGCGGTCGGGCTTCTGCAGGCCCATCATCACGCGGAGCAGCACCGACTTGCCCGAGCCGCTGCGGCCGACCACGACGGTGCTCTGGCCGGGGAGGATCCGGAGGCTCAGGCCGCACAGCACCTGCTTGTCGCCGAACGCGACCCACACGTCGTCGAGCTCGATCACCGGGCGGGCCGGATCGAGCGGCCAGCGCTCGCCCTGGGGCAGCAGCAGGTTGTGGCGCTCCTCGGGCGGGCCGGCGCCGGGGGCAGGGCCGGGGCCCTGATCGTGGCCAGGCGGCGCGGTGGGTTCGACGGCGGACATCCCGGGCCAGTGTCGCACGCCGGGCGGGGCGTGACGACCGCGCGGGTGGTCAGCGCGCCGCGGGCGGAGGCGGGGCGTCGTCGGCGGGCGAGCCGGGCAGCCAGATCGCGTCGGGCAGCAGCGGGTTGCCGGACTCGACGTTGCCGGCGCCGGTGTAGAGCCGCGGCTTCTCGTCGTCGGGCAGGGTCAGCGCGCGGTGGTAGTACCGGCCCAGCGCGGGGACCTCGAGGAAGGTGTCGCGGTTGTCGAGCACGATCGCGGCGAACCGGTGCCGGCGCAGCGCTTCCTCGAGGCCGGACACGATCCGCTCGACGCCGCCGGGCTGACCGGTGGTGACGTCCTTGATGCCCATGCGATGGACGTGCGGCGCCTTGCCGGCGAGCGCGGCGTACCACGGGTGGGACGGGATCCAGACATCGCCGTCGATCGCGCGGATCCGGCGGATCAGCCGGTCGCCGGCCGCGACGTCGGCCTCGGTCGGGATGAAGCTGCGGGGCTGCCAGCGCGCGAGCGCGCAGGTGACCGCGAGCGGGATCGCGGCGGCGGCGGCGCACGCGGTGGCGATCGCCCCGGCGCCGCGGCGCGGGCCCCACAGCGCGCGGGCGCAGGCGTACGCGGCGGGCACCGCGGCCCCGGCGGCGAGCGCGCCGTGGAGCAGCGCCGGCATGTAGGCGTTGAAGTGGGCGAACTCGGTGCCCCAGCCGAGCGCGCCGACCACGGTCGATACGGCGTAGGCGCTGGTCCATAACAGGAACGGGCGGGCGGCCGGGGGCACGCCGCGCCGCCACGCGGTGATCGCGACCAGCAGCAGGGTCGCCGCGATCGCGACGCTCGCCGGGGGGAAGTGCCACAGGATGTAGCGGAACGACGCGTAGAACCGCGGCATGTTGAAGTCGTGCGCGCGATGGAGCTCGGACACGTAGGTCCAGAACCAGCCGCGGGTGACATGGTTGAGCGCCCAGCTGCCGCCCAGGCCGAGCGCGCCGGTCATCGCGAGGTAGGTCGGCGCGCGCCGCCAGTTGGCGAGCACGACGATCACGCCGCCGAACGCGACGTAGAGCACGCCGGTCTGCTTGCAGAAGAACGCGAGCGCCATCAGCGCCGCGCCGGCCGCGATCTTGCCGTGGCCGACGATGCCGCCGTCGGAGCGCGCCCAGTACGGCAGGCCGGCGATCCCGGCGGTGACCATGAACAGGAACAGCGTGTCGGCGCGGACCAGGTCGTACCAGCCCTCGACGAACGGGTAGCACGCGGCGAACACGCCGAGCGCGAGCGCGGCGCCGGCGAGCGCGGGGCCGAGCGGGCGCCGGGGGACCCCGAGCAGCGACGCGAGCGCGGTGCCGGCGATGCCGACGAGGCCGGCGACCGACACCGCGCGGCCGAGCAGGTACGACGCGCCGGTCGGTCCGCCGAACAGCGCGAGCAGCGTCGGGTAGAGCGGGGTATAGAGGTACGGGATGAAGTCGGCGCTGGGCGGGACGTAGATGCCCTGGCCGAGGCGGATGCGCAGCGCGTGATGCAGCATGCCGCCTTCCATCCACTCGAGGTCGTAGGGGTAGGCCACGCGCCCGGCGATCGCCTGGATCAGCAGGCTGATCTGGTAGAGCGCGGGGAGCGCGATCGCCGCCCACAGGACGATCTGCGCGACGATGCGCCAGCCCGACGGGCGCGCGCGGGGCGCGGTGGGCGGGACCGCGGCGTCGAACGGATGCGGCGTCGCGCGCGGCGCGGGCCCGGTGCCCGCTGCGGTCATGGCGCGACCTCCAGCTCGGCGACGGCGATCGCGTTGTCGACCACGCGCGCGCGCGGCGCCCTCGCCGGGGCGCGGTGCGCGGGCTGGGCGGCGTCGAACAGGCCGGCCCACACGACGTAGTGGCCGGGGGCAGCGCTGCGCGGCACGACCACCGAGCTGGTGTACCGGATGTACTGGCCGGCGCGCCACCACTCCAGCGGCCGCGCCGGGCGATGATCGCCGCTGAAGAACCCGCCGCTCGGCCCCGGGCCGGTGACGTGGACGAACACGCGCCAGCCGGGCGCGCTGGCGCCGCGCGCCTCGAACGTCCAGGTCAGCGCGAGGGTGTCGCCGGGCCGCGCTCGAGGGGGCACGTCGACCGCGAGCAGCCGCGCCGCGTCGCCGAGGTCGGCGTCGAGCGGCGCCGCGATCGCCGGGCGCGCCGCGAGCAGCGCCTCGGCCGCGCCGGGCGGGACCTGCTCGGCGTCGACCCACTGCTCGACCGCGCGGCGGGTGCCGGCGCACTCGTCGTCGTCGTCCGCGAGGTCGTGGGCCTCGAGCGGATCGCGATCGACGCGGTAGACCTCCCAGGAGGTGTCGGGGCTGGCGTTGTAGATCACGTGGCAACGCGCATCGACCCCGGCGCGCATCTCGTGGTTGCCCTCGTACGACAGCTGCTGGAAGATCGTGCGCGGGGTGTCGGTGCCGGCCAGGGCGTCGACCAGCGAGCGGCCCATCATGTCCGGGCTCGCGGCGCCGCCGGCGAGGTTGACCAGGGTCGGCAGGATGTCGGCGTGGCCGGCGGGCGTGGCGGCGCGGCGCGGCGGCAGGCCGGGGACCCGGATGATCAGCGGCACCTTGGTCTGCGCCGCGTACAGGTGATAGCCGTGGAGCTCGATGCCGTGCTCGCCGAAGCCCTCGCCATGGTCGCCGGTGACCACGATGATCGTCCGATCGTAGAGCTTCTGCGCGCGCAGCGCGTCGAGCAGCCGGCCGATGTGGAGGTCGGTGAACCGCAGCTCGCCGTCGTACAGCGCGACGCGGTCGGCGCCGAACGACGGGACCTCGGGGTGCGGCTCGTAGGCGTAGTGCGGATCGTAGTAGTGGACCCACAGGAACCAGCGCTCCGCGGCGTGCCGGGTGACGAAGCCGATCGCCTTGTCGGTCTGCTGCCGCGACGAGCTGCCGCGGGTCTGCTCGGGGCCGGCGCCCGGGACCCCGGTGTGCAGCCGGGCGTCCTCGTTGTCGTACTCGGCGAAGCCCTGGTCCATGTGGCGGATGCGATCGAAGTACCAGTAGCTGGTGATCGCGCCGGTGACGAAGCCGAGCGGTGCGAGCGCCTCGGCGATCGTCGTGGCGCGGGGCAGCAGGCCCGGCCAGCCGTCGACCGAGGTGTCGTAGTAGACGTCGAGCGGCAGCCGGCCGGTGAGGATCGCGGGCATCGAGTAGCGGGTCGACGGCGCGTGGGCCCAGCCGTGCTCGAACACGGTCGCCTCGCGCGCCATCGCGTCGAGGCTGGGCGAGGTCGGGCGCGGATAGCCGTACATGCCGAGGTGATCGGCGCGCGTGGTGTCGATCGTGAGCAACAGGATGTTGGCGTCGCGCGGCACGCCGGGCGGCACCGGGCGGAACCCCGGATCGGGCGGGGCGCGGTGCGAGGTGGCGTCGCCGCCGAGGCAGTTCTGATCGATGCCGTCGTCGGGGATCTCCGGCGCGCCGGGGTGGACGCTCGGATCGCCGTCGTCGCAGTCGCCGCCGCCGAGGAATCGCGCGTAGCCGTCGCCGTCGCGGTCGAACGCGCGGCGCAGCGTGCGGGAGATCGGGCCGCCGAGGCCGGTGTACGCCGACGCCGCCTTGATCACCGCGGCCGAGCCGCCGGTCGCGAGCACCAGGCCGAGCAGCCCGAGCCAGACCGCGGGCATCGCGAGCCACGCGGCGAGCCGCCGCCCCCGCCCGAGCCGGGCGAGCGAGCCGAGCAGGGCGCGGACCGCTGCCTGCCCGGGGCGCAGCGCGGCCAGCCCGAGCGCGATCGCGACCGCGACCACGACCGGCGCGCGCAGCGGGAGCTGGCGTGCGGTCTCCCAGTCGCGGGCGGCCCACGCGGCGGCGGCGGCGGCGAGCAGCGCGGCGAGCGCGACGGGCGGCGCCCACGGCGACGATACGAACCGGACGCGCCCGGCGAGCCGTGCGAGCGCCGCCTCGATGCCGCGCGCGACCACGAACGCGATCGGCGCCGCGATCGCGAGCGCCACGACGGTCGCGGTCATCGCCACCGCGACCTCGAGCGCGATCACGTGCCGGTTGGTGACGTAGGGCAGCGTGGCGCGGAATGCGATCACCAGCGCGGCGGCGACGCAGGGCACCGCGGCGAGCACGAGCGACAGCCCGGCGACGGCCGCGCGCGGGTCCCGGTCGCGCCGGTCGCGGTGCTCGCGGAGCGCGAACTCCATCAGGTCGCCGAGCCGGCTGCCGCGCACCAGCCCGAGCAGGCCCGCGGCGGCGGCCAGCCCGGCGAGCGCGCCGGCGAGGCCGTAGCTGGTGGCGGCGAACGCGACCGTGCGCAGCCGTGCGGTCACGCCGGGCACGAACTGTGCCGACGGCGCCCATGACCACAGCGCATCGATCGCGCCGGTTGCCACGCCGGCGATCACCCCCGCCGCGAAGCCGGTGGCGAGCGCCTCGCCGAGCGGGCGATGCGGTGGCTCGCGATCGGACTCCATCGGGCGAGGCTACCCTATCACCCCATGAGGTAGGCGCGTGTCGGCGGCGGCGCGCGGGTATCGCCGGCGCACGGCAGTTCACGATCGCGTCGAGCGCGGTTCGAGCGGGGCGAGCCGGAGGCGAGATCGATCGCGGTGGCCGGGGAGCGGCGCTCGCGGATCGCAGGCCATGCGCCGGGGCACGGTGACCCAGTATCAGGTTTTCTCGGTGCGGAACGGTCTCACCTCGCGCTGCTCTCACCCGGCAGCTCGCGCGGCGCACCGCCGCGGTCGCGGCATCTCGCCGTGCGGCAATTCCGGACGATTCATATGGGGAGCACCCGTGGAATGCCTCCTTGCCCACATGCACTCCTGATCTGCTCCACGCATGACCGCCGACCCTCACCTTGGATTCCGTCGATCCTCGACGGTGAACATCGGGGGTTGACACAAAACATCTCTGCCGTTGCGAGCGCGCCACATGCTAGATTCGAGGCTGGTCGTGAAGTTCCTCCGGATGTCTGGGAGGTATGGAGTCATCTCGAGCTATGGAGTTCTCTCGATGATGGCCTGCGGGCCTGCTCGTCCGGTGCCCGCAGCACCGACGCCGCCGCCGGCGTCGCGGCCGGCGATCCGGCTCACCGTGATCCCGGCGGACAGCGATGCGTTCCCGCGCGCGGCGCGGGCGATGAGCGCGTCGCTGTCCTCGGCGCGGATCGCCGGCGTCGACGCCACCACGGTCTCCAGGGTGTCGCTCGAGGTCGTCCAGCTCTCGATCGAGTGCGTCGACCCGACCGACGCCTGCTACGAGGCGATCGGGCGATCGATGTCGGCCAACCGGCTGCTGTTCGCGCGGATCGACCCCGGCGCGACCCGGCCACAGCTCCGGGTCACCGTGACCTTGTACGACGTCGACGCCGGGTCGGCGAAGCAGACCGCGGTGAAGCTGTTCCCCACCGAGGACCAGGCGGTCGCGGGCGCCGCGGCGCTGGTCGCGGAGGCCACGCGATGACCAAGCCCGCCACGCCGCCGCGCAACCAGGTCGTCGAGATCGAGGCGATGGACGTCGCCGAGTGGGAGAGCGGCCAGCGCACGCCGCAGGCCCCGGACGCCAACCTCGCCGAGCTGGTTCGCAAGACCGCGCCGGCGCTCGAGCCGCCGGCGCGCGTCCAGACCGTCGCGCGCGACCGCACCCGCATCCAGCTCGGCGCCCCGGTCATCCGCCCGCCGAACCGCGCGCGGACCGAGCCGCCGGGGCCTCCCCCCAAGCCGGCGCGGGCGCGGACCTCCGGCGGTGGACCTGCCGCGCCTTCCGCACGAGCCACCCGCGTCCCCGACATCCCCGCCGGACCGCCCGCCGAGCCGCGCAAGTCGCCGGCGCCGATGACCCGCCATGGGCTCGACTTCTCGCCGGTCGCCGCGCCGAGCGAGACCCGCGCGCGGCAGGCCGCGCCCGAGCCTCGCCGGTCGCTGACCCCGACGCCGGTCGGCGGGGTCGACTTCTCGCTGCCGGTCACTGCGACGAGCCCCGGCATGCCCGCCGCGCCCGAGCCTCGCCGGTCGCTGACCCCGACGCCGGTCGGCGGGGTCGACTTCTCGCTGCCGGTCACTGCGACGAGCCCCGGCATGCCCGCCGCGCCC
>DATAPF010000324.1:0-12584 GCA_036265355.1 Kofleriaceae bacterium | reverse complement strand
CTTCCGTATACATCCGATCCCGAACGGCGAGGCTCTACACATGCTGGGACAGGTGATCCACGGCTACCGGATCGATCAGGCGCTGTCGGTGGACAAGGGTGGCTTCGGCGACGTGTACTTCGCGACCCACGTCGACTCGGGAGCCGAGGCGGTAGTGAAAGTCCTCAAGCCGGAGATGTCGATGCAGCGCGACATCGTCGCGCGGTTCTTGAACGAGGCGCGAGCCGCGGCCAGTGTGCACCACCCCGGGGTGGTGCAGATCCACAACGTGGGGTACCACGGCGATCGCGCCTACCTGCTGATGGAGCGGCTGCGCGGCGATGACCTCGAGAGCCGGCTCGCCGCCGGGCCACTGCTGGTGGAGCGCGCGCTCGTGTTCATGCGTCAGGCGGCCGGCGCCGTCGGGGCCGCGCATGAGCGCGGCATCATCCACCGCGATCTCAAGCCGGCCAACCTGTTCGTGGTCGGCGACCCCGACGTGGTCGGCGGCGAGCGGGTCAAGGTGCTCGACTTCGGGATCGCCAAGCTGACCGCCGACGCCGGCGCCGGCAAGACCCAGGGCGTGTTCGGGACGCCGGCGTACATGTCGCCCGAGCAGTGCGCGAGCACTGGCGCGGTCGACGCGCGCTCAGATCTGTACTCGCTGGGCTGCATCTTCTACGAGCTGGTGTGCGGACGTCCGCCATTCGGACAGGGTGGAACCGAGCTGATTGCCGCACACCTGCGCGATGCGCCGGCGCCGCCGCGCACGCTCGCGCCGTGGGTGCCGCCGGCGGTCGAGCAGGTGATCCTGGGGCTGCTCGAGAAGCAGCCGGATCGGCGGTTGCCATCGTGCGTGGCGTTGATCGCGGCGCTCGACGAGGCCGCCGCGGCGTCGGGACTCTCGGCCGCGAGCGCGCCGTACCTGCAGGCGGCACCGAACCTGGTCCAGCGGCCGGCGGAGGGCAGGGGTGGTGCGCACCCGACAACGCTGAGATCGGCCGCCGGCGCTGCGCCGGTGACTCCCCCGGCGCGCCGCCGGGGCGTGTGGCTCGCGGTGGGCGCGGTGGCTGCGGTGGCGATCTCGGTGGTGGTCGCGCTGGCGATGCCGGCCCGCTCGCCGGCAGGCGGCGGCCCGGGATCGAGCAGCGGCATCACCACGGTGGGGCACTCGGACGCGGGGGTCACGGCCACGGCCTCGGTGGATGCGGCGAGGGTTGCAACGGTGACCGTGGACGCCGCGACGATCGCGCCGGCATCAGACGCCGCGATCGCGGCGAACGACTCGGCCGCAGTGGCGCCGCGCGCACCCGCGCTGGTCGACGCCGCGGCGAAGCTCTACGAGCAGGGCCAGGAGCGCAGGCGGGCCCGCGACTACGAGGCCGCGCGACAGCTATTCTCCCAGGCGATCGCCCAGGATCCGCGGGTGACGTACTTCCTGGACTTGGCGGTGGTCGACATCGAGCTCGGACACGACGATGCGGCCGCCGCGGCCCTGCGCGAGTCGCTACTGCACGCGCCGACTCCGGACGAGGCTGCCGGTGTGACGAAGCTGTTCGAAATCCTCTCGGAGAAGGCGAAGCGCACGGGGCGGAAGCCCAAGCGTCCGGAGCCTCCGTCGCGGGTCGAGGCGCCGGCCGCGCCGGCCGATCCGACCGCTACCGCCGAACCACCCGCAGCCCTGAGCCAGGTCGGGATCGCGGCGCGGCTGAACGAGGAAGGCAAGGCGCTGATGGACGCGGACCGCTACGGCGACGCCGCCCGGAAGTTCCAGGAGGCGATCGCGCACGTGCCGAACGCCCAGTACTTCATCAACCTGTGCACGGCGTGGCTACAGGCGGGCAAGTTCGACGCGGCGCTCACCGCCTGCCATGCCGTGGCGCTCAACAACTCGACTGCAGACCAGCAGGCCCGCGCGAACTCGCTGATCGGAAGGATCCACGAGGAGGCCCGGAAGCAGAACATCAAGCTGTCCGGGCAGTGAGGTCGGCTACGTCGGCTACTCCATCCGGCCGCTGGACGGCCGCACGAAGTGGTGGCGGACGTCGACGACCGCGGTGTCGCGCAGGGTCGGCGGCTCGATCAGCGCGTCCTTGGCGTCGATCCGGACCGGATCGGCGCTGGCGAACACGCCGGCCTTGACCACCTTGCCCATCCGGGCGGCGAGCGCGGTGTAGATGTCGCGCGACGGCCGGGTCCAGCCCGCGATTGCGCCACCGGCGCCGTAGCCGATCACCGAGGCGGCGACGCGGTCGACGATGGCGGGCGGCAGCTTGCCGCCGATCTCGACGAACGCCGGGTTGGGGACGGGGCCGGTGTCGAACACCTTGGTGAGGCCCTTGCCGGCGCCGGACGGCGCGAACACGGCCTGCGCGGCCTTGTACGACGCGACCTCGGCGAGCGCGGCGGTGAGATCGGGCTTGGCGCTGCGCCCGCCGAAGAACGCCGGATCGACCTCGGACTCGAGCATCGCGTTGTCGATGAAGCCGGCGTCGTTGCAGCCGGTACCGATGAACGCGAGCTTCTTGCCCTTGAGCGCCTGCATCGAGTCGCCGGCGCTGGAGTACAGCGCCCACGGCCGGGTCGTGCCACCGCCGATGGTCGCGGTCGCCAGCAGCTTCCAGCCGAGGTTGGTCGCGTAGCACATGCCATCGATGATCGCGAAGTCGACGGCGTCCTTCTTGAGCGCGGCGATGTTGGCGTACGACTGGGCCTCGGTCGGCATGCCGGTCGCCTGGGCGATCGCGCGCGCGAGGTCCTGGACGTAGGCCAGCCGGGCCTGGGCTGCGCCGAACTCGACCGACGGTGCGTAGATGCCGATCGTGATCTTCTGCGCGGGCTGCGCGGCGGCCACGGCGGCCACGGCGGTGAGCCCGGCGAGCGCGCAGGCGGCGGTGACGAGGAGGTGGTGGGTGCGCATGGTGATGGCCCTAGAACCCATAGATCCTTTTCTTCGCGTCGATCGATCGAGAGGGGGCTTTCCCGCCCCCTCTGGACCGGCAAGCCGGTCCATTCACCCCTCCGCGCGTCGCGTCGCGCGGCCCTGCACCTGCCAGCTCTGTGCTGGTCTTCCTCTCAGAACCCATAGATCCTCTTCTTGGCGTCGATCCAGCGCTGCAGGTCGCGGACCTGGACGCCGCGCGCCTTGGCCTTGCTCCACGCGTCGAATGCCTCGCGCGGCCGGCCGAGCTGATCGTAGATGATGCCGAGGTTGACCAGCGACTCGGCCGGGTTGCCGCCGAGGGCCTCCATCGCGCCGAGGTTGGTCCTGCCGAGCGACAGCGCGGCGCGGTCCATCGTGACCCGGCGCTTGATGTCGCCGGTGGCGTACTTCTCGGCGGTGGTCAGCGACCGGCCCGCGGCGGCGAGCTGGCCGGAGCGCCACTGGTCGACCGCGATCGCCTCCCAGCACGCCGCGAGCAGCTCCTTGACCTTGTCGCCGAGGCCCGGCTCGTTGAGCAGCCTGGCGAGCTCGGCGGCGGCCTGCTGGCGGGCGGCCAGCGACCCGTTGCGGTAGCCGGCGTAGGCCGCGAACAGCTGGGTGCCGAACCGCGCGTAGGCGCCGCGCAGGTAGCTGGTCTGGTTGCCCCTGGCGGCGAGGCCGCGGAACAGCCGGGCGGCTTCCGGGGCGCGGCCGGCGTCGAGCAGGGACAGCGCGTACGAGAACTCGAACGCCGCCGGCTCGGTGCCCTTGAGCACGCCGGGGTCGCGGATCGCCTTCTCGAAGTCGGCGGCGGCCTCGGTCGCCTTGCCGTCGCGCATCGCCCGCCAGCCGCGGCGGAACAGCGCGATCGCGAGGTTGCGCTTGGCGGCCGCGGCGATCGCGGGGTCACCGGTCGAGCTTCCGACCGCGGTCTCGAGCTTCTCGACCGCGTCGTTGAGATCGGTGTCCCAGGTCAGCGGCGCCCACTCGGTGTAGATCTCGGCGAGCGCGAGCTGCGCGCTGGCCTTGCGGGCCTCGCGCTCGGCGGCCGCGTAGGCCTCGCTGGCGCGCCGCGGGTCGGGCCGGGCGCCGCACAGGTAGGTCCGCGCGATCAGGCGGGCGCGCGCGACGGTGTCGTGGCCGCGGATCGACTCGAGCTTGCCGAGCTGCCCGCGGGCGGCGTCGCACTCGCCGCGGTCGATCGCGAGCACCGCGAGGTTGGTGATCGTCACCGGCGACTGCGGGTCGATCGCGAGCGCCTGGTCGAGCAGCGCCTGGGCCCCGCGGGGGTCCTTGTCGGCCTCGAACGCCTGCTCGTTGATCGTCAGCACCAGGCCGCGCTGAACGGTGACGTCGGCCGGCCGGAGCTCGCGCGCGGCCTCGAACCGCTGGCGCGCCTCCTTGAGCTTGTGCTGGTTGAACTGGGCCTTGCCGGCGAGCACGAGCAGGTTGCCGCGGGCATCGGCGGGGAGCTTGGCGGCGCCGGCGCCGCCGAGCATCCGATCGGTGAGCGCGACCGCCCGGGCGTCCTGGCGCGCCTCGAGGTAAGCGCCGCCGAGCTCGAGCGCGAGCTCGACGCTGCCCGGGTTGGCGGAGAACCCGCTCGACAGCTTCTCGATCGCGATCGCGAGGTTGCCGCCCGGGCCGCTGCCGGGGGCGATGCTGGACGCCGGCAGCCGGCGGTAGGTCTTGCCGAGCCGGATCGACAGCTCGACCTGGTCGTGGGCCTGGTTGGCCTTGAGCAGCTTCTCGGCCTTGAGGTACTGGTCCAGCGCCCCGGCCCAGTCGCGGTCGGCGAAGTAGGTGTCGCCGAGCAGGATGTAGCCGCGCGCCTCGGTCTTGCGCAGCCGGGTGAACTCGGTGCCGGCGGTGCGCGCCTTCTTGGTCTGCTTGCGCGCCAGGTAGGCGGTCGCGAGGTTGAACCACGCCGAGCCGGTGCTGTCGATCCGCTTCGGATCGTCGACCACGCGCTCGCACACCGTGGTGGCCTGATCGAACCGGCCCAGGCCGGTCAGCGCGGCGCACAGGCCGTTGTCGGCGTTGATCTCGGCGTTGGGCTTCTTTCCGAACTTGCGCTGCACGAGCTCGAACTGGTCGGCCGCCTTGCTGAACCGCTGCTCGGCCCTGGCGTCGTCGCCGTCGGCGATCGCGAGCCGCGCGGTCGCGAGGTAGGCGAAGCCGAGGCGGACCCGCGGCAGCACGTCGCCGGCCTCGAGGTCGGCGGGGCGGTTGGCGAGGTAGTGCTCGTAGGCGGCGACGGTCTTCACCGGATCGCGCGCCGCGTAGTACTCGCCGATCAGCTTCTGGTTGGTGAACGCCTGGGGCCGGGTCGCGACCACGGCCTCGGCGACCTTGATCGCCTCGTCCCTGCGGTCGGTCTCCCACAGGATCAGGGCCTCCTGCTCGAGGACCTCGGGCGCGTTCGGGTAGCGCGCCTTGGCGCGGTCGATGAAGTCGAGGCCGCCCTTGTAGTCCTTGAGGATGATGAAGATCGCGGCGCGCTTGCCGTAGGCCTCGGCCGACACCGCGCCGGGCGCCTTGGCGATCGCGCGGTCGTAGGCGGTCGCCGCCTTGTGCCAGTCACTGTCCTCGAAGTAGCGATCGCCGTCGCGCAGGTCGTCCTCGACCGCGGCGGCGGCGGACGGTGCGTGCAGGACGCCCAGGGCGCCCAGGGCGCCCAGGGCGCCCAGGGCGCAAAGACCGATCGGCGCCGCGGCGAGCGCGAGCGCCAGGGCACTGGGTCTCAATGGATCCTCCCCACGATCATGGTGATGTCGTCCTTGCGCGGCGTGTCGCCGAAGAACGCGGTCGCGTCGCCGACGATCGCGTCGCGCATCTCGCCGGCATCGAGCGCGGCCGCGCGCTTGACCGAGGCCCGGAACCGCTTCTCGCCGTACTCCTCGCCGCCGGCGTTCTCGCACTCGACGATGCCGTCGGTGTACCAGACCACGACGTCGCCCGGGATCAGCTCGGTGGTCTTGGCCTCGTAGCGCGAGTTGCGGTCGTCGCCGAGCCGGTTGCCGCGGATCATCAGCGAGCCGAACTCGCCGCGGCCGTCGCCGGGGCGGAACAGGTACGGGAAGTTGTGGCCGGCGTTGGCGTACGTGATCGTGCGGCGCTGCGGGTCGAAGATCGACGCGAAGCAGGTCATCACGAACCGGCGCTGCGCGCTCTCGAAGATCGCGTGGTTCATGATCTCGAGCAGCCCCGACACCGTGACGTCGTCGCGGTAGACGTAGCGCGCGACGTCGCACGCCGCCTTGGCCGCCGCGGTGATCATCGCCGACGGCACGCCGTGGCCGGTGACGTCGCCGACCACGAGCAGGACCTTGCCGCCGACCAGCTCGTGCCAGGTCCACCAGTCGCCGCCGGTCTGCGCCGCGGGCTGGTAGAACCCGGCGAACCGCAGCACGCCGTGGTCGACCGGCTCGGCGCTCGGCACCAGGGTGTCCTGGATCGTCTTGGCGACCTCGAGCTCCTGCTCGATCCGCGCCTTCTCGGCGGTCTGCTCGAGCAGGATCGAGATCTGGTCGGCCATGAAGTTGAAGTTCTCGCCGAGCAGGCCGATCTCGTCGGACGACGTGATCTCGACCCGGGCGCCGAGGTCGCCGCGCGCGATCTGGTCGGCGCGCCACGCCAGCTGCTTGATCGGCCGCGAGATCGACAGCCCCTGCAGGATCGCCAGCACGGTGCCGATCAGCGCGAACAGCGCGCCGACCGCGCCGGTGTACAGGGCGGCCCGGGTCGACGCGGTCGCCTTCTGCTCGGCCGCGGCCTGGGCGAACCAGTCGATCGGCGCCAGGTCGTAGCCCAGCACCACGTAGCCCTCGCGGTGGGGCGGCGGCTCGACCGGCAGCGCGCCGGCCGCGGTGGCCTGGACGCCCTCGAACACCGGGGAGGCGAACACGCGGTAGGTCGAGTCCCCGGAGGTCTTGTCGAACTTGATCAGCGGCAGGTTCCGGCCGGCCGCCGCGATCTTCCACTGCGCGAGCGCCTCGTTCCAGGTCTCGACGGTCAGCTCGCCGAGGGTCGGGCCGACCGGCGCGTGGCCCTGGCCCTCGAAGCAGATCAGCTTGGGCTCCTCGAAGCAGTACGCGACGACCTGGCGGTTGAGATCGAGCACGTAGGCCAGGCGCAGGCCGTAGTCGCGCTTGCCGTTCGGCATGTCCCGGGTGTCGAGGTTGACGGTCTCCTTGACCAGCGAGCGGAGCTCGACGTCGCGGCCGCGGTCGATCAGCAGCTGCTCGACGGCGCGCGCGAACACCGGCGTGCCGAACTCGCCCGCGGCCTCGCGGCCGGCCCGGAACACGTCGATCTGCTGGCGCGCCGACTCGTCGAACGCCCGCCGGATGTTGATCACGTTGAGCACGCCGGAGCCGACCACCGTGACGACGATCAGGAGGGTCGTCGTCAGGATCATCTTGACCGAGAGGCTCAGACCCCCGCGAGCTGCCATCGGGCACCGAGGATATGCCAGCCGCGGGCGCTCTGGTAGGATTTGTCGGTGTCCGGCGATGCCATCCCCCCCGCGCTGCAGCAGTTCCTCACCGAGTTCAAGCGGGTGGCGAGCGCGATCGTCGACAGCTACTTCGTCGTCGACACCGAGCGCCGGATCGTCGACTTCAACCGCGCGTTCTTCGCCCTGCTGCCGCGCCAGGTCGCCCGCGGCCTCAAGGGCAAGCGGTGCTACGAGGTGATCGAGCTCAACATCTGCAAGACCGAGTGCATCGCCCAGCAGTGCTGGGCCGATAACCGCCACGTCCGGCTCGACGAGATCTCCGGTGCGGTGGTCGGCGAGGCCGGCAAGCTCCGGTTCATCCTGTCCGCGGTGCCGATCACCGACGAGCGCGGCAACCAGGTCGGGGCGCTCGAGATCCAGCGCAACGTCACCGACGAGGCGGTGGTCCAGGTCAAGTACCAGGAGATGCTGGAGACCGAGGCCCGCGAGCGCGAGCGGCTCGCCAACCAGGTCCGGATGCGGACCAAGGAGCTGCTGGAGACCAACCAGCTCCTGCTCAAGACCCAGAAGGAGCTGCTGGACTACAAGAAGGGCCTGGCGGTCTAGTCCGGCCGAGCGAAGCCCGACGAGGCGCGCCAAGGGCGCGTCTCGGTGGAACAGCGCAGCGAGGAACGGACGGAAGACAATGACCCGGGGGTGGCCCTGAACAGGGACACGCCCGGGCGCCGACCCCGCCGTTCACAATTCACGGGTTGCCTCGAACTTCGTCACGACCCGTCACGAGGCGGTCAACTATCGATGTCTCCCCGACATTGGGATCCAGACTCTGCCGGGTCGGGTGAGATCGGCCGCGGGTGTACCCGCGAAGCGACATTGCATGCGAGGCTGGTTGCGGGAAAACAGTCTCGACGATGCACGGAGCGGGTGGCGCACAACCGATCGGTCACATCCCTGATGGCACGGACACCATGCCGGGGCGGGACCTGTGGTCCGCGCCGCGCGAGGTCGGCGCGGAGTCGCGGGGCTCGTCGCGGCTGTTCGTGTCGCTGGAGCGCCACCGGCTGACCGCTGGCGGCCGCCGCCTGGTGCTGGATGACCTCGACGAGGTCGTCGTCGCGCGCGGCACGCCCGGCCGGATCGAGCGGGCGGGGCGCACCGCGGTGCTCCTGGTCGGCGACTTCGAGACCTCGCGCCGCCACCTCGCGATCCGGCGAGCCGGCGTCGGCTGGCAGGTCGAGGACCTCGGCTCGCGCAACGGCACGCTGGTCAACGGCGAGCGGGTCGATCGCGCCGAGCTCGCCCACGGCGACATGATCGAGGCCGGGGGCAGCGTGCTGTGGTTCGCCGCCGGCGGTGCGCGGGGCCGCGACGAGCACGACCGCGATCTGGAGGACGCGCCGGTCGCGCCGAGCGTGTTCCAGACCTTGAACCGCGCGCTGGAGGAGCGGATCGAGCAGGTCTACCGGATCGCGCCGACGCGCGTGCCGGTGCTGGTCCGCGGCGAGACCGGCACCGGCAAGGAGCTGATGGCGCGCGCGATCCACGAGGCGTCCGGGCGACCGGGCGCGTTCGTCGCGATCAACTGCGGCGCGCTGCCGCGCACGCTGATCGAGAGCGAGCTGTTCGGCCACCGCCGCGGTGCATTCTCGGGCGCCGGCGAGGACCACGACGGTCTGTTCCGCCGCGCCCACCGCGGCACGCTGTTCCTCGACGAGATCGCCGAGCTGCCCGCCGAGTCGCAGGTCGCGCTGCTGCGCGTGCTGCAGGAGGGCGAGGTCCGGCCGGTCGGCGCCAGCGACAGCGTCCAGGTCGACGTCCGCGTGATCGCGGCCAGCCACCAGGACCTGACCCGGCGGATCGCCGATGGCCGGTTCCGCCAGGATCTCTACGGCCGGATCTCGGGGTTCGAGTTCACGATGCCCGCGCTGCGCGACCGCCACGAGGACCTCGGCACGCTGATCGCGGCGATCCTGCCGCGGATCTCGGCGTGCCCGGAGCGGCTCACGCTGCACCGCGACGCTGCGGTCGCGCTGCTCCGCTACCCCTGGCCGCAGAACATCCGCGAGCTCGAGCAGGCGCTGCGCTCGGCCGTGGCGCTGTGCGACGACGGCAAGCTGCGGCTCGCCCACCTGCCGGCCGCGATCGCGAGCTACCGGGCCGCGGGCAGCGGGCTGTCCGCCGGTGACGCCGCGCTGCGCGCGCGCCTGGTCGAGCTGCTGGAGAACGCGTCGGGCAACGTCGCCGCGGTCGCCCGCGCGATGGATCGCGCGCCGGTCCAGATCCGGCGCTGGTGTCGCCGCCTGCAGATCGACCTCGCCGCGTTCCGCCGGTGATCGCGCGGCGCGGCGCAGCGTCCCGGTCGGCCGGGCCAGGACCGCTGGGTCAGGATCGGCGGCCGGCGGCGATGCGCGCTGCGACCTGGTGGAACCGCCGCCGCGCCTGCTGCTCGTCGCGCTGACCGTCGTCGAGGGTCGATTCCCGGCAGACTCCGTCCCACACGGCGAGCGAGATCGCGGCGGCCAGGTGGTAGCGCGTGCCCTCGCTGACCGGATCGAAGTCGGCTGTCGACGGGGATCGCCGCACGGCCATCACGAGAGAGACCTTAGCCAGCACCTGCCGTCGCTACAAGGGGACGTTGCCTCCGCAAAATGCTGCAGCGAGCGGACCCGCACTGCTGCCGCGATTTGCCAGCTGGATACGTAAGGACCGCAAGGCATTCCGTGCCTGTCTCACCTGTCTCGGTCGTCTCAGCGGGGACATGTCCCGATCGAGGCGCACAATCTGGCGCGCTGTCGGACCCCGCCCGGAACCGCGAGAACCACGCGCGGCGCTCCGATCGCAGCCTGCAAGATCGCGTCGATACGGTCGATCGCAACCACCCGGTACCGCGATCGGAGCGCACCAGCTCCGAGGCGCCGGGTGCGCTCTGGTCGATCCTGCACGGTTGGCCGGCGATCCCGCTCGGCCCGGGATGTGCACTCGGACCGGGTCATGCTTGCGCGACCGGCTGCCGCACTGCGAGCCCCGGGCTCGATCAGCGGCGCGCGGCTTGCGGCCCGAGCGCAGCGGCGTCTCGCCGGCAGTGCGCATCGACAGGCGCGGCAGGATCATCGAAGCGAGACAGGGCACGGTCCTCGATGGACGAGGCTCCGAGCGGGCGGTGGCGCGGAAGGCGGCGGTGGCGTGGGTTTCTCGGCGGGTGCAGGTGCAGACAGGGCGAGGGCGAGGGCGACGAGGCGGCGGACGGGTGGCGTGAGGACACGCAGTCGTGGACAGGCGTGGGGAGAGGGCGGGGACCTGCGTGTGCGGCTGCGAGCGGGAGTACGGACGGCCGGGGGAACGGCGGCGAGGAAGCGGGCGGCCGTGGCGGGGTAAGTGGGCGGCGGTGCCGGCACCGGCGGTCGAGCGCGACCGCAGGCTCCGGCGCCGCCGCGGATCGGGGGGCGCGGTGCCCCGGCTGTCGGCAGACCGACAGGATCTCGTCGGTCGGCCCGATGCCGCACCCTCTCCCGCGGGCCGCGCGGCGGCATTACGCTGGGAGCATGCGTCACTACCTCTGGATCTTCGTGATGCTCTGCGGCTGTGGCGAGCCGATCTTGAAGAATGCGCCCAAACCGGATCCGGGTGCGGTCGCCGGCGCGGCGGCCGCAGCGGCCGCGGCGGCCACCCTGGCCGATCCGCAGGGCGCCGGCCGGCGCCAGGAGCAGGCGACCCGGAGCGATCCGGACAACCGCGGCGTCGATGTCAAGGAGACCGCGCCGGCGGATGCCTTCGATCGGCTCGACCACCCGCGCGATGCCGGCACCGACGCGGCACAGCCGGCGCGATCGCCTTCCTCGCAGCCCGTATCTCCACCGCCCGCCGTGCCACCGCCGCCGGCGATCCCATTGCGGCACGCTCCCTCGCCCGGATGATCGGCTCGTGGGCAGATCGCACCTCGTGCGGTGCGACGACATGAGGAGATACTCACGCGTGCAACCGATCGTGGCGGTCGCGCGCGGGCTGAAATCGCTGGTGCCGTCGCACGATGACGGGCCGCGCGCGTTGTTCGAGCGACCCGCCGCGTAGTACTTCCATCCCATTCGCATCGGGAACGCATCGTTTCTTGCGAAGTGGACGTTCCTCGCCATGCTCGATGCGGGTGACTTCGCGTATCAGCTCGGCGTCGACATCCTGCCCGACCAGGTGGCCTATGCCCGGCAGCACCACGGCGCCGCGCACCGCGAGTTCCGCTGCCTGGGCGAGCTCGGCGAGCTCGCGAACCTCGAAGGTCGGTTCGACTGCGTCACCGTCATCGAGGTGATCGAGCACCTCGACGCCGACGAAAACCGGGTCGTGCTGGCGCAGGCCGCGCGGCTGCTCGTGCCCGGTGGCCGCCTGGTGTTGACCACCCCGAACTACGCGAGCGCGTGGCCGCTGCTGGAGCGCCTGATCAACCGGTTCTCCGACCTGACCTACGAGGAGCAGCACATCACGCACTTCACCTATCGCAACCTGATCCCACGGTTGCGCGAGATCGTATGTCATGGGCTACCGCTACTTCCTGCACGAGCCCTGGCACTGGCCGCTGCTGGAGGTCCGCACGCTGAACGTGCCGTACCGCCAGAGCATCGCGTTCAACGACAGCCTGCCGCTGTGGGCGCTGCTCCACAAGGCAGTGGCGACCGTGATCCCGCCGTGGCGGGACGACTCGGCGCGTGGCTTCCTCGGTCTGTCGTACGGGCTGGCGGTCGCGCTGCAGACCGGCTTCGGCGTCGCGACCCTGCGCGCGCTCGGTCACCGCAGCTGGGGCGCCACGATCGTGACCTCGGTGTTCTTCGTCTCGATCCCGGCGTGGCTGTTTCGATTCTACCACGCGTCGCTGTTCGCCAACTTCCTGGTCCTGTCCGCGCTGTACCTCTACCTGATCACGCCGGCGAACGCGCCGGCGCCCGGCCGGGTGCGCGGTGCGCAGCTCGTCCAGCTCGGTGCGGTCGCGCTGCTCAACCCGTACCACACCGTGATGTCGCTGGCGGTGTTCGGCGCGTCGCTCGTCCGCTCGCGCAGGTGGCGCGCGGCGGCGGGCTGGCTGGTGGCCGGTTGCGCCGCGCAGCGCAGCGCGTCGTCCGACGGCGTCTGCGTGTCCGGCCGATCCTGGGCCGCTTCCTTGGCCACGCGGCGAGCTTACCCGGCCGCGCGGGGGACGGCCGGTGCCGGCGGGCAGCGTTCAGCGCCGGGCGGGCC
>DATAPF010000323.1:0-9411 GCA_036265355.1 Kofleriaceae bacterium | reverse complement strand
CGATCGCCGGCGATGTGGAGGCAGTTGACCGCGCCGATCGCGCGCGCGGCGGCGGTCAACTCGTCGCACAGCGCCGCCGCGGCGAGCTTGTGCGGCAGGGTCACGCAGGCGCCGAGCGCCCGCATCGCGCGCAGCGCGCCGATCACCTGGGCGAAGCCGTCGGGCGGCACGCCAACGGGGATCATCACGGCGTCGAGCCCGGCCGTGGCGAACGCGGCCTCGAACATCTGCGGGCTGCGCGAGTGCTCGACCGGCCAGCCGATCACCGCTGCAACGCGGGTCGTGCCGCGGATCATGACTCGACCGCGAGCGACGCGCCGGTGACCTGCGCCTGCTCGAGCAGCTGGGTCGCGTCCTGGACCAGCCGCGGCAGGTCGATCTCGGCCCCGGCCGCGCCGACGACCGCGCCGATCACGCGGGGCGGGAACGTGCGGCCCACCGCGGTCACCGGATCGCCCGCCGCCACCGCGCTGATGATCCGGCGCGCGTGATCGGCGCCGGCCGCCCGCTCGGTCTCCGGCATCACGACGAGGAAGCGGTCGTGGTCGAGCTCGGTCGCCAGATCGGCCTCGCGCAGCGCGTGGACCAGCGCGTTGCCGGCGCGCGCGCGCAGGATGCCGCGCAGCCCGGGCGGCGGCGGGGGTGGCGGGACGTCGACCCGGAACATCGCGACCGCGAGCGGGAGGTCGAGCTGGCGGGCGCGCTCGAGCTCGCGCTGTGCGGCCTGGGCGAACACCTCGGCCGCGAGCAGCCCGGCCGGCTCGCGATCGGGCTCGCCCTCGCCGTCGAGATCCATGTCGACATCGATATCGACGTCCATCCCGCCGTCGCCCTCCACATCGCCGCCATCGACCTCGATCCCGCCGTCGCCCTCCGCATCGCCGCCATCGACCTGTGCGTCGAGGTCCATGGTGACGCGCGCGGCGGGCGGGACCGGCGCGCGGGGCTCCGGCTCGGCCGGCTCGGCGCTCGGCGGTGATGCGGCCGCCGGCCGGCGGTGCTCGACCAGCCGGATCGCCGCGAGCAGGATCGGCGCGAGCCGCTCGACGTCGTGCGGCCGCACCGTGGCGAGGTCGGCACCGGCCACGGTCGACCGCCGCGCCGCCTCCAGCGCGCTCGCCGTCCACGCCGCGATCACCACCGGTCGCCGCGCGCCGAGCTCCGCCGCCAGCGCGATCAGCGGCTCGCCGCCGGGCATCCCGATGAGCATCGCGTCGACCTCGCCGACCGCGAATCGCAGCTTGTCGACGCCGTCGCGGCCCGCGGCGCCGATCACGACCGTGTGGCCCGCGGCGACGATCGCACCCTGGGCCGCCGCGAGGTGCGGCGCGGCCTCGAGCACCAGCATGCGCAGCCGCGGCGCGACGCCGGGCTCCGGCGCCGGCAGGTCCGCGACCTCCAGCACGTCATCGTCGTCGATCCGCTGGTAGCGATCGGTCGGCACCACGCTCGGCGAGCGCCGCGCGGTGTCCTCGCGCTCGGCGTGGGTCGCGCCGCGGGTCTTCGTGCGCCGGGCCGGCTTGGCGTCTGGCTTGGCGTCTGGCTTGGCGCCGGGCTTGGCCTCGGGCTTGGCCTCGGCACGGCCATCGCTCCGGCCATCGCTCCGGGTCGATGCCCGCGGCGGCCGCGCGGTCACGGCTCGACCTCGTCGATCCCACGGGGAGCTCTGCGCCCTGCCCCGCCGGCAAAGCCGTCGGGGTCCCCACCCCCCGTCTCGCTGTGCTCGATCCCACGGGGAGCTCTGCGCCCTGCCCCGCCGGCAGCGCCGGGGTCCTCCGCCCCGGTCTCGCTGTGCTCGACGATCACGGCGAGCCGGCCGCGCGCCAGCCGGATCCGCAAGCGCTCGCCGTGCTGGACCGACGCCGCGTCGCGCACGAGGTCGGTGTCGCGGTCGCCGCGCGACACCATGGCGAACCCGCGATCGAGCACGGCGAGCGGTGACAGCGCGGCCATCTGGGCGCCGAGCTGGCCGAACCGGGCGCGCCGCGCATCGAGCTGGCGCCGGATCGCCGCGTCGCACCGCGCGGTCAGCGCGTCGAGATCGTGGCGCGCCCGGGCCAGCCGCGATGCCGGGTGCACGCCGGTGAGCCGCCGGGTCAGCTCGGCGAGCGCGGCGCCGCGCGTGAGGATGCGGGCTCGCGGGTGCAGCCCGGTCAGCCGGTGGGCCAGCGCGTGGAGCTCGGCGCGCGTCGCCGCCAGCGTGCGCTCGCCGCGCGCATGCAGCGCCATGGTCTGGTGATCAAGGTCCTGGCGCGCGCGATCGAGCCGGTGCCGGATCTCGCGGTCGAGCCGGCGGCGCTCCTTGGCGAGCTGCTCGACGATCACCCCGCCGTCGGGGACCGCCAGCTCGGCCGCCGCCGTCGGGGTCGACGCCCGCGCATCCGCGGCGAGATCGGCGAGCGACAGGTCGACCTCATGGCCGACCGCGCTGATCACCGGCACCGGGCAGCGCGCGATCGTGCGCACCACGCGCTCGTGGTTGAACGCGGTCAGATCGGTCACCGAGCCGCCGCCGCGCCCGACGATCACGACGTCGACCCCGGCGCGCACGACCATCGCCATGCCCATCACGATCTGGTTCGGCGCGGTCTGGCCCTGGACCGCCGCGTCGGCGATCAGGATCGGCGTCGGCAGCCGGCGCTGCACGGTGCGGATGATGTCGTGGATCGCGGCGCCGGTCCGCGACGTCACCACGCCGATCCGGCGCGGGAACCGCGGCAGCGGCCGCTTGCGCTCGGCGGCGAACAGCCCCTCGGCGGCGAGCCGGGCCTTGAGCTGCTCCAGCGCGATCGCCTCCGCGCCGAGCCCCGCCGGCTCTGCGAAGTCGGCGTAGAGCTGCATCTTGCCGTCGCGGTCGTAGACCCCGAGCCGGCCGCGCACCCGCAGCCGCTGCCCGGGCTCGATCCGGAACCGGAGCCGCGTCGCGTCGCGCGCCCACATCACCGCCGGCAGCACCGCCTCGCGATCGCGCAGGGCGAAGTACACATGGCCCGACCCCGGTTGCGACACCTGGCTGACCTCGCCCTCCAGCCACACCAGGCCCAGCCCGTCGAGCGCCCGCCCCGCGGCGCGCACCACGTCGGCGACGGCGAGCGGCCGCTCTCGACTGCTGGGGGGGCGCTCACCCGTGGCCACGCACGCCGACCCTATCATGCACGACCCGGCGCGACCGCCTGCGCATTGCCTGCAACCGCCCCGGGTGGCCAGTTGTCGATCCGCACGATAGGATGACGGTTGCCTCCCTCATGGCCGAGCCCACGCCCCCCTCGCCGGCAGCGGCGCCCTCTGCCGAGCTCGATCCGGGCGCGCCGATCGCGCGCGACGCGATCGACCCCGAGCTGATCAAGCTCGCCCGCCACCGGCCCCGGGTCGGCATCATCACCGCGGCGGGCCTGGTGTTCCTCGCCGTCCTGTTCCTGATCAGGCTCGACCCGGATCGCCGGTTTGCCGGCAGCCGCGCGCAGCCGGCCACCGCGACGGTCGCCGACGTCCTCGCCGGCAAGGTCGCCACCGAGCAGCTGGTCAGCGTCGCCGCCGAGCCGCTGGTGTCGAGCGCGATCCGCGTCACCCCCGCCAGGGGCACGTCCGGGCTGCGGCTGGCCCCGGCGCGCGGCACGGCCGACCGGCTGTGGCTGGTCGCGTCCGGCGATGGCCGGGACAGGCTGCAGCCCGCAGACCACGTCGGGCGGCTGCGCAAGCTCGACGACCTCGCGATCGCCGCCGCCGCCCACGACTACGCCGACCAGCACCCGCGGCCGGTGTTCGCGTCGGCCGCCGCCGTCCGCAGCGGCTTCGCGTCCGGCCGGGTCGCCACCGTCGCGGGCGACGCCATCGCGATCGCCGACGGTGACGCGATCGCGCTCGACATCGTCGACCCCGGCGCCGCGACGATCGCCGCGGCGTTCAACGAGCGCCTGCCCGACGTCGCCGCGTGGCGCGCGGCCCTCGACGGCGCCGGCCTGACCCCGACCGCCACCGGCACCCCCGACGCCGCGCTCGGCCAGGTCCGGTTCACGGTTGCCGCCTCGGTCTCCGCCACCACCGCCCGGCTCGAGACCGCCCGGCTGTGGGCCGCCCGCGTCGAGCCGATCCCCCGTCACTTCCAGACCACGTGGGCCGCGCTGCGCCGCTCGCCGCCCGCCGGCCTCGACGTCGGCGGCACCATCCTGCCGGACGATCAGATCGACCTCGTCGGCCTGTACGTCGCGCGCGGCATCCCGGCCGGGGCCTACGCGCTGGTCGCCGGGGAGTCGCCCGACGACTACTGGTACGTCATGCCGATCACGGTGGCGCTCGCCGCGATCGTGATCGTGTTCGCCTGGGCGCTGATCCGTGCGATCCGCCGCGATCTGCTGCCGGCGCGGACCGCCTGAACCGGCGCCGCGCGCCTCCTCACCACGGGCCGGCTGACGGCTTCCGCTGAGAGCCTGTTCAGGAGGAGTGCCCGGGAGCGCCTCGACGCGGGTTCGCCGCCGGTCGGCACCGCCAAAAAATTGCCTCGGTGATCGGCCCATGCGTATTTCCAGAACCATGGATCGATCCCGTCGTCTGGCCCGCAGCGAGGCTCGCCGCGACGCTCGTCGCGATGCGCCCCGGGAGGCCGGGCGCGAGGCGGCGGGCGGCGGGCGAACCGTGGCGCCGGCGGCGTCGCGGCTGACGCTGCGCCGGCCGCGCAACCGGCGCCGCGCGGGATCGGTGTGGTCGCGGCTGCCGCAGCCCTCGGCGATCGCCGACGCGTGCGGCCGGCTGGTCCGGCGATCGCTGCCCGCCGCGGCGGCGCTCGCGGCGCTCGCGGTGCTCGGCGGCGCGCTGTGGGCGGGGTACCGCTGGCTGACCCGCTCGCCGCGGTTCGCGATCACCGAGATCGCCGTCCACGGCGCGCACCGCGTCGATCCGGATACGCTGCGCGCCCGGCTGCCGCTCCGGATCGGCGACAACGTGTTCGCGGACCTGGCCGCCGCCGCGCGCGCCGCGGGCGACGATCCGTGGATCGCCACGGTCGACGTCCGCCGCATCCTGCCGCACACGATCGCCGTCGAGCTCCGCGAGCACACCGCCGCGGTGGTCGCCGCGCTCGGCGAGGACGAGCTCTACCTGGTCGACGCCGCGGGCCGGCCGTTCAAGCGCGCCGCGATCGAGGCCGGCGAGGCCGACGGCCTGCCGATCGTCACCGGGATCGACCGCGCCGCGTTCGCCGCCGATCCGGCCGCCGCCCTGGCCGCGCTGCGCGCCGCGCTCACCGCGGTCGAGCGCTGGCGCGCGGCATCCCGCCGCCCGGCGATCGGCGAGGTCCACATCGACCCGCACGGCGCCGTCACGCTGCATACCTACGATCCCGCGATCGCGATCCAGCTCGGTGCGCTCGGCGACGACGCCGGCGCCCGGCTCCACGCGTTCGACGCCGCCTGGGCCGGGCTCAGCGACACCGAGCGCGCCCGGGCCCGCGCGATCCACCTGGGCGCCCGCCCCGACCACGTCACCGTCGCGTTCGCCACCGACTAGAGAGCACCATGGCCAAGACCAAGACCAGCGAGATCATCGTCGGCCTCGACATCGGCACCACCAAGATCGCGTGCATCGCCGGCGAGGTCACCGAGGACGGCGTCGACATCATCGGGATCGGCACCGCGCCCTCCAAGGGCTTGCGCCGGGGCTACGTCGTCAACATCGACGCCACGGTGTCGTCGATCCAGCAGGCGGTCGACGAGGCCGAGAACATGGCCGGCTGCGAGATCTCGACGGTCTACGCCGCGATCTCGGGCGCCCACGTCCGTGGCCTCAACTCGCACGGCATCGTCGCGGTCAAGGACAAGGAGGTCCGCGACGTCGACGTCGCCCGCGTGATCGAGCAGGCCAAGGCGGTCGCGATCCCGATGGACCGCGAGGTGCTCCACGTCCTGCCGCAGCAGTACGTCGTCGACGACCAGGACGGGATCCGCGATCCGCTCGGCATGACCGCGGTCCGGCTCGAGGCCCGCGTCCACATCGTCACCACCGCGGTCGCGTCGGCCCAGAACGTCATCAAGTGCGCCAACCGCTGCAACCTCCAGGTCGCCGACATCGTGCTCGAGTCGCTCGCGTCGTCCCAGGCGGTGCTCGAGGACGACGAGAAGGAGCTCGGCGTCGCGCTGGTCGACATCGGCGGCGGGACCTGCGACCTCATGGTCTACTGCGACGGCGCGATCGTCCACACCTCGGTGCTCGCGCTCGGCGGCGGCCACGTCACCAACGACATCGCCACCGTGCTGCGCACGCCGCTCGACTCGGCCGAGAAGATCAAGAAGAAGTACGGCTGCGCGTGGCGCAACCTGATCGACGACAGCGAGAAGATGGAGGTCCCGTCGGTCGGCGGCCGCGGTCCGCGGGTCATGCCGCGCCGCGAGCTGGTCGCGGTGATCGAGCCGCGGATCGAGGAGATCTTCGAGCACGTCAAGAAGGAGCTGATGCGCTCGGGCTACTTCGACAGCCTCGCCGCCGGCGTCGTGCTGACCGGCGGCGCGACCGCGATGGACGGCGTCGGCGACGTCGCCGAGCAGGTGCTCGGGCTGCCGACCCGGCGCGGCGTGCCGACCAAGATCGGCGGCCTGGTCGACGTCGTGCGCTCGCCCGCGTACTCGACCGGCGTCGGCCTGGTCATGTTCGGCGCCGATCAGGGCCAGAGCCTCCAAATGCCCGCGCGCGGGGAAGACAGACCGGGCATGTTCAAGCGCGCATGGAGCCGGCTCGCGGAGATGTTCTAGACGCGCGGGCGCGCACGTCGAGGAATCTGCTCGTCGGCGCCGCAAAAAGTTGCCCGCATCGAGCGCCCACTTTCATATGGGCTTACCAGGGGGAAGCACAACACCATGGCACTCATCGAATTCGACGACGTCAGTCACGCGAAGATCCTCGTCATCGGCGTCGGTGGCGGAGGCGGCAACGCGGTCAACACCATGATCAGCGGCAACCTGGACGGGGTCGAGTTCGTGGTCGCGAACACCGACATGCAGGCGCTGGAAGCCAACATGGCGCCGCACAAGATCCAGCTCGGCAACGCGCTGACCAAGGGCCTGGGCGCGGGTGCCAACCCCGAGGTCGGCCGGCGCGCCGCCGAGGAGAGCCTGCAGCAGATCGCCGACCTGATCGCGGGCGCCGACATGGTGTTCGTCACCGCGGGGATGGGCGGCGGCACCGGCACCGGCGCGGCGCCGGTGATCGCCCAGATCGCCCGCGACTGCGGCGCGCTCACCGTCGGCGTGGTCACCAAGCCGTTCGGCTTCGAGGGCAAGAAGCGCGCCCGCCAGGCGGTCGAGGGCATCGAGCGCCTCGAGACCGCGGTCGACACGCTGATCGTGATCCCCAACAACCGGCTGCTCGCCCTGGTCGGCACCCAGACCTCGATGGTCGAGGCGTTCCGCAAGGCCGACTCGGTGCTGCTCAACGCCGTGCAGGGCATCAGCGATCTGATGACCGTGCCCGGCCTGATCAACGTCGACTTCGCCGACGTCCGCACGATCATGAGCGGCATGGGCCGCGCGCTGATGGGGACCGGGATCGGCACCGGCAAGCGGCGCGCCACCGAGGCCGCCGAGACCGCGATCAGCTCGCCGCTGCTCGAGGACGTCAGCATCGACGGCGCGACCGGCATCCTGATCAACATCACCGGCGGCCCCGACCTCACGCTGCACGAGGTCAACGAGGCGTCGTCGCTGATCCAGCAGGCGGCGCACGAGGACGCCAACATCATCTTCGGCTCGGTGATCGACCCCAACCTCTCCGAGGAGGTCCGGATCACCGTGATCGCGACCGGGTTCAACCACGCCGCCAGGGCTCAGGCCGTCGTGCCCCACGCCCACACCACCGACCGCCACCCGGCGCCGGTGGTCCGGCCGCGCAGCGTCACCGCGTCGCCGCAGATCCCGCTGCCGTACGCGAGCTCGAGCCAGATCACCAAGGAGTACCCGGCGCTGTCGACGAAGCGGCCTCCGGCGCACATCATCGAGGAGCCCGAGATCAACATCGACTGGGACCGGCCCGACACCGGCGAGCTGACCGAGGTCGAGCAGGCGCTCGCCGAGCTCGCCCTGCCGGTGCCCGACGCCGAGCCCGCCCGGATGGCGACCGGCTCGGGCCCCGCGCCGATCGACGGCACCCCGCTGGTCCAGCCCGATCGCAAGCGCGCCCAGTCGCGCCCGAGCATGAAGGCCGTGCTGTCCGGCGAGATCGACACGGAAGCCGAGCTCGACGTCCCGACCTTCATCCGCCGCCACAGCGCGACCCAACCATAGTCCTGGCGGACGGTAGCGCGACCCAGCCGTAGCGTCAGCGCACGGTCAACCCACCGGCAACCGGATCACCATCTGGTCGCCGGACGCGGTGCACCACAGCCTGCCGCCGCCGTCGCGCGCGATCACGAAGCCGGCGATCGCGACCGCCCCGTTCGCGGTGGGCGCCTGGAGCGGCGAGCTGTGCAGGGCGAGCTCGATGGCGCCCGGAACCGGCGCCGCGGTGACCTGCAGCGTACGGCCGCGCCCGGTGCCGGCCGCGGCGTCGATCGCGAGCGCCAGCGCGTGGATCATCGGCGCCACGCCGACGCTGAGCATCACCCCGGCGGGAGGGCCGCCGCGCAGCCCCACACCGGCCCGCTCGGCCGCGCGGGTGACCAGCTCGTCGAGCGCGATCGCGGTCCTGACCGCCGGCCGGGTCAGCATGCGGTTGACGTTGAGCAGCGCGTTGAGCTCGCGCGACGCCTCGAGCGCGGTCTCGACGGCGCGGATCAGCTGCGGGTCGCCATTCTCGGTCAGCTCGGTGAGCTCGTCGAGCGCCATCACCAGGCCCTGCAGCTTGGACGCGCAGTCGTGGTGGAACACCGGCGCGCGCGAGCCGACCATCGCGAGCTGGTACAGGTCGGCGGCGGCGATCACCGGGTGGCGCGAACACGGCGCGCCGGTCTCGTCGAGGTGATCAGGGACGTCGGTCACGGGGCTGCGCTCTCGCGGGGCTCGGGGGTCACGGGCTCTCCAGCGCCGGGGTGAAGCCGATCAGGCCCAGCATCGCCATCGGCTCGATGTAGACCGCGTCGGCCGACGCGCGCACCGCGGCTGCCAGCGTCACGTCCGCGACCCGACATGGATCGGCGAACTGCGACGCTTGGATATGAGAGCCGGGGCCGGGCACCGCCATCACGCTCGCTCGCTCGTATATTACCAGCTCGATGACGGTCGATGCGGCTGCGGCGAGCGAATCCACACCGACCGGCGTGCGCGTGCTGGTGGTCGACGACGATGTGGTGATCGTCGATCTGGAGATGCCCGGGACCAATGGCCTCGACGTCATCCGCAAGCTCAAGGCCATGTTCGGGCCCGCGGTGCACGTCGTCGTGATGACCGGCAACGACGACGAGGTCAGCCACGCCGAGGCGTTCGAGGCCGG
>DATAPF010000322.1:0-17600 GCA_036265355.1 Kofleriaceae bacterium | reverse complement strand
CCCGACACCACCCAGCCACGCGTGCTCGGTGCGAAGCGCGGTGCGAGCAGGCCATCGTTGATCTCTCTGGTCACCGCGAAGCGATTGAAGCTCCTCGGTGACATGAAGATGCAGGTGTTGTCACCTTGCGGGCAGTTCGCGTTTGCGGTGTCGATGTCGCCTTCGGCGGCCGAGACGATGCCATCGTGGTTGGTGTCGACCAACGCGACCGCTGCCCGATAGCCGTCGATCAGCCGCTGATTCACGTCGGTGACGTCGGGTTCGAACGATGCGACGCGTTCGTAGGCGTTGAGATACGCCTCGTGCGCGATGCCGCTCGGAACGAAGCGCTCGCGAAACTCGCGCTGCGAGTCATCGTCGGCGTCGAACAGATCGGGGTCGCGCGGCCGATCGGGGTTGTCACCGAACATCACGGCCAGGGTCACGCTGCGATTGTTGTCGCCGGGTGAGTCTCCGGGAACGATCGATTGCATGCGACTGATCTGGCCCTTCAGATAGCTGTCGTCGAGACCACCGGTGAACGGCAGCTCGTACGTCGGGTGGATCCAGTTCGTCGTGTAGTTGAACTCCCAGTAGTTGTGCGCGTCGGCCTGTTGCAACGCGTTGTATGCGCCCATGCTGAGGTTCAGCGGCACGAGGTTGGTCACGCGATCGGGGAAGTGGTCGCTCGGGCGCGGGGCGTGCGGGGCCTCGCCGTCGACCGTGAAGAAGGCGCCGGGCGTCTTGTTGTTCCCCGAGCCCATCCGGGCGAGCAGCCTCGCGTCCTCCTGGGTGATCATCCCGATCGGCGCGGGGCCGCGGTGCCCCTTCGGCGTGCTGGGTGCGACCAGGAGGTCGTGGATCATCCAGCCCTCGTACCAGCCGCTCTCGTTGTTGATCACGAACAGCCCGCGGATGTCGGTGAACACGTCGATGAACGCGCGGACGTTGTTCGGGTTGGTGGGCAGGCCGGTCTTCGGCTCGAGCGCGAGCCGCACGGAGCCGAGCGTCGACACGCCGCAGTTGGCGCCGAACACGGTGAGCATCGCCGTGTCGTTGAGGTCGGCGATCTGGGTCGTGAACACGCTCGGCTGGAAGCCCGTCGAGTCGAGCAGGTAGTACATGAACAGCTGGCTCTGGGTGTCGGCCTCGGCGAAGATCTGCAGCGGCGCGATGCTGCGCGGGCTGCAGGCGAGCGTGGCGAGGCGATCCTGCAGCGCCTGCGTCTCCTGGTGGGCGCCGAGCGGCGCGATGTCACCGCGCGTGCAGAAGTCGAATGTGCACGTGGTCGGGTGACACGGCCGCTGTATCGTGATCGGTCTGAACTTGGTGCACGTCGCCATGTCCGAGCCGGTGCCGCTCTCCGAGCCGGTGCCGCCATCGGCGCTGAGTGCGCTTGTCTGTTGCGAGCTGCTCGACATCATCGTGCAGCCATACAGGATCCCGACCAACGCCCCTCCGAGCACGGTCGTGATCGCACATGCAGTGCGTATCATCGTCTTACCCTCCTGCGGAATTCCGCGATATGCTCCGGCTGCATGGTGCGCGCCACGGCCCATGCGAATTGTTCTGATGACATGCGCACGCTCGACCGCGACGCCAGCGCCCAGCGCGCGCGACAACGCGTTCATTGCCAGTGTCGCGTGCGGGCAGCGGGAATCAGGCCACGTGAGCGCTCCAGGCCGAGATGTCACCGGTCATCGCGATTCACCTCAGCCTCGGTGATGTCCGGCGCGGCCAGCGCTCGGGCCGCCGGGTTGTTGTGGCGGTGATGTCGAGAACGCCATGCCGGTATGAGACGTTCATTGCCAGTCTTTGCGACTCTGCTCTGGGTGTCGCCATCAACACAGGAGCTGTATCTCATGCAACGAATCCTTAAGTTGTCAGTTGGTCTGGCCGTGCTCGTCAGCGTCTGCAGCTGACCCGGCCGTTCGTGACCAGCGTCATCATCGGCGCCAAGCGCCGCGAGCAGCTGGTCGACAACCTCGCCGCCACCGAGCTGAAGCTGGCACCGGAGCAGGTCGCGTCGCTCGACGCGGCGAGCGCGCTGCCGGCGGAGTATCCCGGCTGGATGGTCGAGTTCCAGAACGCGCGAGACCCGCGCGGCGTCGCGCGAGTCCCGACCGAGGCCGAGATCCGCGCGGCGGCCGATCGCGCGAAGTGACGCATCGTTGCGCCGCCGGGTGATGACGGTGTGAGCACCGCTCATCGGCCGTCCGGCGGCCGATCGGGAACAACGCGCAACATCGCGCGATCATTCCGCTCTGGCGCGGGTCGCGCGATAGACCGCGGGCTCGCCTCACGCGTTGAACGAGAGCAATGCGGGTTCGCTCCTGGCTGCTCACGCCCCTCCGGGTGCTGGTCCTGGCCGCGCTGGCGGCCGGCTCGGCGGCGATCACCGCCGCCAGCCTCGCGTACTTCGGTGAGGAGCTCGCCCCGTTCGTCGTCGAGAAGCTCCCGCTGCCGCTCGAGGATGTGTGGATGCTGGCGCTCCGGGTGCACGTCGTGGCCGCGTCCGTGTGCCTGCCGGGCTGTCTGCTGCTGTCCCTGCGGATCGTGATCCGCCGGCCCCGGCTGCACCGCTGGCTGGGCCGCGTCACCGCATCGGCGGTCCTGCTCGCGCTGGTGCCGTCCGGCCTGTACCTGTCGTGGTTCGCCAAGGGCGGCCTGCCCTCGACGCTGGGATTCATGCTGTCCGGCGCGATCGTCGCGACCGCGATGGTCCAGGGCGTGCGCACCGCATGGGCGCGCCGGTTCGTCGAGCACCGCCGCTGGGTGCTCCACGTGCTGGCGCAGCTCAGCGTGGCGGTGACCTCGCGCGCGATGCTGATCGCGTTCGACGCCGCCGCCGTCGACGAGCAGCTCGCCTACCTCGTCAGCCTGTGGCTGCCGGTCGTCGGGAGCTTCGCGCTGGTCGAGCTCCTGTGTCTGCGAACCCGAACTCGAACCCGGACCGCCCCGTCACCCCGGAGGATCCATGAAGCGCCTGTCGATGCTCGCCCTGCTCCTGTTCTGTCATACGACCTACGCCGAGCCCACGGCGGCTAGCGGCTCGCCGCCCGACGCGAAGACCGCCCAGGCGAAGACCGCCCAGGCGGTGGTCGGCCGCGTGCTGACCCAGCCGCTCGCCGTCAAGGAGAGCCAGCGCAGCCGGTTCTCGCGGGCCGCGGCTCCCCAGCGAGAGCTCCGGGTCCGGATCCTCGACGAGCAGCCGAGCAAGGACGCGGCGGGCAGCGCGTTCGTCCGGTTCGCGGTCGACGCGCGCTACGGCTTCCGCGCGCCCGGGAGCGACGACGGATCGGGGTGGCGCCTGGGCACGTTCGTCGGCTGCGTCTACCCCGACCACAGCCAGGTGTTCGTCAAGAAGGGCGACGAGTACCGGCCGGCCGCCTTCCTGCTGGGCAAGAACGTGAAGGCCGCCGCCGAGACCACCTGCCAGTCCGCCCAGCCGCAAGTGGCAAACGCGAACTGACACCGGTTCCGGCAGGACCGTCGTGCTCTATCTCGATGCGGATCTTCTGATCTACAGGTGGCGCGACAGCCGCGCCCAGACCTCGGTCAGCCGCTGCGGGGACACGGCGACGGCGGCCTTGAGCTCGGGCGCGAACACGGCGACCCGGAGCTCCTCGACCAGCCAGCCGAACTCGTCGAACTCGCCGGGCGGCTGGCCCCGGGCCCGCAGCTCGTCGCGCTTGCGCAGGTAGCCTTGCCACAGCGGCACGACCTGCGCCGCCTTCTGCTGGTCCTTCTGCGGATCGTGAGACTGGCGCTGCAGGCGGACCTGGATCGCCCGCAGGTAGCGAGCGAGCTGGCCGAGCCGCGCCCGCGGCATGCGGGTCATCGCGTCGGGCGGCACCAGGTGCGCGAGCTGGCCGTCGACGTCGTCGAACACGGCGCGCGGGATGCCGGGCTTTCCGGCGAGCAGCCGCAGCGCGGCGCGCACCTTGGCGAGCTCGGCGGTGAGCTCGGCGGCGAGCAGGCCGAGCTCGGCGAGCGCGAGCTGCACTGCGTCGCGGCCCTCGGCCAGGCGGTGGTGGAATGCGGCCCGGGTCCGTGGCACCGCGTCCGGCGCGCCGAGCTGGAACGCCTCGTCGAGCGCGCGCAGCACGATCTGGCGGGTGAGCGGCGGCGCCGGGCTGGCGGCGAGCGCGCCGTGTGCCAGCGAGCCCGGCAGCTGGGCCTCGAGCTTGCCGAGCGTGGTGCGCAGCTGGAGCAGGAACAGCCGGCGCAGGCCCGCCCGGGTGGCCTCGGCGGCCGCGGCGGACGACTCGAGCAGGCGGACATCGACCGCGGTGTCCCGATCGACCAGCGCGGGGTACGCCAGCACGGCGCGCCCGCCGACCTCGACGGTCACCGACGCCGGGAGCTCGTCGATGTCCCACGCGACCAGCCCGGCGCGCTCGTGGCGCTCGCGCGGCACCGCGGCCCACAGCTGGCGGGCGCGCGGGCCGAGCGTGCGCTGGAGGTCGGCGAGGTCGCGGCCCTGGCCGAGCACCTTGTCGTGCTCGTCGCCGCGCTGTTCGACGACGCGGAACGCAAACCCCAGGTAGGCGGGCAGCGCGCGCAGGTCCCAGGCATCGCGCGGCACCCGCTCGCCGGTGCGCTCGACGATCGCGCGCTCGACCGCCGGCAGCATCGGACCGTCGAACGGGCGCAGCCGCGCGGCGAGCTCACGCGCGAGCTCGTCGAGCGGCCCCAGCGCCTTGCGCACCGCCTTGGGCAGCGCGTCGAGCAGCGCGGCGAGCTTGGCCTCGTGCCAGCCCGGGATGGTCCACGCCAGGACGTCCGGATCGAGCTGCGGCAGCACCGCGAGCGGCACGATGGCGGTGACGCCGTCCTCGTCGGCGCCCGGATCGAACGCGTAGACCAGCGGCAGCGCGACGCCGCACACCGCGATCTGGTCGGGATAGCGCTCGGGGGCCAGGGGGTCGGACTCGTCGAGCAGGAGGTCCGACAGCGCGAGCTTCAGGATCGCCGGATCGCGGGCCTCGGCGTCCTTGCGCCAGTCCTCGAACGTCTTGCCGCTGACCACGCTGTCGGGGAGGCGGCGGTCGAAGAACTGGCCGAGCTCGTACTCGTCCACGACCATGTCGCTCTCGCGCGCCTTGTCGCGCAGCCGGTGGACCTCGTCGAGCAGGCGGCGGTTGTGCTCCATGAACGCGCCGCGCGTGGCGTACTCGTGGCGGACCAGCGCGTGGGTGATGAACATCGAGCGGCACAGCTCCGGATCGATCCGCGCGTAGGCGACCTTGCGGTCCTTGACGATCGGCAGGCCGTACAGCGTGACCTGCTCCCTGGCCATGACCTGGCCCTGCTTCTGCTCCCAGTGCGGATCGCCGTGGCTGCGCCGGCACAGCGGCCCGGCGGCAGCCTCGAGCCACGCCGGATCGATCCGCGCCACGCCGCGCGCGAACAGCTGCGAGGTCTCGACCAGCTCGGCCGCCATCACCCACGGCGGCGGCTTGCGGGCGAGCGCCGACGACGGGTGGATCACGAACCGGGTCTGGCGGGCGCCGATGTAGATCCGGTGCTCGGTGCTCCACATCCCGATCCGGCTGAGCAGCCCCGGCAGCAGCGCGCGGTGGATCTGGTCGGCCGACGCCGGCGCGCCGGGCGACAGCTCGAGCTCGTGCATCGCGCGGATCAGCTGGTCGTGGATGTCCTCCCACTCGCGCATCCGGGGATACGACAGGAAGTGGTCGCGGCACAGCTTCTGGACCTGGCGGCGCGAGCTGCGCGCGCGGGCGTCCTGCCAGAAGCTCCACAGCTTCAGGTAGCCCGCGAAGTCGCTGGCCTCGTCGCGGAACTTGCGGTGGGCCTCGTCGGCGCGCTGCTGCGCCGCGGCCGGCCGGTCGCGCGGATCCTGCAGCCCGAGCACGGCGGCGAGGATCAGCACCTCGCGCAGCGCGCCCTCGTCGCGGCCGCCCAGGATCATCCGCCCGAGCCGCGGGTCGAGCGGCAACCGGCCGAGCTGCTCGCCGATCTCCGTGAGCCGGCCGTCGTCGTCGATCGCGCTCAGCTCCTCGAGCACCCGGTAGCCGTCCGCGATCGCGCGCGGCTGGGGCGGATCGAGGAACGGAAACCGCTCGATGTCGCCGAGCCGCAGCGCCTTCATGCGCAGGATGACCCCGGCGAGGCTGATCCGCTTGATCTCCGGATCGGTGTGGTCGGGGCGCGACGCGAAGTCCTGCTCGTCGTACAGCCGGAAGCAGATCCCGTTCGCGGTGCGCCCGCAGCGCCCCTTGCGCTGGTCGGCGCTGGCCTTCGAGATCGGCTCGATCAGCAGCTGGGACACGCCGGTGCGGACGTGGTAGCGGTTGATGCGCGCGAGCCCCGGATCGACGACGTACACGATCCCGGGGATCGTGAGCGAGGTCTCCGCGACGTTGGTCGCCAGCACCACGCGTCGCTCGGGCAGCCGCTGAAACACCCGCTGCTGCTCGGACGCGGACAGCCGCGCGTAGAGCGGCAGCACCGCGGTGTGGGGCAGCGCGCGCTTCTCGATCTCGGCGGCGGCCTCGCGGATCTCGCGCTCGCCGGGCAGGAACACCAGCATGTCGCCGCGCGGATCGAGCTCGGCGATCTCGTTGACCGTGTTGGCGACCGCGTCGGCGAGGTCGGCCTCGTCGTCGCGCGGCGGCCGGTACAGCAGGTCGACCGGATAGGTCCGGCCCGACACCTCGATCACGGGCGCGCCGCCGAAGAACGCGGCGAACCGCTCGGTCTCGAGCGTCGCCGAGCTGATGATCACGCGCAGGTCGGAGCGCTCCGGCAGCAGCCGCTTGAGGAAGCCGAGCAGGAAGTCGATGTTCAGGCTGCGCTCGTGGGCCTCGTCGACGATGATCGTGTCGTAGCGCCGCAGCCTGGGGTCACCCTGGATCTCGGCGAGCAAGATCCCGTCGGTCATGAACTTCACCGCCGACGTGGCCCGGACCTTGTCGGTGAACCGCACCTTGTAGCCGACGACGTCGCCGAGCTCGGTCGCGAGCTCCTGCGCCACGCGCGCTGCGACGCTGGTCGCCGCGATCCGCCGGGGCTGGGTGCAGCCGATCTGCCGGTGGGCGCCCCGGCCCATCGCCAGGCAGATCTTCGGCAGCTGGGTGGTCTTGCCCGAGCCGGTCTCGCCGGCCACGATCACGACCGGGTGGGCGTCGATCGCGTTGGCGATGTCGACGATCCGATCGGTGATCGGCAGCTCCGGCGGGAACGCGATCCGCTCGCTCAGTCGCAGCCCCGAGCGCAGCGTGCCCGGCGTCGCGCCGCCGCCAACCGCGGGATCTGCGGTCACAGCTCGAAGTCGAACACCACGACCCGCTCGAACGTCGCGCGGACCTTGGCGGCAGCGACCTGGTGCTGCGGATGCGGCCCGTAGGCCTCGAGGCTCGCGCGGTCGGCGAAGTCCATGCTGAACCCGTGGGTGAACCCGCCGCGCCGCTCGGCGGGAGCGAGGTTGGCGCCCCAGTGGAAGTCGATCAGACCGGGGATCGACCCGACCAGGCCCGCGAGCCCCGCGCGGCACGCGGCGATCTCGTCGGCGGTGGCGTCGGGGCGTTGCTGGAGCAGGAGGACATGGCGCAACATCGCGGGCAAGCCTAGCCGCTCCGCTACGGCGACGCCACCGCGGCCGTGGTGCGATGCACCTCGAAGCGCACGTTGCCGGGCCGGCCGCCGTCGCCCGACGACCCGCGTGCGCCGTCCTGGCCGTCGGAGCCGCGCGTGCCGTCCATGCCTCCGCTCAGCGGCGCGGGGTTGCCCTGGTCGTCGTAGCAGGTGGCACCCGCTCCGCCGCGTCCGCCGGCGCCTCCGGTGCCGCCACGGCCACCCGCGCCTCCCGGGCCGCCGCGCCCGGGCTCGCTGGCGATCGCCTCGCGCAGCGCCGCCACCAGATCGCTGCACACGCCGTCGTCGCAGGTGATCCGCACCGCGATCGCGCCGCCGTTGCCGCCGCTCCCGCCGTCGCTGCCATTGCCGCCGTCGCTGCCGCTCCCGCCGTCGCCGCCGTTGCCGCCGCTGCTCGCCGGGCAGGTCGCGCTCGTGCCGTCGCTGCCGGTCATGCCGTCCGCGCCGTCTGCACCGCTCGCGCCGGTCGCCTCGGTGCCGCCGCGGCTGACGATCCGGAACCGCGCCGCGTCGCCGCGCTCGGCGACCGCCAGCGAGACGGCGCGGCCGTCCGCGATCTCGTAGATCAGCCGTCCGTGGTGCTCCTCGACGGCGATCTGCAGCGCCGGGCCGTCCTGCCCGACCCCATCCGCCGCCAGCACGAGCGGCGCGGGGACCGCAAACTGCATCGGCCAGCGCAGCGACACCAGCGGCCGGCCGGCGATCGCGAGCGGCAGCACGAAGTCTGCGCCGGCGCGCGCCAGCTCCACGACCTGGCGCGCGGTGATCTCGTCGGCGAAGTGCAGGGCCCCGTCGCGGTCGAGGCGCGCCAGCGGGCCGGCCACCGCGAGGTCGCCGGGCAGCAAGCACGGCGATGGATCCAGCGAGCGCGCCGCGCCGCACAGCGCCACCGGCCGCGACAGCCCGGTGACCCCGATCGCCAGCGCGTCGCGTAGCGCGAGCGGCGCGATGCCTGCCGCGGGCGGCGGGGCGGCGCCGGGGCTCGCTGGTAGCCGGGGGGCCAGCGCGGTGAGCTGCGCGGTCTGGCGCCGGACCGCCTGCGCGATCAGCACCCTGCGCAGGGCGAGCTGGTCCGGATCGACGCTGGCGGCGACCGGCGGCTGCAGGCGCGGCGAGATCGCGTTCTTGCCGAGCTCCATCATCGCCTCCTCGACGTGCGCCGCGTCGTCGCGGACCTCGGGGAACGGAGACGCGGCGATCCGCAGCCGGATCAGCCGGCGCTGCGCTGTGTCCCGGAGCGCCGCGTCCGGAATCCGGACCGACAGCACCGCGAGCGCTGCCTCGTCGCGCTGCGCCGCGAGCGCGTCGATCAGGGCCGGGTCGACCGCGCGCCCGTACCAGATGCCGTGATCGAGCTCGAGCGCCGCCAGCATCGCAGCGGCGCTGCGCCGTGCGATCGGCCCGAGCGCACCGGGCGCCCGCAGCTGCGCCATGACCGCGGCGGCCGCATCCGGCGCCCGCACGTCGGGCGACCGCAGATCGTAGGCGGCGGCCAGCGCTGCGAGCCGCGCCTGGACCCGCGGATCGCGCTCGACGGCCGGGTCGGCGAGCACGCGGGAATACCCGGCGAGCACGGCCTCGAGCAGCGAGCGTTGCCCGGGGGCAGTGGCGCTCGCCAGGATCCGCTCGGCGCACGCGGACCATGCCGCGGGCGCGAGCGCACCGTCGCGCAGCGCATCGACCAGCGCGCGGTCGGTGGCATCGTCGATCGCGACGTGCGGCCCCGGCGAGCCGGCGTCGCACACCGCCGGATCCGCGCCGGGCTGCCCCAGGTACGCGACGAGCGCCGGCGGCTCGCCCGCGGCGGCGAGCTGCGCCGCGGTCATCGGCAGCGGATAGGATGGCGCACACGCAGCGCCGCACACGATCACAGCGATCCACCTCATGACATCACCCTGGCGATGTCACGTATATCCCCCGTTGCGCGGCTGTTGCCTTTTATGAATCGCAGCTGCGCATGGCAATGGCCGGCAATCGCCATCGTCGCCGTCCTGCTGGCCTACTGGATGATCGCGTAGTGGCAGTCGAAGCAGCCCGGGCCGCCCTCGCACTGCTCGCCGAACTGCAGCTCGACGATGCCATCGCCGCAGTACGGCGCGGTGGTGCACGCCGCGGTGCACTGACCCGGACCGTAGGCGGTGGGGGAGTTCCGCGCGCCGTTGTCGCACTGCTCGGGGCCGCTCATGGTGCCGTCCCCGCAGTACGGCGCCAGCGTGCAGTCGGGGTTGCAGGTGCCGTAGGATCCGTTGTTGGTGCCGTTGTCGCACTGCTCGTTGCCGTTCTTGATGCCGTCGCCGCAGCGCTGGCCGAGCGTGCACGACGCCGAGCAGTTCGACATGGGGGTCCCGTTCATCGCGCCGTCGTCGCACTGCTCGCCGTTGCTGACGATGTGGTCGCCGCAGTACGGTGCGAACTGGCAACCCGGACCGCACAGCTTGCTGGTCCCGCCGTAGGTCACGAGGTTGCTGCCGTCGTCGCACGCCTCGGGCGGCGTGGTCACGACGCCGTCGCCGCAGAACGGCGCGCGGCCCATGCAGCCGGGCAGGCAGCCGCCGGGTGAGCCGTCGTTGACGCCGTCGTCGCACACCTCGTTGCCCTCGAGCTTGCCGTCGCCGCAGATCGGGCTGCACGAGGTCACGACGTGGGCGAACCCCGACAGCGTCAGCCGGTAGGTCGACGCGAGCGTGTGGCGCTCGGCCTGGAACATGTCGATCGAGTACATCTTGCCGTTCTCCAGGCCCAGCGCCATGGCGGTCGTGGCGTCGAGCGTGACGCTGCCGTTCTGCGCGGCGTGGATGCCGCCGAGGTCGACCACGAGGTGGCCGTTGATGAACACCCAGACGTCGTCGTCGCCGGTGAAGTCGAACCTCGGCTGCTTGCTCGAGTCGAAGGTGAACGGATAGTGCAGCTCGCTGGTGAACGAGAAGTTGTGAGCCACGGGGTCGTTGGGGTCGTTGTCCCGGTCGACCTGGGGGTTGTTCGTCAGCCTGGGATCATTCCAGCCCAGCCCGTCGACCGGGAAGAACCGCTGGTTGTCGAGCTGATAGACGTTGTTGCCGGTCCCGCCCTGCTGGATCAGGGTCAGCGTCGTGGGCTTTCCGGCCGTGCCGAGGAAGACCGGCTTGGCAAACGGGTTGGCCGTGCCGTTGCAGCTGTCGTGGTACCACCAGCAGAAGTTGCTCGCCCCGGTCAGCGCCTGGCTGGCGTCGTCGCCGAAGTTGTCCTTCCACACCGGCTTGCTGTCGGTGCCCAGCGCGTTCTGCACCAGGCCGTGGGCCAGGCCGCTGTTGAAGTGCTGGAAGTCAGGATGACCGTTGGCGGTGCCGTTGTAGCGCATGTCGCGATACAGGATCGGGATATCCAGCGTGGACGGCAGCCCCTGGACGGCCGAGGTGCAGGTGAAGCCGGGCTCCAGCTTGCAGTCGTGGGAGCAGCCGTCGCCGTCCTGGACGTTGCCGTCATCGCACTCCTCTTGCGGGAACTTGAGCCCGTCGCCGCACACCGCGGTGCACAGGCCCTTGTCGCACCTGGGCTCGTTCGTGCACGTCGCCGAGCAGCCGTCGAACGGGATCAGGTTGCCGTCGTCGCACTGCTCGCTGCCCTCCGGCACGCCGTCACCGCACACCGTCGGACGGCACACGTTGCCCGGGCACACGAAGCCCGGCTGCACCTTGCACGTGGCGGAGCAGCCCTGGTTCGTGCCGTTGTTCGCGCCCAGGTCGCACTGCTCGTTGCCGCGCACCTTGCCGTCGCCGCAGTCCGGGATGCACGGCCGGGCCGCGTTCGGGCACACCCAGCCGTCCTCGACCATGCAGGTCGCCGAACAGCCGTCGTTGGCCGTCGTGTTGCCGTCGTCGCACTGCTCGTTGCCGTGGACCTTGCCGTCGCCGCACACCGCGGCCACGCACGGCATGCCGGGGATCGGGCACACGAAGTTGTCCTCGATCTGGCAGCTGGTATTGCAGCCATCGCCGCTCCCCGTGTTGCCGTCGTCGCACTGCTCGCCGGGATCGATCTTGCCGTTGCCGCACGTCTTGGTGCACGCCTGTCCGGGCGTCGCACAGGTCCAGCCCGGCGTGATCGTGCAGTCGGTCTCGCAGCCATCCCCGGGCGTCGTGTTGCCGTCGTCGCAGTGCTCGCCGGGCTCGATCGTCCCATCGCCGCACGTGAACGTCGGCAGGCACGGCTGACCGGGCGTCGGACAGGTGAAGTTCGGCTCGGGGTGACAGGTGCCGTCGCAACCGTCGCCGCCCTTCGAGTTGCCGTCGTCGCAGACCTCCGGCGGCTGGATGACGCCATCACCGCAGTACTTGATCTGGAGGCACGGAGCGTTCGGGACCACGCACATGAAGCCCGGCTCCTGCTGGCAGTCGGCGCTGCATCCGTCGCCCGAGACCGTGTTGCCATCGTCGCAGCCCTCACCGTCGGTGAGCTTGCCGTCGCCGCAGTCGCCGCCGCCGGCGTCGCCGCCGGTCGATGCGTCGGGGTTGTTCATGTGGTGTCCACCGCACGCGCAGAAACAGATTGCTGTCAGAAAGACGAGCTTGCGCATCACGCACAACATTACTCGTCTCGAGTACAGACTCAAAGCTTTCTGCCGCAGCTCTTTCACGTGTCGGATCGCCCCGTCGGTAGGCTGGAGTGCGATGGCCTGGACGTCCGCGCTCGCTACGTGCAAGTCCGTGGTCTCCTTGGCGCCGGCTCGCCGCCCGTCGGCGACGGGGACAGCTGTCCCCGGGCCAGTCGACCGCAGCGGCGGTCGGGACAACTGTCCCCGGTGATCGGACAGGGGAGGCGAGCAGCATCGTCGTGCGCGCAGCGACGATCGGCCGCGTGGACCCGCGGGAGGCGGTGATGGGTCGCTCGCGCGGGCGAGCCACGGCATCGCGATCGAGGTCGCCGGAGCTCGCGCGGCGCGCTTGCCGGGCCCGAGGTATGATCGGCCCATGACCGAGCGTACGGGGGGACCTTCGCACAGCGATTCCCGTGGAGCCGCATCCGGATCTGGCGGGCCGGTCAGCCCGGACGCCTCGGCACGGCCGGCGGGCGACACCGCCCAGCGCTACCGCGTCCTCGAGAAGCTCGAGTCCGGCGGCATGGCCGAGGTGTTTCGCGCCGAGAGCACCGGGCTCCAGGGGTTCCGCAAGCAGGTCGCGATCAAGCGCGTCCTGCCGCACCTCGGCCGGAAGCCCAAGTTCATCTCGATGTTCCTCGACGAGGCGCGGCTGTCCGCCCAGCTCTCGCATTCCAACTGCGTCCAGGTGTTCGACATCGGAGCGGGCGACGACGCCTACTTCATCGTCATGGAGTTCGTCGACGGCGCGAACCTCAAGTCGATCGCCACGTCGATGCGCAACCAGGGCCGGACCGTCCCGATCCCCGCCGCGGCGTTCATCGCACACGAGATCTGCAAGGGCCTCAGCTACGCCCACGAGCTGACCGATCGCAGCGGCGTGTCGCTCCACCTCGTGCATCGCGACGTGTCGCCGCCGAACGTGCTCGTCACGAAGTACGGCGAGGTGAAGATCGTCGACTTCGGGCTGGCCAAGGCCGGCTCGCAGCTCGAGCAGAGCGAGCCGGGCATCATCAAGGGAAAGTTCTCCTACCTGTCGCCCGAGGCGGCGCTCGGTCAGGAGCTCGATTGCCGCGCCGACATCTTCGCCGTCGGCATCATCCTGTGGGAGCTGCTCGCGTCGCGCCGCCTGTTCGATGGCGACAGCGACGTCCAGATCCTCTACAAGGTCCAGGCCGCGAAGGTCCCGCCGATCTCGCAGATCAACCGCAGCGTGCCGCCCGAGCTCGAGCGCGTCCTCCACCGAGCGCTCGCCCGGGATCGCCAGGAGCGTTACTCGACCGCCCGCGAGCTCGGGCAGGAGCTGTCGCGCTTTCTGTTCCGGTTCGCGCACCCGGTCAGCGGGTACGACATCGCGACCATCGTGCAGGCCACGATGCGCGAGAAGGAGAACGCTCGCCTGGCGCAGGGGTCGTTCATCCACAAGCTGATCGAGGAGGCGCTGCTCGAGTTCACCTCGCTCCAGGACGACACCACCCCGAGCTCGGACCCGCTGGCCGCGGGTGCGCCGCTCAACGCGGAGCTGTTCGTGGACCCCGTGAGCCCGGCCGACCGGCCCGCCGCCCTGAGCCGGCCCGGGGACGGCCCCGAGCACGGGGATCTGGCCGCGCTCGAGGACGACGATGATGCCGCGCTGCCGTCCGGCGCCCCGCCGCGGCCGGCAGCGTTTCGCGCGCTCGCCGCCGCCCCGGCGCCGGGCGCCCCGGCGTCTGCACCGGACGCAGCTCCGCCAACCCACCGACTCGGCCACCGTGCGGTGCTCGCGATCGCCGTGCTCGTCCTGCTCGCGGCCGCATCGCTGGCGTGGTTCACCGGGCTCATCCCGCATCCCTGATCGCGCGGTCGGCCGGAGCCGGCGACGCGCGAGCCGGCCGCGACCGGCGAACCGGATCTGGACAGGATCACGTTCTGACCGCGGTGGGCGCCGCGCCGGCCGATGGAGAGCTCGTGGGCCGCATCGATGCCAGAGCTACTCGGCGAGACGCGCGCAGCGCACGCCGACGTTCGTGTCGCGCTGGCTGGGAGGAAGGTTGTCTCGGAAGCCAGTTCGCTGATCGCGCGCGATGTCGACAAAGCCGCCGCCGCGGATCGAGCGTCCCGCGGCAGGGGTGACGTTGGCACAGTCGGCGCATGGCATCGGGTATGGCTGCGCGAACCAGTCGAGCGTCCACTCGTACACGTTGCCCGCGAGGTCGGATTGCCCCCAGAGCCCGTCGCCCGCGGGCTTGGATCCGACGGGAACGAGGTCGGTGACGGCGCAACCCGGCTGGCCATCCCCCACGCAGTTCCCATTGTCGTTGTAGCTCGCGTGCGAGCCATCCAGCAGCAGCGAGCTGCTCGGGCTCGACCACGGGTAGCCGCGCTGCAGGGCGCCGCCCGCCGCGGCATAGTTCCACTCTGCCTCGGTGGGCAAGAATCCTTGATCCCACACGCAGAACGCCATTGCCTCGTACCAGGAGATGCAGTTCATCGGACGTTGCTCATTCTGTGCCGGTGAGTCGGTCCAGGTTTGCAGCGTGGAGTCGCACCCGACGGCGGCGATCAGGGCCGCCATCGTGGCCGGCAGTTCTGCGGTCCATGCGGTCGCCCAGCCGCTGTTCTGGATCGACGTGCGCGCTCCGGCGCCGGCCGCAGGTGGGCGCGACTGCGTGCCCATGCCCGCATTCACGAAGGCGCGAAACCGCCCGACCGTCACCTCATATTTGTCGAGCCGGAACGCACTGACCTGCGCCGGGAAGTTCATGTTATCGAGCAGGCCGTCGCTGCCGGGGTCGTAGCTGCGGTAGAAGCTGCCGCCGGCGGCGGCAAGGCTCCGGCAGCAATCGTCGTTTCGCGCGCCGCCGCATGTCGGCGCGAGTGAAGCACAGCTGAGGAAGGGCTGTGTCATCGACGTGTCGACCGACGCATCGACCGACGCATCGATCGATGCATCGATCGACGCACCGGGGCCGTGATCCGCGAGCTTCGGCAGCGGTGGAAAGCCGCAACCAGTGACCGTCGACGCGATCACGGCACAGCACCACCCGCTTTGCATGGTTGCCAGCATCCAGAACCGTCCTGCGAGTACGAACCCGATTGCGGTCGGAGGAATGCGGTACGCGCCAACCTGGGTGTCCTCGAGCATGCATCACCTCGTCCCACTGGATCCTCGGCACCAGGCTCCGAATCCCGGAACCGCAGACCCCGAGGCTTCATCCACCTCTGGCGACCCAGGCACGTCCACCACGACAATCAACGATCACCTTGCGCGCGACGCGCCAGTGAGGCGCTTCTGGCGGTCGATCGCGGCCATGGCCGCACCGGTGCCATCGATGAGCTCGACGTGCAGCGCCGGCTCATGATCGCGCTCGTGCAGCAATTGGTGGCAGTGAATGTTTCTTGATCGAGCCAGAGGGCATTCTACGGTGGGAGTGCTGCTTCGAGAGCCATGCAAGTGACAGCCAGCCTGTACAAGCGGTACGGCTGGCGCAAGCCGCGAGGGGCGGATGATTCGCTGGCTCGTCGACCCGGACCCACGGCCGGATGGATCACGAAGCCCCGCCGTAACGGCGGCTATTGCGATCGGCGTTCGGGCTCGTTAACATGGCGTGTTCGCTGTTGGTCGCAGATAGATAGGCTATCGGCGCAATCCAAATAGGTGATCGGAGGAGTGTTCCATGAAAGTCAAGACGAAGGTCAGGGCGGGCGGGGAGCCGCACAAGTTAACCGCGAACCACAACGTGACGGTGAAGCGAGTCCGCTAGCACGACACGTCCGCTGCTGAGGGCCAATCGACGGGCTCATCGCGCAAACTCGAATGACCGCAGCGGTGTCCCTGAAGGTCGAGGCCGAGGTCAGGGCGGTGGGGCCACAACGCGCTGGTGAGGAGCGGTCGAGACCTGGATCGGCTCAGGATGACTCGATGAGGGCGAAGCGGCGTAGATCGCGGAGCCTCATCTGGTGATCGGGTGGTATCGGTGGTATCTGGTGCGAACTCCGGTGGAACGAGCGGTGGCGCTGCACGAGAAGGCGTGCGAGCTTGCCGCCGCCGGACAGCTGGCCGCCGCCTGTCGTGCGGCCGGTCGCGCGGCGGCGGTGTTTCGCGCCCATCTCGGACCGCGCTCGCCCGACCTCGCCAACGCGCTGGTCGAGCGCGGCCGCATCCTGCGGGCCATGGCCGACGTCGCCGCCGCCGAGCGCGAGTTTCGGGCGGCGCTCGCGGTGCTCCGCGGCGTGCGATCACGCGGCGACGTGACCGGCATCCGCGCGGGTGCGCTCGCGGGCCTGGGAGGCTGCCTGCGCGAGCGCGGCGATTACCGCGCTGCCGCGCCGCTGCTCGAGCGGGCGCAACGGCTCGCCGAGCGTTACTTCGGCCCCGGCGCACCGGAGCTGATCACGTTCCTGAACGAGCGCGGGGTGCTGTGCAAGTACAGCGGTCGGTTCGCGCTGGGTGAACGGCTGTACCGCCGCGCGCTGGCGCTGAGCGAGCGCGCGTTCGGGGCTGACCACCCGTCGCAGGCGACGCTGTATCACAACCTGGGCGGGCTCGAGCATGCCCGTGGTCGCTACGATCGCGCCGAGCCGCTGGCGCGGAGGTCCGTGGCGCTGCGCCTCCGCGCGCACCGTCGCGGTCACCCGGAGGTCACGGCCGACGAGGTGGCGCTCGCGGCCATCCTGGATGGTGCCGGGCAGCGCGAGGAAGCGGAGCGACTCTACCGCCGCGCCTTGCGCAGCTACCGCCGCCGTCATGGCCGGGTGCACCACGAGGTGGCGATCGTGCTCGAGGGGCTGGCGGGTCTCCAGCGAGGGAGCGCCGCCGAGCGGTGCTATCGGGAAGCGCTGGCCATCAAGCAGCAGCTGTTCGGCGAGGCGCACCCCGAGCTCGGCGTGACGCTCAACAACCTCGGGGTCCACTACCTCGACGGCGGCGATCCGCGCGCGGCACGGCTGCTCGAGCGGGCACTCGCGCTGTTCTCGGCGCAGCTCGGCGCACACCACCCCAGCACGATCGCGTGCCGCCGGAACCTCGCGCGCGCGGACGCGAGCGCCCGCCGCCGCTCAGCCGAGCGCCGGCGATGACGGCCGTCTTGCGCCACCCCTCTGGCCGCGACGCAACGGCCCACCACCTCCTGCGTATGTTACTGCCGCTGGCGATCGTCGCCGTGGCGGCGATCGCCGCGCTCTCTGACTCGTGTTTCGCCCTTTTCGGGGCCAGTCACAATGCCGGTCGGATAAGGCGGAAGCCGGATCATTTCGAGCCCTTCCGGCGCTTGCGGGCGTAGTTGCTTATCTTGAGCTTGACGGCCCTGGGTAGCTGCGTTCGGACCGTCGCGGCGGCAAGATGAGTGTCGTCAAGGCAGCCCTGAGATTCCTGAGGTGCTTGGGAAGGGCACCTGGTGTTGCGATAGCGCACCAGAGCCACTCGTCGCAGATGAGCCGAAGCGCCGCC
>DATAPF010000321.1:0-20690 GCA_036265355.1 Kofleriaceae bacterium | reverse complement strand
CGAGCGGGCTGATGCATGAATCGCCTGCTGCTTGTCTCATTGTCTGCAGTCCGATCCAAGACCCGCGTCGTGGAGCGGCACGATCCGGTAAGTCGCGCGGCGCCGCGCGCTCCCGCTCGACGGTGAGCGCCGCGATCGCGTGAGTCCGGGAGCGCGGCGTGCGCGCCGCGCCCTGCGTCGCATCTCGATCGGAGCAACGGAGTCTGCATTGCTGAGTGAGTGTCACTGTGTCGAGCTGGACGCGGGCGCCGCGATCACACCTCACCGTGTGTCGCAGCGGCCGAGCGGTACTGTGTTCATTGCCGTGCAGCGCAGATCGTCATTGGGGCACACGCGGTGAGCGGCGGTCGCGCGTCGCGACGCGTGCGCCGCAGCCCATGTCGCAACCGACCGCGCAGCGTCGAGCGCCATCCGCGGCGTCCAGGGTGAGGCGCGCTCCCGGGGCGCCGTGTCGCACGCCCTGTCCCGGTCGCTGGTCGCTGGTCACGACCCCCGCAGCGGATCCATGCTGCCCGTACGACGTCGACCCAGCTTGCTCGCCGATCGGCGTCGCAGGCGCTGACCGAGCGCCTCGCCCGGGTCACACGCGCCACGAGCGGTGGTAGCGCGCAGCGCTCGGGAGAACGCCTGCACGCGAGCGCGCCGGGGGCTGCTGCGCGGCTGGGTGTCGGAGCCGCGCCCGCCGAATCACCACCATCTCGCGCGCGGGCGGCGCGACCTCCGACCCCATCGCGGAGATCTTCGCCGAGGCCGTCGCGGGCTGAGCGTTCACTGGCCGAGTGTCATGTCTCCCGGCACCCGTTCCACCGTACCGGAACATCGCGGGTGTGCCGCCGATGCGGGCGTGCCGGCGCATGCTCTGCGTCGGCTCCGCCGGATCACGCGGCTGGACAGCGATCCGGATCGGATCTGCGGCGCCGCTGCGGCCGCAGGTGTGGAGTTCGGGACAGAACACCTGTGTTCCGAACCATCACTGTCTTGTTGTACTGCATTCGAGCTGTCTCATCATGACAATGGTTGTCACTGTCCTCGGCCTGCGTTGCTGCTCGGCCGGCGGTAGAGAACTCACCGACGTCATCGCAGACGTTGCATATTCACCAGCTGCAAAGGAACATCTCCAATGAAGAAGATCACGCGTAAACTCAAGCTCGAGAAGACGACGCTCAAGAACCTGACCGGCGAGACGCTGGCGCTCGTCGGTGGCGGAGGCAGCGCCAACGGCGGCTCGATCGACGGCGGCGGGTCGGGATGCGGGTGTGGCAATTCGTGGCAGGACACCTGCGTCAAGACGCTCTGAGCGTCTGGTGATCTGGCCGCTCCGGGGCGTCGATCACTCGCTGCGTGCAGGTCGGCGCGCCCGGAGCACCGCTAGCGGCTCTTGCGCTTCGGACTGGCCTTGGCCCCGCGGCTCGGGCTGGTTCCTCGCTTCGCGGGGGCTGCGTCGAGCTCCGGCCGGAGCAGCTTCACGAGCCGGTCGACGATGACCTCGGGGGCGTCCTGGCCGGTGAACCGCAGGACGGTGTCGGCCGGGCTCGGCGACAGGCTCGGCGGCGGACCGATCTGGACGCGGATGGTCGGCTTGTCGAGGCTGTGGGCCACGATCAGCGCGTCCTCGACGGCGGTCGACGGCGTGTCGAGCTGGAGGATCACGACGGCGGAGCTGTCGTTCACCGCCCGGTGGAGCGCCTCGTTCCACGGCACGTCCAGCGACAGCGAGCCCGAGTGGGCGACCTTCATTCCGGACGACTCCAGCGCGCGCGACAGCTGGCCGGCAAACCTGCCGTCGGTGGCGGCGTACGACAGGAAGATCGCGGGCCGCTGCGCCGGCGCCGAACGCGCGGTGGCGGTGTGGAGCTTGAGCGGATGCTTGAGGTGGCGCACCTTGCCATCGCGCAGCCGGGCCTCGGCGCGGATCGTGAACTCACCCCAGCCCGCGGAGTGCAGGCGGAACGCCGACGCCCGGTCGGTGACCACGCGGACCGGATCGACGAAGGTCGGGTGCAAGAGGTACGTCACCTCGGTCACGTCGTCGAGCTCGGGACCCGGCGCTTCGAGCCAGACCTCCCACTCCCACCAGTCGGGGCTCACGTTGCGATCGGCCTGTGCGAGCTTGAGCGGCATCACGCCGCTCCCTTCTGGAGCTCGACGCGCACCCACTGGGGCGCCGACAGCGAGGACCAGGTCTCGTTGCCGAACCGCACGCGCAGCTCGATCAGGTACTCGTCCTTGACGCCCTTGAGGTAGGCGCAGGTGCCGCCGATCTCGGGGTGGATGAATGCCTCCTGCCAGGGACCGATCCAGTTCTCGTGGCGGAACCGGAACTGGCAGCGCACGTCATCGCCGCGCAGCTTGGCGGCGAGCTCCTCCGGAAGGATGATCACCTTGAGGGTGCGGCCGTCCTCCCGCCGCCACAGCGACAGCGCGCGCGCCAGCTTGATGAACGCCGCGGTCGGCAGCGCGGGGTCGAGCGCGATGCGCTCGTTCTCCGTGTACGGCCCCTCGATCTTGACCTCGGTGGCCACCAGGCCGATGGTGCGCTTGTTCTGTGCGCGGGCGTGGGTCAGCTCGCCGATCACCCAGGGATGGGGGAGCCACGGACCCTTGCGCCCCGGCTTCTTGAGGCCCCGGGTGACCACCGCGACCAGCGCGTCGCATGCGTTGATCCGCGCCATGACATCCGGCGTGATCGGGCCGCCACCGAGATCCTCGCCGGTGATCACCTTGTAGCCGAACGCCTCCGCCAGCTGCAGCGTCGCCTTGGCGAGCTCCTGATCGGTGGCGAAGTGATACGACAGGAACAACTTCGGCTCCGACATCGCTCCTCCCTGACGCGCGGTAGCAGCTCATTATAGAGATCCGGGGTGCGAGGAGACAAGGACACTGTGCGATCTCGCCACGTTGAGCCGAGGCCGCAATTGGCGCATTCTCCCGGCGGGATGATCGAGCGCAGCGAGACGGGGGGTGGGGACCCGGCCGGCTCGGCCGGCGGGGCGGGGTCCAGAGGCCCCCGTGAGATCGATCCGGTCCTCCGCAGGCTCGCGCGCGACCAGTGGGTCCGGCTGCATGGCACGCCGCGCGTGACGGTGCTGGTCGGCGGGACGCGCGGCCGCGAGATCTGGAGCCAGTGGCTCGCGCTGTCGGGGGTCGCGGGCACGCTGCTCGAGGCCGAGGCCGGCGGGCGCGATGACCTCGATGGGTCGGAGCGCGGCGACCTCGTCGACGAGCAGATCCGCGCGGCGGTGGCCCGGGCGGTCGCCGAGCCGGGGCATCCGATCGCGGTGGTGGTCAGCGCGGAGGCCGCGCAGCGCTGGCGGGCTGGGCGGCGCGACCGGCTGGCGGCCATGGTCGACGAGGGCTGGCTCGCCGTGCCCGAGGAGGCAGCCAGTGCGCCGCGCGCGCGGGCGGTGGCCGGCGGGGGGACGCATGCGAGCGTGCTCGACGGCGGAGTCGGCGACGAGCGCGGCGCGGGCGGGGGCGATGCGCGTGGGGCGTACGACGGCGAGGTGGACGGCCGATCCAGTGGTGAGGCGATCGGCGGAGGCGAGCGCGCGCCCGGTGGCCGTGCGCCCGGCGCGGCGGGCCGCGATCGCGCGTTTCACGTCGACGCGCGCAGCCTGGCCGAGGCCACGCTGTTCGAGGCGCTGGAGGCGACGCCGGCGACCGCGGGCCGGTTCCGGCTCAACGAGTCGCTGGCGGTGCGGTTCGGCCCGACGGCCGCCGAGGTCGACCTGCTGTCGCGCGGCGACCGGATCGCGATCGAGATCGACGGCGTGCACCACTTCGCCGACCCGGAGTGCTACCGGCGGGATCGCCGGAAGGATCTGCTGCTCCAGACCCACGGATTCGTCGTGGTGCGCTTGCTCGCCGAGGACGTGGTGCGCGATGTTCGGGCTGCGGTGACCGCGGTCAGTCAGGCGCTGGCGTACCGGCTGGGCGAGGGCCGGGGATGACGCTCGTCGCAGAGCGGCTCGAGGTGCTGGTGATCGCGCGGGCGCACACGGCGGCGGGCAAGCTCGCGCTCGGGGAACTGGTGGCGCCGCTCGCGCGGTTCGCGCCCGCCGAGCTGACGGCCGCGGCGTGGCGCGACCGGCTCGCCGAGGTCGTGGCCGCGCTGCGCGAGCACGGGGTGATCGACGACGGCCACCGCGTGCGCGATGCCGGCGAGCTGGCGCGCCGGCTCGGGGGCGGCGGTGCAGCGCGGAGCTGGCCGGAGCTGTCCGATCGGGTGCTGCCGGGCGTCGCGCTCGGGATCGCGGCCGGGGACGGCAAGGCGCGGGCGCGGCTCGATGGCCGCGACGCGTGGGCCGCGGCGATCGTCGGCCGCGCGCTCGGGCTGTGGCGCGACGGGCCGCCGCCGTCGCTGCCGGCGGTGTGCGACGCGCTGGTCTGGCACGAGCTCGGGCTGCCGGGCACGCCGAAGCGCTGTCCGCCGGAGCTCCGCGCGCTGTTCGTGCAGCGCCGGCTGGGCAGCGAGGCCGGGCCGCCCGAGCGGCTGGTGCGCGTGCTCGCGGCGCGCGAGGTCGCTGCGCCCCGGCCCGAGCTGCGCGCGCTGCGCGATGCGCTGGTGCGCGGCTGGCTCGCCGGCCGCACCCCGGGTGCCCCGGAGGAGCGACCGGAGGAGCGACCGGAACGAGAAGACGCGCCGGCGCCGTTCGCCGAGGCCGTGCTGCGCGCCGCCGATGCGGTGGTCGACGGCTGGTTCGGTGATCGCAAGGTGTTCGTCTCGGCGGTGTGGGACCAGCTGCGCCGCGACCCGCGCTGGGCGGGGCTCGGGCTCGCCGGGTTCAAGGCCGAGCTGGTGGCCGCCCACCGCGCCGGCGCGCTCACCCTGGCGCGCGCCGATCTGGTCGCCGCCATGGATCCGGCGCAGGTCGCGGCGTCGGAGATCGCGGTCGACGGCGCAAGCTTCCACTTCATCGTCAAGGAGCGGGCCCCGTGACCCAGCTGTCGACCCTCGATCGCGCCGAGCTCACCGCGTGGCTGACCCGCGTGACCCAGACCATCGATCGCAGCCTGCGCGACGCCGCGCGCTCGCGGGCGCTGGCCGCGCTGCGCGCCGGGACCGAGGGCGCCACCGCGTCGGTGCCGGTGCTGGCGCAGCTCGCGCTGCTCGACGACTGCCTGCGGGTCGCGCACGTGGCGATCGAGGCCGAGGGTCAGGCGGAGGCCCAGGCGGAGGCCCAGGCGGAGGCCCAGGCGGAAGTGACGATGGCCCCCGAACAGGTCGCGCGGGTCAGCGCGGTGGTCCAGGTCGCCGCGCCGAAGTACTTCGCGGTGCTGCCGCGCTACGAGGAGTTCGACGACGGCGCGACGACGCCCGAGCTGATCGAGCGGTTCTTCGTGCTGCACCGCAGCGACGACGGCGCGTTCGGCTACGCCGGGACCGACCCGTGGCGCGGGCTCGCGCTGGTCCGCTACGTCGAGCGCCACACCCACAACGCCGCACCGCTGCGCGACCTCGAGCGCATGCTGGTGCGGATCATGGACGACGTGTTCGCGGGCCGCGCCGGCGAGCTCGAGCGCGACGCGCGGCGCCGGCTGCGCGATCTGTTCGAGCCGCCGCCCGCCGTGGGCAGCGATCCGCGCGACGTCGCGTTCTGCCGCACCGACGGGCCCGAGGTGTTCTCGTCGGTCGCGCACGGCTCGCAGATCCACGAGCGCGATCCGTTCGACGTCGAATCGATCCACGCCGAGGCCCGCGAGGTGTTCCATCGCGAGATCGTGCGCGCGACCACGCCGGAGCAGCACCAGTACGGGCACGGCCGCACGCTGCTGGTGCTCGGCGACTCGGGCAGCGGCAAGACCCACCTGCTGCGCGCGCTGCGCCAGCAGGTCCACGCCCAGCGGCTGGGCTACGTCGGCTACCTGCAGATGACCTCCGAGATCGGCGACTACGCGCGCTACGTGCTGCGCAACCTGGTCGACTCGCTCGAGCGGCCGTACGACGCGCCGGAGCTCGCCGAGTCGAGCCTGCTGTACCTGTCCGACGGCCTGGCCGAGGGCTGCGGCAGCATCGCCGCCCCCGAGCTCGACCGGCTGCGCAACGCCGAGCTCGCCGGCGCCGAGCTCGACGACCTGATCGGCGGGCTGGTCGATCGTATCCTGCGCACCGACCGGCTGTCCCGGCTCGAGCCCGACCTGGTGCACGCGCTGCTGCTGCTCCAGCGCCGCGATCCGGCGGTGCAGCGCCGCGTGATCCGGTTTTTGCGCTGCGAGCCGCTCAGCGGCTACGAGCAGCGCCTGCTCGGCGGGCTCGCCGCCCGCGATCAGCCCGAGGACCCGATGCGGACGATCCAGCAGCTCGCGGCGGTCGGCTACGAGCTCCAGCTCGCGGCGCTCGTGCTGCTGGTCGATCAGGTCGAGGACACCGTGCCCGACGGCAAGACCGTGACCCGGCTGCAGCAGGCGATCGACGTGCTGCGCGGGATCGCCGACGCCGTGCCGTCGGTCGTCGTCGTGATGGCGTGCCTCGACGACGTCTACACCGCGGTGCGCGGCCAGCTGTCGCGCCCGCTGATCGACCGGCTCGAGCGCGATCCGCCGGCGGTCCGGCTCGCCAGCCAGCGCCAGCGCGGCGACATCGAGGCCATGCTGGTGCGCCGGCTCGATCACCTGTACGCGGCGTTCGACGTCGCGATGCAGGACGACGACCCGCTCTATCCGTTCATGCCGGCCCAGCTCGACGCGGTGACGCTGTTCCGCGCGCGCGACGCGATCGCCCGGTTCCGCGAGTTCCACGAGGCGTGCATCGCGGCGGGAGCGGTCGTCGGGGCACGGCCCGGCGCGCCGGCGTTCGAGCGGCCACCGCCGGGCGCGGATGCCGAGGCGGTCGCCGAGATCGATCGCGCGTGGAACGACGCGCTGGCGGCGAGCGGCGGGCTCCCCGAGGACGACGCCGGCGTGCTCGCGCTGGTCGGCGAGGCGATCCGGGGCGCCGCCGGCGAGCTCGGCGTCGAGCTCGCGGTGCGCAGCGAGCGGCCCCGGCAGCTGATCGTCGAGGGCCGGACGATCACGCGCCGCGTGCTGGAGATCTGCAACGGCGGCGCGCAGGGCGGCCACCTCGGCAACCAGCTCGACAACCTGCGCGCGCTGATCCCGACGGGCGTGGTCCCGGCCGCGCTGCGCCAGTCCGATTTCCAGTTCAAGGCCAAGACCAAGATCTCCAAGCAGGTCGGCGAGTTCATCGCCGCGGGCGGCCTGGCGATCGTGCTCGAGGAGCGCCAGCTGCGCGCGGTCGCCGCCGCCCGCCGGGTCGGCGACAGCCACCCCGACGGCTTCGCGGCCTGGCGGCGCGCCAACCGCCCGATCACCCACCTCGCGTTCGTCCGCGCGATCCTCGACCTCGATCAGGTGCCGCGCGTGCCGTCGAACATCCAGACCCAGCCGATGCCGCAGGTCGATCGCCGCCCGGCGCCGCCGACCGCGCCGCCGCCGACCGCGCCGCCGCGCACGGCGTCGCAGCCGGTCGTCGGGTTCGACCCGGCGCGGATCCGGCTCGGCGAGACCACGACGATGCGCAAGGAGCCGATCCTGTTGCCGCTCGACCGGATCACCACGCACGTCGCCGTGCTCGGCAGCACGGGCAGCGGCAAGACCACGACCGCGCTGTCGCTCGTCGAGCAGCTGCTCGAGCGCGACATCTCGGTCCTGCTGGTCGACCGCAAGGGCGATCTGGCGCGCTACGCCAGCGACGCGTGGTGGTCGGCTCCGGGCTCCGACGCCGAGCGCCGGGCGCAGCTGCGCGCGCGGATCGCCGTCGACCTGTTCACGCCCGGCAACCCGCACGGCCGCCCGCTGCGGCTGCCGGTGATCCCGGCGCTCGCCGACGCGACCACCGCCGAGCGCGACCAGCTCGCCCGGTTCGCCGCCGCCGGGCTGGCCGCGATGATGGGGTATGGCACCGGCACCACCCACCGGCACAAGCAGTCGGTGCTGCAGTGCGCGATCCAGCTCCACGCCGACGCCGGCGAGGTCACGCTCGACGTGCTGCACGACACGATCAACCGCCCGGACCCCGAGCTACTGACCCGGGTCGGGCCGCTCCAGCGGTTCTTCGCGCCGCTGTCCGAGGACCTCCAGACCCTGAACATCCAGCGCGGCGGCCTCCTGGCAGGCGGCGGGGAGCCGCTCGACGCCGCCGCGCTGCTCCCGCCGGCCGGCGAGCAGCCCCGGCTGTCGATCCTCAGCACCGCCGCGCTCACCGAGCTCCCGGTGCTGCAGTTCTGGATCTCGCGGCTGCTCGTCGAGCTCGCCCGGCTGGCGCGCAAGCGTCCCACCAGGCAGCTGCAGGCGGCGGTGTTCCTCGATGAGGCCGACGCCTACATCCCGGCGACCGCCAGCCCGCCGACCAAGGAGCCGATGTTCGAGCTGCTCCGCCGCGCGCGGTCCGGCGGCGTCGGCATCCTGCTCGCCACGCAGAACCCCGGCGACCTCGACTACAAGGCCCGCGATCTGATCGGCACCTGGCTGGTCGGCAAGGTCGCCCAGGACCGGGCGATCGAGAAGATGCGCCACCTGCTCACCAGCTACCCCAACGTCGGCTCGCGGCTGGCGACCCAGCCGGCGGGCCACTTCTTCGTGCTGGGCGACGGCGTTCGCGAGATCAAGGCCGACCGGGCGATGATGAGCACCGAGCAGCTCGCCGATTCCGAGCTCGCCGAGCTCGCCCGCGCCGGCCGTCCCGGGTGACTCCGGCATCGACGCGCACGCCGGGCGCAAGTTTTCGCTCGGAGCGGACTGCGACGCTGCCCGCTCGCTCCGGGTGGTCACCGGGGAGGGTGGTGTTTGTCGCCGAGTGTCGGTGTGCTGGATCCACGACGACCACGGCCTTGCACACGGTGCGCGCGCGTCTCCAGCTCATCGCACTCCCACATACCGATGTGGCGATTCGACACGTGGAGAAGAGCTACAGCACTAGGCATTGAGTCTTTTCTCGAGGGGCGTAGTCTGATGCGTGATGCGCAAGCTCGTTCTGTTGGCGGCACTCGGTTTCTGTGCGTGTGGCAGCTCGAACAAGAACGGCGGGGATGACTCGACCGGCCCGATGTGCGGCGATGGCCACAAGGACGACGGCGAGACCTGCGACGATGGCAACACGATGCCCGGCGATGGCTGCAGCGCGAGCTGCCAGGAGGAGCCGGGCTTCAAGTGCATCATCCCGGGCTTGTCGTGCCTGAAGGTCGTGGCCTGCGGCGATGGCACCGTCCAGCCGCCGGAGGTCTGCGATGACGGCAACACCAAGCCCGGCGACGGCTGCGACGGCACCTGCCACCCCGAGCCGGGCTTCACCTGCACGACGCCGGGGCAGCTGTGCGTGTCGAACTCGGTCTGCGGGGACGGCCTGAGGACGGGCGGCGAGCAGTGCGACCTCGGGATGGACCAGAACAAGGAGCACAAGGGCTGCACCACGGACTGCATGGTGGAGGACGGATGGACGTGCAAGAGCACGGAGGCACGGTGCAGCCCGATCTGCGGTGACGGCAAGATCCTCGGCGACGAGGACTGCGACCTCGGCCCGAACAATGGCCAGAACACGGGCTGCAGCGCGACGTGCACCGTCGATCCGGGCTGGGTGTGCCCCGAGAACGTCTGCCATCAGACGGTCTGCGGCGACGGCCACCAGGAGGGCAGCGAGCAGTGCGATGACGGCAACCTGTTCCCGTTCGACACGTGCTCGACGACCTGTACGGTCGTGCCGAAGTGCAGCAACGGTACCTGCACCGCGACGTGCGGAGATGGCCTGGTGTTCGCGCCCGAGGAATGTGACGACGGCAACACGAAGAACGGCGATGGTTGCGACGACCACTGCCACATCGAGCCCGACTCGGGCTTCAGCTGTGTGACGAACAACCAGCCACCTCCGCAGACGCTGGTGATCCCGATCCTGTATCACGACATGCGCTACAACAACACACCGAGCGGCAGTCCCGACTTCCAGAACTTCAATCCCGGAGTCGTGCTGTTTGGCCTCGTGCAGGACACGCTGGGGTCGGAAGGCAAGCCGGCGTGGGCGGACAACTTCGGTTTCCTTGACCCGGCCAAGACCAAGAGGAACACGGACCCCAACAAGCAGGCACTGAGCGGGCAAGCCAACTACGATTGCTGGTGGCACGACAGCTGCCTGGGTGCGCCCAAGAACCCGTTGGCCCAGAACGTGTTCCTCGATGGCGCCAGCAAGCCCACCACGCTGACGCTGACCCAGCTGTCGCCCAACGTCTATCAGCTGGACAACCAGCTGTTCTTCCCGATCGACGGGCTGGGCTGGAACGCCGCGGGATCGGGATTGCCCGCGCAGCTCGACGACGGCGTCGACGGTAAGCCGCACAACTTCTCGTTCACCAGCGAGCTGCACTTCGCGTTCACCTACGACGCCACCACGAGTCCAACGTTCGACTTCACCGGCGACGATGACGTCTGGGTGTTCATCAACGGCCAGCTCGCGGTCGATCTCGGCGGCGTCCACGGCGCGAGCGACGGCAGCGTCACGCTCAACCCGGCGACCGCCGCGAAGCTCGGCCTCAAGGACAAGGGGATGTACTCGATCGACATGTTCCAGGCCGAGCGCTTCACCAAGCAGTCGACCTACCGGCTGACGCTGTCGGGGTTCGTCCATGCGCTCACCACGTGCACGCCGAACTGCGGCGACGGCAAGGTCGTGGGCAACGAGGTATGCGACGACGGCATGAACAACGGCCAGCCCGGCTTCTGCAACGCGACCTGCTCGGGCCGGATCCCGAAGTGCGGCAACGGCATCCTCGAGTCGGGAGAGGAGTGCGACAACGGCGTCAACGACGGCACGTATGGCACCTGCGCCCCCGGGTGCAAGCTGGCGGCGTACTGCGGCGACAGCCACACCAACGGCCCCGAGCAGTGCGACAACGGCCTCCAGAACGTGCCGCTCACCACCTACGACAAGGACGGCGTGGGCCTGTGCACCGTTGCCTGCACGGCCGCCCCGCGCTGCGGCGACGGCATCGTCGAGCCTGCGTTCGAGCAGTGCGAGGGCGGCCCCGGCTGCATCGAGTGCCACTACGCGGTCGTCCAGTGACCGCGGCGGCGGTCACCGCGCCGCGGCGACGTAGACCGTCTTGAGGTTGACGAACTCGCGGATGCCGACGACCGACAGCTCGCGGCCGTGGCCGGAGCGCTTGACGCCGCCGAACGGCAACCGCGGGTCGGAGGCGACCATCGCGTTGACGAATGTCATGCCGGCCTCGAGCTCGTCGATGAACCGGCGCTGCTCGGCCTCGTCGGTGGTCCACACCGACGACCCGAGGCCGAACGGGGACGCGTTGGCGAGCGCGATCGCGCCGGCCGCGTCGTCGACCTTGAACACGCTGGCGACCGGGCCGAACACCTCCTCGCGGTAGGCCGGCGCGGCGGCGGGCAGGTCGGCGAGGGCGGTCGGCGCGTAGAAGTTGCCGCGGCTGCCGATCCGCTTGCCGCCGCACAGCAGGCGCGCGCCGGCGGCGACCGACCCGGCGACCTGGCGGGTGACGTCGGCGAGCACCTGCTCGGTGGCGAGCGGGCCGAGCTCGGTGTCATCGGCCATCGGATCGCCGACCCGGAGCCGCTCGAGGCCGGCGACGAACCGGGCGACGAACGCGTCGTGGACCGCCTCGTGGACCACGAACCGCTTGGCGGCGATGCACGACTGGCCGTTGTTGATGCAGCGCGCCTTGACCGCGGTGGCCGCGGCGTCGTCGAGGTTCGCCGACGGCATGACGATGAACGGATCGGAGCCGCCGAGCTCGAGCACGCACTTCTTGAGCGCCTTGCCCGCGGCCGCGCCGACCTGGGCGCCGGCGCCCTCGCTGCCGGTCAGGGTCACCGCGGCGACCCGCGGATCGTCGATGATCGCCGCGACCCGCGACGCGCCGACCAGCAGGGTCTGGAACACGCCGTCGGCGAACCCGGCGCGGCGCAGCACGTCCTCGATCGCGAGCGCGCACTGCGGGACGTTGGAGGCGTGCTTGAGCAGGCCGACGTTGCCGGCCATCAGCGCGGGCGCCGCGAACCGGAACACCTGCCAGAACGGAAAGTTCCACGGCATGACGGCGAGCACGGGCCCCAGCGGCAGGCAGCGGGTGTAGCTGGCCCGGGCGTCGGTCGCGATCACCTCGTCGGCGAGCTGGCGCTCGGCGTGCTCGGCGTAGTGGCGGCAGACCCACGCGCACTTCTCGGCCTCGGCGACGGCGGACCTGAGCGTCTTGCCCATCTCCTGGGTCATCAGGGTGGCGAACCGCTGCTTGTCGCCCTCCATGATCTCGCCGGCGCGGCGCATCGCGGCGGCGCGCTCGGCGAACGAGCTCCGGCGGTGGCGCTGGAACGCGGTGTGGGCCCGCGCGAGCTTGTCCTCGATCTGCTGCGGGCCGATCTCGTCGAACTGCGCCAGCACATCGCCGGTCGCGGGGTTCTTGCTCTGCATCATGCGGGCCTCCTGGGGCAGGGGTACCACCGGATCGCGAGGTGGGCTGGGGCTGTGCGCGTGCGCACGGTGACGGCCATCGTCATCCCCAGTCCAGCATGCGGGGCAGCCGGCCGCGCGCCTTGAGCGTGCCGACGATGCCGTCCGGAAACGCCAGCAGGACGGCGATCATCGCGGCGCCCTTGGCGGCGAGGTTGAGCTCGTTCGAGCCCAGCCTGGCGACGACCAGCTCGTCGGCGGCGACCAGCACGATCGCGCCGATCACCGGGCCGGCGACCGTGCCGCGGCCGCCGAGGATCGCCATCAGGACGATCTGCGCCGAGGTCAGGATCTGGAAGAACGCGCTCGGCTTGAGGTAGGTGAGGTAGTCGCCCCAGATCCCGCCGGCGATGCCGATGAACAGGGCGCTGAGCGCGAACCCGATGATCTTGTACAGCGCGGTCGGGATCCCGGCGGCCTCGGCCTTGACCTCGTCCTCGGCGATCGCGCGCAGCCCCAGGCCGAGCTTGGCGTGCCGGATCCGGTACGACGCGTACACCGCCGCGATCGCGACCGCGAGCATGCCGTAGTAGAACGGCAGCTTCTGGGTCGCGGCCGGCAGGTCGGGCAGCGGCAGGCTCATGCCGTCGGCGCCGCCCAGCGACTCGGTGTTGTCGAGCGCGAGCCGGGCGAGCATGAGCAGCGCGATCGTCGAGATGATGAACGCCGGGCCGCGGGTCCGCAGCGTGATCAGGCCGACCGGCAGCCCGATCGCGAAGCACGCGATGCCCGCGAGCGGCGCCGCCCACCAGGGCGACACGCCGCCGAGCGTCATCAGCGCGCCGGTGACGTAGCCGCCGATGCCGTAGAACGCGCTGTGGCCGAGCGAGATGTACCCGGCGTAGCCGCCGAGCAGGTTCCAGCTCGACGCCATGGCGACGTACATCAGCACGATCAGCAGCATGTGCAGCCAGTAGTTGAAGCCGCCGATCGCGAGCTGGAGCAGCGGGAACGCCGCGAGCGCGAGCACCAGCGCCGCGGGCACCAGCGCGCGCCGGGTCACAGCTCCGCCTTCTTGCCGAACAGGCCGTGCGGCCGCACCAGCAGGATCACGAACAGCGCCAGGAAGAACGTCGCCGGCGACCAGGTCGGACCGAACCGGTCGCTGACCACCGCCGCGGCGATCGCCAGCAGCATCGCGCCGACGAACGTCCCGAGCAGGCTGCCCATGCCGCCGAGCACGATCAGCGCGAGCAGGATGGCGATCCACTGCCAGTGCTTGGCCGGGAAGAACGGGAACAGGAAGCTGAGCAGCGCGCCCGACGCCCCGGCGAGCGCGGTGCCGATCCCGAACGTCAAGGTCGAGATCCGCCGGACGTTGACGCCGACCAGCTGCGCCGCGGCGCGGTTCTGCATGGTCGCGCGGATCGCCCGGCCGGTCCGGGTCAGCCGCAGGAACGCGAGCAGCCCGCCGAGCAGGACCGCGCTGAGCACGGTGGCGTAGAGCTGGCCCTTGGGGACGTAGAACGGCCCGAGGTCGAACGCGTCGCTGGCGTAGTCGGGCGTGGTCGTGCGGTACACGCCGGTGAACAGGAAGCCGGTGACGCCCTCGATGACCAGCGCGAGCGCGAAGGTCAACAGCACGGTCATCTCGCTGTGGCGGCGGCGGTCGGCGATCTGCGCGAACAGCAGGCGGTAGACCACCGCGCCGAGCCCGAACAGGATCGGCATGACGATCGCGATCGAGACGATCGGGTCGACGTGGTACAGCGTGAACGCCCAGAACGACAGGTACGCCGCGAGCACCATGAACGCGGCGTGCGCGATGTTGACGATCCGCATCACGCCGAAGATCAGGGTCAGGCCGGACGCCATCAGCGCGTACACGCCGCCCAGCGTGGCGCCGAGGATCACGACCTGGAGCTGATCGATCAGCGGATCGGTCACGCGGGCGGCTCCCCGGCCCCGGCGGCGTCGCCGGTCGCGCCCTGGCCGCGCCGCTTGCCGAGGTAGAGCTCCTCGATCTGGGGGTCGGCCAAGAGGCTCGCCGCCGGGCCCTCGAGCCGGGTCCGGCCCAGATCGAGCACGCAGCCGCGATCGGCGTACTCCAGGCCCTTGCGCGCGTTCTGCTCGACCATGACGATGGTCTTGCCCGCATCGCGCAGCCGGGCCACGGCGTCGAACACCTGCTGCACGATCTGCGGCGCCAGCCCGAGCGACGGCTCGTCGAGCAGGATCACCTCGGGATCGAGCAGCAGCGCGCGGCCCATCGCCAGCATCTGCTGCTGGCCGCCGCTCAGCGTGCGGGCGCGCTGCGCGCGGCGCTCGTCGAGCACCGGGAACATCGCGCACACCGCGGCGATCCGCTCGGCGAGCTTCTTGCGGTCGCGCAGCGTGTAGCCGCCCATCTTGAGGTTCTCCAGCACGGTCATGTCGGGGAACAGGCTGCGATCCTGGGGCACGAACGAGATGCCGCGGGCGAGGATCTGGTCGGGGCGCAGCCCGCTGATCACCTCGCCGTGGAACGTCACCGCGCCGGATCGCGGGCGGAGCAGGCCGCAGATCGTCTTGAGCAGGGTCGACTTGCCGGCGCCGTTGGGGCCGATCACGCAGCAGGTCTGGCCGCGCTCGACCGCGAGGCTGACCCCATCGAGGATGTTGGGCCCGTCGGGGTAGCCCGCCGACACCTGGTCGACCGCGAGCAGCGTCACGCGGCCCCCAGGTAGGCGTCGAGCACGCGCGGATCGCCCTGGATCTGATCGCGCGGGCCGTGCGCCAGCACCTTGCCGTGCGCCATGACGATGATCGGGTCGCACAGGCTCATCACCAGGTCCATGTTGTGCTCGACGATCAAGAACGTCACGCCGGTCCGGTGGACATGCTCGATGTAACCGACGATCTTGTCGAGCAGCGCCGGGTTGACCCCGGCGGCCGGCTCGTCGAGCAGGATCAGCCGGGGCGCCGGCATCAGCGCCCCGGCGAGCTCGAGCAGCTTCTTCTGGCCGTACGACAGGCTGCCCGCCGGGGCGTCGGCCAGCCGCGTGAGGCCGACCAGCTCGAGCAGGTTCATCGCCCGCACCCGCTCGGCATCGCCGATGCTCCTGCGCAGCAGATCGACCCCGCGGACCGGGGCATGGACCACGATGTTCTCCAGCACGGTCAGGTCGGCGAGCTCGCGGGTGAGCTGGAACGTCCGGCTCACCCCGAGCCGGGCGATCCGGTGCGGGGGGAGCCGGTCAAGCCGCTGGCCGGACAGCCGGATCTGGCCGCGATCGGGGCGAAGCGCCCCGGCGATCAGGTTGAACATCGTGGTCTTGCCGGCGCCGTTGGGGCCGATCAGCCCGGTCAGGCTGCCTTCGCGGATCGCGAGCGAGCAGTGATCGACCGCGGTGACGCCGCCGAACCGCCGCGTGACGTCTGTGACCTCCAGCAGCGCCATGCCGGGGCCTCACCCCCATTTCGGCTTGGGCCACTGCACGTCCTTGATCCCGGCGAACTCGCCCTGGGGCCAGACGAACTCCAGCTTGTTGTTCTGCCACTGCAGGACGAGGAAGGGCCGGTTGACCGGCAGTCCGCGCTTGTCCCAGTAGAAGTCGCCGAGCACGGTGCGCACCGGGTCGGTCTTGGTCCGCGCGGCCAGCCACGCGCGCAGCTTCTGGTTGTCGGTCGAGCCGACCGCGCGCACCGCCTGCTCCATGCCCTGGCCGACCGCGAACGGGATCGCCTCGTCCTCGTCGGCCTCGCGCTTGAACTCGGCCTGGAAGTCCTTCTGGAACTGCTGATTGCTGTACTTCTCGCCCGCGAGCAGGCCCTGGTAGGGGGCGGCGGCGTGCCATGCGGCGTGGGTCAGGATGCCGTTGGCCGCGGCGCCGACCGCCTGCTTGAACTCGGCCTGCGAGCCCTGCGAGATGTACAGCCCCGGCGGGTTGAACCGGACCGTGCGCAGCGCGCGGACCAGCTGGATCGCCTCGTCGGGAGACGCCGAGCACGCCATCACCAGATCCGGCTTCTTGCTCTTGAGCGAGTTGGCCAGCGTGATCCAGTCGGTGAACCCCTCGGGCCACTTCTGGCGGAACACCAGGTCGATCTTGGCGGCCTTGAGCACGCCGGGAGCGAGCGTGCCGTCGCCGGCGAGCCCGGCCGCGATCCCGTTGGAGAAGAAGTCGTCGGCGTTCACGATCCCGGCCGACGCCGGGAACTCCGCCGGCTTGATCCGCCTGGTGTCGCGCGCGCGGGCCAGCACGTCGATCGGCGCCTGGCCGATGGTCTCGGCCGCGTTCTGCTGGAAGTAGAAGATGTACTGGAAGCCGCGCTCCCAGATCTTGAGCGCGCCGCCCGCCGGCACCGGGTAGACCATCTTGGCCTTCTCGGCGGTCGCCGAGGCCGGGAACGTGAGCTTGCTCGAGAACGTGCCGAACAGCAGATCGACCTGGTTCTCGCTGATGAACCGCTCGAACTGCGCGACCGTGGTCTCGGTGTCGGAGCGGTTGTCACTGATCACCAGCTCGACAGGTCGGCCGAGCAGCTGGCGCTTCTTGTCCTTGTTGACCAGGTTGGCCCAGAACTGGTAGCCGTCGCGATGCTTCTGGCCTGCGATCGCGAACACCCCGGTCAGCGGCAGCGATACGCCGATCCGGATCGGCTTGCTCGCCTGGGCCCTGCCGAGGCCGGGCCGGAGGCCGAAAAAGACGCCGAGCGTGGCGACGCCGGTTGCGCCCTGGACGAATGCTCTCCTGGTAAGCTTACCGCCGAGCCGCTTGCCGTTCATCGGGGAGACCCCCTGGTTGGTAGTCCGCTGGTAGTCCGCTGGTAGTCCGCGCCGTCCGTCTCGCGATACCGCGCTGCAGGCGTTGCATCATTGTCCCGGGAGTGCAGGCAAGTCAACCGCGAACCCCGGCCGGCACGGCCGTCGACGCCCGCGCCGCCGGGCAGGCTGGCCTGTCAGATATTCATTGTCCAGTTTGCGCGCAGCGGCGTGGGGAGTCGCCGCAACGCGGGGTAGTCCAATGGTGCGCAGCTGCCCACTCGCGCCGCGAGCGCGCGGCCGAGCGGGTGGCCGAGCGGTTGCTTGATCGACGGCCCGGCCGGTGCTCCGGCGAGGCTGGGCTTTGACTCGCGCGCGGGCCCGCGGTAGGTTCGCCGCGGTCTCGTTCTGTCCAGCATCGCCTGCCGCGGGCATCGACCGGCACGGAGCCGGGCGGTGCGCGATCCTGCCCCGGCGCGGGCCGAAAGGGTTTCCAGCATGGCCCACGAACTGCGCGAGCCCACCGCCATCACCCGCGACAAGGTGCTCGCGCCCGAGGCGCTCAAGCCCGGCTACAACTGGAGCCGCCCGATCGCCGCTCCCGGGCACTCCGCGGTCGACTTCGAGCAGCGGGTCGACTTCCGCCGCCTGCACGACTACCGGCTCGCCCGGGCGCGCCAGGCGCTCGCGAGCTCGGGGCTCGGCGCGGTGCTGTGCTTCGACAACAACAACATCCGCTACCTCACCAGCACGGTGATCGGCGAGTGGTCGCGCGACAAGATGTGCCGGTTCGCGCTGCTGACCGGCAACGGCGAGCCCTACCTGTGGGACTTCGGCTCGGCGGCGGTCCACCACCGGCTGTATGCGCCGTGGCTGCCCCACGACCACTGCCTCGCCGGCATGGTCGGGCTGCGCGGCTCGGTGCGGCCCGAGGTCGGGCTGTTCCAGCGCGCCGCGGCGGAGATCAAGGCGATCCTGGTCGAGCAGGGCGTCGCCGGCATGCCGATCGGCCTCGACATCACCGAGCTGCCGATGCTGTTCGCGCTGCAGGACGCCGGGCTCGAGGTCCGCGACGGCCAGCAGACCCTGCTCGACGCCCGCCAGATCAAGAACGTCGACGAGATCGTCCTGCTCAACATGTCGGCGGCGATGGTCGACGGCGTGTACCAGGTGATCGCCGAGCACCTCAAGCCCGGGGTCCGCGAGTGCGACATCGTGGGGCTCGCCAGCAAGACGCTGTACGAGATGGGCTCGGACGACGTCGAGGCGATCAACGCGATCGCCGGCGAGCGCTGTAGCCCGCACCCCCACAACTTCACCGACCGGATCATCCGGCCGGGCGATCAGGCGTTCTTCGACATCATCCAGTCGTTCACCGGGTACCGCACCTGCTACTACCGGACGTTCAACGTCGGGCGCGCGACCGACGCGCAGCGCGACGCCTACAAGAAGGCGCGCGAGTGGATGGATGCCGCGATCGCGCTGGTCCGGCCGGGGGTGTCGACCGACCGGATCGCGGCGGTGTGGCCCAGGGCCGAGGAGTTCGGGTTCGCCAGCGAGATGGAGGCGTTCGCGCTGCAGTTCGGCCACGGCCTGGGCCTGGCGCTCCACGAGCGGCCGATCATCAGCCGGCTGGTGTCGTTCGACAGCCCGATGGAGATCCAGGAGGGCATGGTGTTCGCGCTCGAGACCTACTGCCCGGCGCGCGATGGCCACTCCGCGGCGCGGATCGAGGAGGAGGTCGTGGTGACCCGGGACGGCTGCCGGGTGATCACGCTGTTCCCCGCCGAGGAACTGTTCATCGCCAATCGGTATTGATCCAGGCTACGGATGATGGAGGCCCTGTGACGAGCAGCTCGGACGGCATCGACGGCGCCACGCGGTTCGCGCTCTACCGCTCGCTGCTCGAGATCCGCGTGGTCGAGAAGCGCGCGTACGACCTGTTCCTGCAGAACCTGGTCAAGGGCACCAGCCACCTCGCGCTCGGCCAGGAGGCGGTCGCCGCCGGGTTCGCGGTGGCGATGCGGCCGGACGACTACACGTTCTGCACCTACCGCGGCCACCACCACACCCTCGCGCGCGGCGCGCCGATGGTCGGCGTGCTCGGCGAGCTGATGGGGCGCAAGTGCGGCCTGATGGCCGGCAAGGGCGGCTCGATGCACCTGACCAGCGTCCGCCACGGCGTGATGGGCTCGTACGCGATCGTCGGGGCGCACCTGCCGGTCGCGGCGGGCGCGGCGTGGTCGGCGCAGTACCGCGGCACCGAGCAGGTCTCGGTGTGCTTCTTCGGCGACGGCACCACCAACATCGGCGCGTTCCACGAGGCGCTCAACCTCGCGGTGGTGTGGAAGCTGCCGGTGATCTTCGTGTGCGAGAACAACCTCTACATGGAGTACACGCCGATCGCCAGCGTGACCGCGGTCGAGCACCCGGCGGCCGACCGCGCGTCGGCGTACGGCCTGCCCAAGGTGATCGTCGACGGCAACGACGCGGACGCGGTGTACCGGCTGGCGCGCGACACGCTCGCGGCGGCGCGCGCCGGCGGCGGTCCGGCGCTGATCGAGGCCAAGACCTATCGCCACAGCGGGCACTCGCGGGCCGATCCGGCGAAGTACCGGCCGCCCGGTGAGCTCGAGGACTGGCTGCGCCGCGATCCGGTGACGCTGTATCGCATCCGGTTGCTCGAGGCCGGGGTCCCCGAGGCCGCGCTGCGCGACATCGAGGTCGCGACCCAGGGCGCGGTCGACGCCGCGACCGAGGCGGCCAAGGCATCGCCGCCGGCGCCGGTCGAGGTCGCCCTGCAGGACGTGTGGTCCGACGGAGGTTCGGCATGGCGGAACTGACCTATCGCGAGGCGGTCGCCGCCGGCATCGCCCAGGAGATGGCGCGCGACGAGCGCGTCGTGATGCTCGGCGAGGACATCGCCGGGGCGGGCGGCGTGTTCAAGACCACGGTCGGGTTGCTCGAGCAGTTCGGCCCGCGGCGGGTCCGCGACACGCCGATCTCCGAGCAGGCGATCGTCGGGGCGGCGATGGGCGCGGCGATGACCGGCCTGATCCCGATCGTCGAGATCATGTTCTCGGACTTCTTCGCCGTGTGCTGGGACATGATCGCCAACGAGATCGCCAAGGCGCGCTACATGACCGCCGGCCAGATGGCGCTGCCGCTGGTGATCCGGACCGCCAACGGCGCGGGCTCGCGGTTCGGCGCCCAGCACTCGCAGAGCGTCGAGAACTGGGCGATGGCGGTGCCCGGCCTCAAGGTCGTGGCGCCGGCGACGCCGGCCGACGTCAAGGGCCTGATGGCGGCGGCGGTGCGCGATCCGGATCCGGTGATCTTCTTCGAGCACAAGGGGCTGTTCGCGACCAGGGGCGAGGTCCCCGACGGCGAGCACGTCGACCGGCTGGGCACCGCCAAGGTGCTGCGCCAGGGCGGCGACGTCACGCTGGTCGCGCTGGCGGCCATGGTCCCGCGCGCGCTGGACGCGGCCGAGCGGCTCGACCGCGACCACCGGATCTCGGCGACCGTGGTCGACGTGCG
>DATAPF010000320.1:0-3665 GCA_036265355.1 Kofleriaceae bacterium | reverse complement strand
ACGTCTTCGTCAGCTTTTCGACCATCGATAACGAGGTGCTCGTCGGCGACGACCGGGGGTGGGTCGACGTGCTGCTGGACAAGCTGCGCCGGGAGCTCAAGCCCCGGCTCGGCGGCCGGGACCTCAACATCTTCATGGATCACGAGCTGATGGCGTCCAACCTGCCGCTGACCTCGCAGCTGATGGACGCGGTGCGCAGCTCCGCGACACTGCTGGTCGTGATGTCGCCGAGCTACCTGAAGTCGCGGTGGTGCGACCAGGAGCGGCGGGCGTTCCTGGATGCGGTGAAGGAGCGCGACGAGCGCGGCGCGCTCCTGGTGGTCCGGGCGCGGCCGGTCGAGATCGACGACCAGCCGGTGGAGTTTCGCGAGCTGCGCGGGATCGACTTCTTCGGCCCGGCCAAGGGCGCCGCGAACCATCGCCTGCTCGGCGACCCGAACCCGAGCGAGCCCCTGTTCCACGATCGGATCGTCGCGCTCAGCGGCGACCTCGCGGCCCAGCTCCACCGCTCGCGCGCGGTTCCGCGCACCGGCAAGCGGGTGTTCGTCGCCACCGCGACCGATGACCTCGACGACCGCGAGGTCGAGCTCCGCCGCTACCTCGATCAGGCCGGGATCGAGGTCCTGCCGTGGCCCAAGGCCCAGTACCCGACCACCGCTCTCGCGGCCTACGAGGACGCCGTGCTGCGCGAGCTCGAGACCTGCAGCTTGTTCGCCCAGGTGCTCAGCCCGGTCAATGGCAAGGACCTGGCGTTTGCGCCCGGCCACCGGCTACCCAGCGTGCAGCATGCGCTGGCCCGGCGCGCCGGACTGCCCGTGCTGCAGTGGCGCGAGCGCGACCGGCCGATCGACGGCGTCCGCGACCCCGAGCATCGCGCGCTGCTCGACCGGGCGCAGGCCTGCGGCATCGAGGAGTTCAAGCGCACGGTGGTCGAGCGTGCCCTGCGGCCACCGGCCACACCGCCGCCGACCCCGCCGCCGGCTCAGGTCACGATCTTCGTCAACGCCGACGCCCGCGACCACAAGTTGGCGGAAGAGGTCAGCAACGCGCTGGTCGATCTCGACGCCGACTGCTTCTACATACCGTCGACCGGATCGCCCGGCGAGATCCGGGTCGCGCTCGAGAAGAACCTGCGCGACTGCGATGGCCTGGTCCTGGTCTACGGCAGGACCGAGTTCCACTGGGTGCAGGAGCAGCTGCGCCAGGCGCGCAAGCTGAGCAGCCAGCGCAATCCGCCGCTGTCGTCGATGGCGGTGGTCGACGGACCGCCGTCCGAGAAGCCCGAGATCTCGGTGAGGATGCGGAACCTCGCCGTGCTCCCCTGTCGCGACGGCCTCGACCACGACAAGCTACGCCGGTTCGTCGACCAGCTGAGAGTGAGGTGACGCATGGAGGCCCTCCGCATCGAGACCGTCGACCTCAGCGAGGCTCCGTATCCGGGACTGCGGCCGTTCCACTCCCGCGAGGCCGACATCTTCTTCGGCCGCGAGCGCCAGACCGACGAGCTGCTGACCCGGCTCGCCGACCACCGCTTCCTCGCCGTGGTCGGCTCGTCGGGCTGCGGCAAGTCGTCGCTGGTCGCCGCCGGGCTGATGCCGGCGCTGTCGACCGGGTTCGTGGTCAAGGCCGGGGCGCACTGGCGGATCGCGAGCCTCCGGCCGGGCGAGCGGCCGCTGCTCAGCCTCGCGCACGCGCTGCGCACCGCCGAGATCTTCGATCGCGACCGCGCCCGGCAAGCCGACACCCAGGCCGTGCTCGAGCCGGCGCTGCGCCACGGGCCGCTCAGCCTGGTCGAGATCGTGCGCGGCTCGGCGCTCGAGCGCGACGCAAATTTACTGGTGTTCGTCGACCAGTTCGAGGAGCTGTTCCGGTTCTCGGCCGGCGAGCGGCGCGACGAGGCCGAGGCGTTCGTCGCCCTGCTGCTTGCGTCGGCGGCCGCCGCGGGCGAGCGGATCTACGTCGCGGTCACGATGAGGTCGGACTTCCTCGGCGACTGCGCGCCGTTTCACGGGCTGCCCGAGGCGATCAACGACGGCCTGTACCTGACGCCGCGGCTGACCCGCGACGAGTGCGCCGCCTGCATCACCGGTCCCGCCCGCGTGTTCGGCGGCGACGTCGCTCCCGCGCTGGTCAACCGCCTGCTCAACGACTTCGGGCCGGATCCGGATCAGCTGCCGCTGCTGCAGCATGCACTGCTCCGGATGTGGAATCGACACGACGGCGACCCGCCGGGCGACCCGCCGGGCGCGCCGACCGTGCTCGACGTGGCGGACTACGAGGCGATCGGCGGGCTATCCCGCTCGCTGTCCGACCATGCCAACGAGGCCTACGACGAGCTCGACACCGACCACCAGCGCGTCGCCAGCGTGATGTTTCGCCGGCTGAGCGATAGCGAGACCGCCGGCCGCGATCGCCGCGCGCCGGCCCACGTCCACGAGATCGCCGAGCTCGCGGGGGTCTCGGTCGAGGACGTCTGCCGCGTTGCGGACGTGTTTCGCCGCCGCGGGCGGTGCTTCTTGATGCCCCGCGAGGACGTGCCGCTGACCCGCGACACCGTGCTCGACGTCAGCCACGAGAGCCTGCTGCGCCAGTGGGACCGCGCCGCGCGCTGGATCAAGGACGAGGCCGACGCGATCGCGCTCTACCGCCGGCTCAAGAGCAGCGCGCGCGAGTGGCAGCGCGGCGAGGCGCTGCTCGGTCCGGCGAGCCTGGATCGCGCCGTGGCCTGGCGCGCCCACGCCACGGCGATCTGGGCCCGGCGCTACGGCAACGACGAGGACTTCGCGCTGGTGTGCGACTACACCGCGGCCAGCGAGCAGGATCGCGAGGCCAGACGGGGCGAGCAGACCCGGACGCGCGCCATCCGGTTGCGCCGGTCGATCGCGAGCGTCGCGCTCGGCATGCTCGCGATCGCCGGCGCGCTGGCCTGGTTGGTCCGGCCGCTGCTCTACGTCTGGGAGCACACGGCGTACTACGCCACCTGTGACAGCCGGTACAACGCGCCGCGCTGCATGCACGAGCTGACGCGGGACCAGGTGCGGCACCGCCCGATGTCGCTGCGCGTGGTGACCGCCGGGTGGTTCGGCTCGGTGAAGCGCGCCGAGGTGATCGACCACCGCGGCGAGCTCATCGAACGCGACCCGCAGTACCCAGGCACCGATCGCGGTCGCCACCTCTCGACCGCGCGCTGGGTGTACGCCTACGACGCGAACGGCCAGATTGCCTCCGAGCATCAGTACACCAGCCGTGGCGACCTGGTCCAGGGCAAGATCTACGTGCCGATCAAGGTCCGCGCAGGCGCCGGTGGTGATCCGGCGGGCGCGGCCACGGCCGAGCGCCGGGCCGTGTTCATCGGCGCCGACGGCACGCCGACCCCGGTGCGCGGTCGCGCGGAGCGCTCGGGGTTCTACTGGGCGGAGCGACTGCGCCAGGTCGAGCGCCATGGTCGCGTGGAAGAGACGATCTGGTATCTCGGGTCGTCCGGCGATCTGGTGCCGGGCGCCGATCACGCGTTCGCGACGCGATCGACGTACGACGCCGACGGCAACCGGATCGAGATCACGTCGCTCGATGCGACCGGCCAGCCGATGAACGACACCGCCGGCAACGCGACGCTGATCACCCGGTACAACGCGGCTGGCGATCCGATCGAATGGACCGCGCTC
>DATAPF010000319.1:0-4582 GCA_036265355.1 Kofleriaceae bacterium | reverse complement strand
AAACCTGATGGTGCACCGCGCCGCGGCGGCCGAGCTGCTGGGCGGCCAGGCTCACGTCGAGCGCTGGCGGGTGTTCTTCCTCGCGTGCGCCGAGCTGTTCGGGTTCCGCGGCGGCTGCGAGTGGGGCGTTGCCCACTACCGGTTCGCGCAGCCGGGCCACACAGGGACGCTCTGACCTTCGCCAGCGTCCTTCGCTCGCCTCGATCGACGGGGGGCGTGAACGCAGCACCTCGGGGTAGCGCGCCTGCGCCAGCGCCGACAAACGGCGGCTCACGCTCGTCCGGCTGTCCCGGACCGCCCTCCCCCCAGCGAGAGCAGCGATTCCTCGCAGGCCTGCGCGAACCATACTGACCTTCGGATTCGCCGTCGGCATCTGGTGCATGGTCCGCTACCGCGTGCTGTTCTCGGTGCTCCCGCGCTGACGGTCGTGGCCGCCCGAGCCGGCTCGCGGCGCGCGCTCGCTACTCTGGCTCGAGCTTGAACTCGAACTCGACCGCGCTGGACACCTGCGTCGGGATTCCATGGATCAGGTACGGGCGATACGTCCAGGTGAGGATCGCAGCACGCAACTTCTGATCGTAGTCGTCGTATCCGCTCGTCTTCGCGATCCTCGCGCCTTCCACGCGGCCGCCGGCCGAGATGCACAGCTCGATGGTGCACGCCACGCTGGTCGCGCCATCGCGTCCCATGCGCACCTCGGTTTCCGGATCGGGGTGGATCCGGATCCTCCTGGAGAGCAAGTAGCTGCTCATGACCTGGGCGGTGACTCGCGTGGAGGTCTTGCACCAGACCTCGGCGCCACGCGGATCTACCGGTGGCACGCCCGCGTCGATCGACGCCCACGTCGGGCGCGGCGGTAGCGCGCCCGCGTCGACCGACGTCCATCCCGAGTCCGGTGGTGGCATCGCCGCATCCGCCGGCGTTGTCTCCAAGACAGATGGCGTCGGCCGTGCATCCACGGGCAGCCGCGCATCCACGGTCAGCCGCGCATCCGCGGGCGGCCGCGCATCCATGGGCGGCCGCGCATCCATGGGCGGCGCATCCACGGGTAGCTGCGCATCCACGAGCAGCTGCGCATCCACCGTCGGCGGCACATTCACGGGCGGCCGCACATCCACCGTCGGCTCTTGCGCGATCGAAGCACTCCCCGAGGACGTCGGCTGGGCCAGCTCCCGGTACAGCTCGCGTCCGCCTACCGCCACCGCGCCACCGAGAGCGGCGACGAGAGCGACCTTGACGGCGATCGCCTTGCCGGTGGCCGCCGTGATCATGGCAGCCTTGCCACCGACTGCCGAGGTGGCCTGGCCCGCGGGCAGGCCGGCCTGGCCTCCCGACGCTGCGGTTTGTCCGGCCGCCGTGACCGCGTTTCCACTGCTCGCCACCTGGGCCCCCGCCGCCGGGAGGGTGCTGGCGTGCGCCAGCGAGCTCCCCTTGGTCAGGATCAGATCTCCGATGATCACGCCCACGGCCACCTGCAACGTCTTCGAGCGCCACGCGCCCAGCAGCCGCTGCGCGCCGTCCACGGTCGTGCGCACGGTCCGCGCCGGTGCGCCCTGGGTCACCGGTGCCACGGTCAAGCTGTCATCCTCGCTGACGCGCCGAAGCTGGTCGGTCAGCTGATCGTCGGAGAGCTCCGCACCGGCATCCATGCGCAGCGCCAGCTCGGTGGCCGGTGGGGCGCCAGCCGGCACAGGGCGCGCCGCGGTGCCGAACGGGTAACTCGCCAGGACCGGGCGCTCGGCCTCGACGCGGTTGTCCGAGACGAACCGCTCGGTGTCGCGCGCATAGAGCTGGATCCCGTAGGCGTCACCGGGGAAGCTCTCGCCTCGGTCGTCGGCGCGGAACAGCGCCTCGCGCGTGTACCGGAGCGAGCGCTCGAGCGACCATCGGCGAGCTCGCGGAACACCACGCCACCGGCCTCGGCCGCCGCCCGGATCGCCGCCGCGTGCTCCTCGTGAGGTACCGCGCCTCCCGCAGCAGACCACCCGAACAGGACACCCGGGGCCGGCGGCGCGGGCTGGACCGTGCGCGGCTCCAACCCGGGCAGGGTGTAACGGACCTGTGCGCTCGCATGGTCCGACAGGTACTTGCCCGACGCGCCGATCTGGATGACCTCCCACGGCAAGACGTAGAGCTCCGGCGGCACCGCGCTGAGCGTGAGCATGTATTCCTCGCCCCGCCGGTCAGCGTCCTCGAGCAGGGTTGCGTCCGGCCGCCAGCCGAGCTTGTCGCAGAACGCCGCCAGATCCCTGGCGAGGCGCTCGCGTGCGCCATCGGCCGCGGGATCGCGCCACAGCGCCTCCAGATCCCGGCGCTGGCGCTCGTCCCAGTCGAACACCGCCGGGCCCTTGGCCGTTCCGGCCGTGATGCGCAGGTACGGATGCTTGCGCCAGCGAACTCCCTGGCCGCCATCCGGGACGTCCTGACTCAGCAGATGCAGCTTGTCGAACATGTCGCGACCTCCCCCAGGTACGGTCCCGTTCGGGTGAACAACAGTAGCTCGCTGAAGGTCAGCGAGCGCAGCTTCGACTACAGCCATGGCGTGGAGTCGTTCAAGCTGCCGAACGGCCTGACCCGTCGCGCTCGCCCCGGAGCCGCGCGCAAACCTGATCGCCGTCGACGTCCGCTACCTGGTGGGCGCGGTCGACGACCCCGACGGCAAGTCGGGGCTGGCGCACCTGGTCGAGCACATGGTGTTCGATCGCCGGACCAGCCTCCACGGGCCGACGCTCGGCGACCTGCTCGCCGGGGCGGCGCTGTACCACAACGCCGGAACGACGTGGGACGCGACGCACTACCAGGACATCGCGCTCGCCGACCGGCTGGATGACGTGCTCGCGATCGAGGCGACGCGGATGGCCGGTGGGGCTAGCCGAACGCCTTGTCGATGAACTCCTTGGCACTCGGCGGCCGGTCCTCGGGCGCCTTGGCGAGCGCGGCGAGGATCGCCTCCTCCAGGGCCGGTGACACGTCCTTGCGCAGCTGGCGCGGCGGTACCACCGGCTCGGAGATGTGCGCGAAGCCGATCGCGATCGGGTTGTCCCCGGCGAACGGCGGGCGGCCGCACACCAGGTGGTAGGCGAGCGCGCCGAGCGCGTAGATGTCGCTGCGGACGTCGACCGGCTTGCCGCGGACCTGCTCGGGCGCCATGTAGTGCGGCGTGCCGAGGATCGCGCCGGTCGCGGTCAGCCCCTCGCCGAACGCCGTGGTCGCCAGGCCGAAGTCGATGAGCTTGACCATGCCGCGCTCGCCGACCAGGACGTTGCTCGGCTTGAGATCGCGGTGGATCACGCCCGCCTGGTGGGCGGCCTCCAGCCCGGCGGCGATCTGCTGCAGCATGTCCCGAGCGTCCTTGAGCGGCACGACGCCGCGCTGGGCGATCACCTCGGTCAGCGTGCGGCCGGCGAAGTACTCCATCGACAGGTAGAGCAGGCCCGGCCGCGCCTCGCCGAGGTCGTGGATCCGGATCACCGACGGCGACGACACCTTGCGCGCCGCCGCGGCCTCGCGCCGGAACCGCGCGATCATCGCCGACTCGTCGGCCGCGAACGAGCTCAGGATCACCTTGAGCGCGACCAGCTCGCCGAGCACCTCGTCGTCGGCGAGGTACACCGCGCCCATCCCGCCCTTGCCGAGCAGGCGCTGGATCCGGTAGCGCTGGGCCAGGACCTGGCCCGGCTCGAGCGTCGCGGTGACCGGCGCGGCGCGGCCCGCCGCGGTGGCGGTCCGCTCCAGCGCCGGCGATCCGCCCGGCGTCACCGGCACGGCGGTCGCCGCGATGCCCGCGTCGCCGCCCGGCGCTCCGGCGGGCAGGATCAGCGAGCGCTGCTCGTCGATCACCTTGGCGAGCTTCTGGTTGAGCTCGAAGTCGACGCTGCACACGATCGACTCCAGGTTCTCGACCCGCTCGCGCAGCAGCTTGTTCTCCTCGGTGAGCCGCTTGGTCTCGCTGCCGCTGCTGCCGCCGCCACTGCCGCCGGTCCGCGCCTCGAGCTCGAGCCGGCGCTCCTCGAGCTTGTGGCGGCCGCGCAGGTAGACGATCGCCGGCCCGATCCCGAACGCCCCGATCACCGCGATCAGACCGGTGAGGTCCATCAGCTATACGCCTCGATCGGAGGACATGCGCATATCAGGTTGCGATCGCCGTAGGCGTTGTCAACCCTCGCGATCGGCGGCCAGTACTTGTGGACGCGCAACCACGGCGCGGGGAACGCCGCTTGCTCGCGGGAGTACGGCCGGTCCCACTCGGTGCCGCACACGGTCGCAGCCGTGTGAGGCGCGTTCTTGAGCGGGTTATTGATGCGGTCCATCTGGCCGGCCTCGATCGCGGCGATCTCCTGGCGGATCGCGATCATCGCGTCGCAGAACCGGTCGAGCTCGGCCTTGGACTCGCTCTCGGTCGGCTCGACCATCAGCGTGCCGGGCACCGGGAACGACATCGTCGGCGCGTGGAACCCGTAGTCCATCAGGCGCTTCGCGATGTCCTCGGCCTCGATCCCGGCGGTCTTCTTGAAGCCGCGGCAGTCGAGGATCAGCTCGTGGGCGACCCGGCCGTTCTGGCCGGTGTACAGCACCGGGTAGT
>DATAPF010000318.1:0-6808 GCA_036265355.1 Kofleriaceae bacterium | reverse complement strand
ACGCCGCCGAGGGCCACCACCGCGGCGACGTCGGCCGCGTGCTCGTCGGGCTCGGCCGGACGCGGATCGCCGACGACGAGGACGCGATGATGCTGATCGAGGCGCTGTGCGCGATCGGCCGGACCGATCAGGCGGTGACCGCCTGCTGGCAGTGCGCCGGGCTCGACGTGCTGGGCGATGGCAAGGCGCGGCTGGCCGCGGCCCGGGCGCTGATCGTGGCCGGCGAGCTCGACCAGGCGCTCGACCAGATCCAGATCGCGCAGCTGCGCCGCGGCCAGAGCCGGCTCGAGGCCGAGATCAACCGCGTGCTGCGGCTCGCTGCGAGCCGGCCGGCGAGCGACTGGGAGCCGGTGATCGCGCGCCGGCTCGATCGCGGCGCGGCTGCGCTGGCGCAGCTGGCCGCGCGCGACCTGTGCGACTTCGTACCCGGGCTCGACACCGAGGTGACCCGGCGCGCGCTGGGCAGCCGCCGCCGGATCGCGATCGATCCGGTGTGGATCGCCGAGCTGATCGCGGCGGTGCCCGCGGCGCACGGCTCGTCGCCGGCGATCGTCGCCCGGCTCGCGCCGCCCGAGCACGCCACGCTCGCCGCGGCCGACGCGCTCGCCGCCGAGTGGTGGACCCAGCTGGTGCCCGCGGCGCGCGATCGCGACGCCCACGCCGCCGGCGCGGTGCTCGCGCTCGGGCTCGCGCTCGCCCACTACCTGGCGCTCGCCTCGGGCCCGCCGTCGCCGATCGCCGGCGCATACCGCCACATCGCGACCGAGGCGCTGCACCTGGTCCGTCGCGCGCGGTCCCAGGTCGACGCCGCCGCGATCACCGGCCTGCTGCGGATGATCGACTGGTTCGGCGACACCCCGGACTGGCTGCTCGATCCGTGGCTGCTCCGGGTCGAGCGCGCGCTCGACCTCGAGGCCGAGCACGGCGCCTACCTCGAGGGCATGACCGCCGGCATGCCGAGCGTGCAGCGCCTGCTGCGCGGCGACGAGCGGATCGGCTGGGAGCTGCGGCTCGCCCACGACCTCGCCGCCGACCCGTCGCAGTACGAGGCGGCGGCCGCGCTGTTCGCGCGCGCGGCCCGCGCGGTCGATGCCGGCGGTGCGCTGCGCGCGTGGTCGGCCGCGGCGGCCAGCGCGCCGGGCACCGTCGGCCCGGCGGCGCGGCTCGATCCCACGGGGGGCTTTGCCCCGCGCCCCGCCGGCGGAGCCGTCGGGGTCCCCACCCCCCATCTCGCTTCGCTCGACGTCCACTGGACGGCGGCGCTCGCCCACCCGACCGGCGCGGCAGCGCCCTGGCTGGACCTGGCGCGCGGCCTGTTCGCGGCGGGGCGCAGCGACGACGGGTTCGCGGCCGCGTGCCGCGGCATGGCGGCGACCCCGGCCCGGGACCGCCCGCGCGCGCTGGCCGAGCTCGCCCCGGCGTGGTCGGCCGCCGGGCTCGCGATCCCGTTCGATGGCGCGCTGGCGTTCGAGCTCGGCACCGCGGCGGTGGCCGACGACCGGCTCGACGACGCGCTCGGCGCCCTGCGGTGGGCGGCGGCGGTCGATCCGAGCAACGCCCGGCGCGTCCAGAGCCTGGCGGTCGCGCTCGGCCGGCGCGGCCTGGACCACGAGGCGATCCGCGCGCTATCGCCCCACGAGCGCAGCGACGCGCCGCGCGCGATCGGCCGCGTGCTGTTCGAGTCCGGCCGGTTCGCCGATGCGGCCCGCATCCTGTCGTACGCCGCGCGCTGGTTCCGCGCCGCCGACGACTGGGCGATGCTCGCCACCGCCGCGCACCGCGCCGACGACGACGCGGTCGCCGCGGTCGCCGCGCGCCGCGCGGTCGAGCTCGGCGCCGAGGATCCGGCGGTGCTCGCCGTGCTCGCGACCAGCCTGTACCGGATCGGCGAGTTCGTCGCGTGCGAGCAGGTCGCCCAGCCGCTGATCGGTTGCGCCGACCGCGATGCCCGGTTCGCCGGACTGCACGCGATGGCCCGCGCGCTCGCCGGCCAGGGCCGCCACGTCGATGCGCTGCGCTACGCCAAGGCCGCCGGCGAGCTCGCCGAGGCTGAGACCGCCGAGGCCGCGGGTGGACGGATCGCCGCCGAGCTCGCCGACACGCTCGACCGGATCGTCGCGCAGGAGGTGCCGCCGGTGCGCGCGAGCGCGGAGCTGTCGCTCGAGCGCCAGGCGTGCGACGAGCTCGAGGCCGGCAGGTTCGACTCGCTGATCGCCGCGGTGTCGTCGCCGTCGTGGGGCATCGCGCACGCCGCGCTCGCCGCCTGCGAGGTCCGCCGCGACGACGAGGGCGGCATCCCGGTGTCGCCCCGCGCGCTCGACGCCGCGCTCGAGATCCTCGCGCGCAGCGCGGGCGCGACCCAGCCCGACGCCGTGCTCGCCCGGATCCGCGCGCTCCGGATCCGGGACAACGCGTTCATCCAGAGCGATCCACCGCCGCCGCTCGGCACCCGCTACACCTCCGAGCAGTTCGAGCGCGAGTACGCCGAGCGCGAGGGCCGGCCCGGCCGGCCGAGCACCGCCGCGTCGCGCGGGATCAATTCATGATGATCTCTTTGGTATCGCCGAGCCAGGCCTCGGGCTCGGCGCCGGTCACCGACTCCAGGTAGCGCCACAGCGCCCACACCTGGGCCGCCCGCATGCCCTCGAACTGCACGCCGACGCCGTAGTCGGTGCTCCAGTGCACGACGGCGTCGAGCGAGATCCGCTCGCCGATCGTCGGCAACCCGAACGTGATGTTGACCTGCGTGCCCATCGGCAGGCGGCCCACTTCGATGAACGTGCCGCCGAGCGAGATGCTGCGCAGCTGGCAGACCTGCTGGCGGACCCGGTCGCCGAGCACCCGGACAAGCGCGGAGATCTCGACGGGGTAGCTGTGCGAGGTGTGATCGCAATCGGTCACGCGGTCCTCCGGGGCATCGCGGCGACCGGCGACGCGCCCCCTGGCACGACGACCAATCACCGCTGGGTCACGCGATCTGACTGCATCGCGCGTGCCCGCGAGCAAGCGATGACGCTCGCTTCGCGATTGCGACTATCTCGGGTGTTTATTGCGCGACGAGCGTGAGTCGCCCTCACAACTGGACGCGTTTGACGCCTCGGACCGCACGCGCGTTGTCCAGGTGGACATCGGGGGGACCAGGGCGCCACTACAGTCGCTCACGCGCGACATGCGACGGCGCAGAGCTCGCGCCGGTTCGAAGGCAGGTGCCGCAGCCGGACGTCGGCCAGCCCCATCTGGCGGATCCGATCGACCAGCGCGGGCAGCTCCGCCACGAACGCCCAGTCGTTGAGCTTGAGCGTGAACACCGCGCCGCGCAGCGCGCCGACGAGCCGGGGCATGAGTCGGCGAACCTCGTGCAGCGCGACCTGGGGTGCGAGGTTGACGTCGACCAGGAGCCAGTCGATCCGCGCAGGGAGCTCCTCCCAGCGCAGCGCACCTACCTTCGTTGCGAGGTGATGAATGGAAGGCAGGGCAGCGACCTGCGGGGCAAGCGCACCGGTATCGACCGCCCACACCTCCAGCCCGCGGCGTGCGAGGGCGAGGGCGGCGCCGCCGGGCGCTGCTCCGATCTCCAGCGCGACCTGGCCGGGAGCCACCGCGAGATCCGCCCAGGCGATCGCCTCCTCGATCTTCGCGTAGGCGCGCGACGGGGCGTCGCCCGGCACCACCACCGGGATCGCTCCGCCGGCGTGCGGCGAGCGCAGCCGATCGTGCCGGTGGACGCCGAGCCATACAGGGTCGTCCGCGATCGGCGCGACGATCGCGTCGGCGATCAGCTCGCCGGGCTCGGCAGGGCCGCCCGGACCGAGTGCTTGCCAGGGCGCGAGGCCGGCGAGATCGATCGGGCCGTCACCGAGCCCGCGGAAGAACGCGTGGACCCGGTTCGCGCCGATCGCGGCGAGCTGCGCTCGAATCGCGGGATCCGCCGGATCGCCGCCGAGCGGCCCGATCGACTGCCCCCACACCCAGGCAAACACCGAGCCCGGCGGGTCGTCGGGCGCCACCGCGCGGGGCGACTTGAATGTCACCAGCCCCGGCCGCGAGTACGCCAGCCGGAGCTCCGGACGGGCGCGCGCCAGGTCGAGCTTGAGCGCGGGCTCGAGGCCGGGCAGGCACGTCGCGAACACGAAGTCGGCCACGCGGCACGATAGTATGTTCGGGGCAACCCGCCAGCTTTCGCACGCCGATCGGGGAATACTCTCGGCGATGTACCGCCTGCTCTACTGGCTCGTGCTGCGCCGGCTCCCGGCCGAGGCCACGCACCGGGTCTCGTTCGCGCTGCTCCGCGCCGCCGTCGCGCTGCCGGGGGTCGCGCGCCTGATGCGGCGCCTGCTCGCCCCCCGCGCGCCCGAGCTCCGGGTCCGCGCGCTGGGCCGCGAGCTGCCCGGCCCGCTCGGGCTCGCCGCCGGGTTCGACAAGGACGCCCGGGGCATCCGGGCGCTGCTCACGCTCGGCTTCGGGTTCGTCGAGGTCGGCACGGTCACCGCCGAGGCCCAGCCAGGCAACCCGCGGCCCCGGATGTTCCGGCTACCGCGCGACCGCGCGCTGATCAACCGGATGGGGTTCAACAACGAGGGCGCGGCGGCCGCCGCGCGCCGGCTCGCTCACCGCAGCGCGGGCACGGTCGGCGTCAACATCGGCAAGACCAGGCGGATCCCCCAGGACGGCGCGATCGCCGACTTCACCGACAGCGCGCTGCGGCTCGCCCCGCACGCCGACTACCTCGTCGTCAACGTCAGCTCGCCCAACACCCCGGGGCTGCGCGACCTCCAGGCGGCCGACAAGCTCCGCCCGCTGCTGGTCGCGGTCCGCGCCGCGTGCAACCTCGCGTCGCCGACCCGCCGGGTCCCGCTGCTGGTCAAGATCGCGCCCGATCTCGCCGACGCCGACATCGACGCGGTCGCCGATCTCGCGCTCGAGCTCGGGCTCGACGGGATCATCGCCACCAACACCACGATCGCGCGCACCGACCTCGCGACGCCGGACGCCGCGGTCGCCGCGCTCGGCCCGGGCGGACTGTCCGGCCCGCCGCTCGCCGCCCGCGCCCTCGCGGTGCTGCGCCGGCTGCGCGCCCGGCTCGGCGATCGGGTCACGCTGATCGCGGTCGGCGGCATCGAGACCGCCGACGACGCCTGGCAGCGGATCCGCGCCGGCGCGTCGCTGGTCCAGGCCTACACCGGCTTCATCTACGGCGGCCCGACCTGGCCGAACCGGATCCACCGGCAGCTCGCCGACAAGGTCCGCGCCGCGCATCTGCACTCGATCGAGCAGGCGATCGGCAGCGATCGGTGATCCTGCTACAGTCGGAACCGGCCATGGCCATTCGCAAGATCGCCCAGATCGGTCACCCCGTGCTGCGCCAGGTCGCCCGCGAGGTCGGGCGCGACGAGCTCGCCCGGCCCGAGACCCAGCGCTTCATCGACGACCTGATCGAGACCATGCACGACGCCGACGGCGCCGGGCTGGCCGCGATCCAGGTCTACGAGCCGATCCGGATCTGCGCGATCGAGGTCCGCAACAACCCGCGCTATCCGTACAAGCCGCCGATCCCGCTGACCGTGCTGGTCAACCCGGTGCTCACGCCGGTCGGCGACGAGCAGTTCGACAACTACGAGGGCTGCCTGTCGGTCCCCAACCTGCGCGGCATGGTCAAGCGCGCGGTCCACGTCCACGTCCGCGCCTGGGACCGCCACGGCAACGCGATCGACGAGATCGTCCACGGGCTCAAGGCCGGGACCTACCAGCACGAGGTCGATCACCTCCACGGCAAGCTGTTCGTCGACCGCGCCGATCCCGGCACGTTCACGACCTGGACCGAGTTCGACCGCCACCACCGCGCGCGGTTCGTCGAGCAGGTCACCCAGCTCGTCGCTCGGGTCGGTTCGTAGCCGGCGGGCTGGCCGGCGCGGCCGCGTTTCCTCGCGCGGCAGCTTGCTCCCACCCCCGGCGCTGGGGTTTGCTGAGGCGATGGCGCGCAAGCGCAGCCCACGCAAGCCCGCGGACACCGGCGACGAGACCGAGACCACCGCGACGGGCAAGCGCGCCGGCCGCGACCGGAAGAAGCCGCCGCAGCCGGTGATCACCGTGCGCCATATGACCCGGCGCGACATCGGCCGGGTGTGGGACTTCCTCAAGATCAGCTTTCGCGAGGTCAACGCCGAGACCGTCGAGTACCAGCGGCCGCGCTCCAAGCACCGCTTCGAGGAGGTCTACGAGGAGGAGGGCATCGAGCAGCTGGTGTTCGAGATCGCGGACGACATCGTCGCGTACGCCGAGTGCAGCTACGAGGTCACCGGCTCGGACAACTGGATCAACCCGCGCTACTTCGAGAAGCGCGACATGCGGCCGCTGTTCGTCGACGAGCTCGCGGTCCACCCCGAGATGCACGGCCGCGGCGTCGGCTCGTTCGTGCTCGAGCAGCTCCACCACCTCGCGCGCGTCCACGGGCTCAACCACCTGGTGCTCGAGGTCGCCGAGAACAACGAGCGCGCGCTCGACTGGTACAAGAAGCGGTCGTTCAAGAAGCTCGACGCGGCGATCTTCATGGCGTGCCCGGTCGACCTCGAGCCCGAGCTGCTGCCGCCGCGCGAGCTGGCGCCGGCGCGCGACGAGTCCGCGGCCGAGCCGACCGAGGGCGACCCCAGCGGCGAGTGACCCGTGCGGTGCGCCGCCGGCCCTGGCCGGCCCTGGCCGGCCCTGGCCGGCCCTGGCCGATCATGGAAGGTGCGACGCGAGCAGGTCGACCACGGCGGCCGGCGCCTCGATGTGCAACCAGTGGCCCGCGTCCACCGGGTGAACGTGGACG